>JADJJZ010000001.1 GCA_016706255.1 Bacteroidota bacterium | reverse complement strand
GATTTACTATTTTCAATTCCAATATCCTCCAAGCGTTCGCCCAATACGTACAATACAATAACAACCGCAGCTTCGGGGTATTCTCCTAAATAAAATGCACCTACAGCAGCGATCAACATTAATAAATTGATGCTGCTGAATTGTAATTTTAATAAGGCATTTAAACCACTCCATAATACTTTATATCCTATTGCAAAAATAAATCCTGCATAAATAAATGGAGCAAGTGGCATAGGTATTTCTATCCCTGTAAGAGATAGAATCTCTAAAAATGATCACAAGGGAAACTGCGAATAATAAAAATATAAATTTTTTGTCGTTGATTGGTAACTTCATCACATTTTTTTTTAAAATTGGCTACATAAATGGCGGGTGTTAACCCTGCCCTCAACATCCCGGTTTTGGCAATCAGGAGGAGAGAACAGAGTTTCACCCATGTACTAATTTATTTTGTATAAAATCAATTCGTTAAAAATAATATTTATAGATTTTTCAATACCTTTTTTTTCCACCTCATCAAAATATGTAGTGATATCCATATTTATTGTAGCAGAAAAATTACAACTTGCACTGCCTGATTTTAAGTGCGTAATAGTCGCATTAAAGGAAAGAGGAATAACATAATTTTTATACTCCAAATCTCCTTCCACTATTACAATTAAAGGAGGATGTTCTTTAGTAGCATCATATTCACCAATAATTTTTCCCTTAAATGTTATTTCATTTTTAAATTCCATTTTTATAATTGAATCTATCTGGTAGTTATTACTTTTCAATGATTTAACAGGTAAATTAAAGTTTACTTCATTGGTTTGATAATCAAAAATAAAATATAAACTATTACTTTCAGCAATAATTAAACTGTCGTCATATATCCCAGAAATTAATACAGGCCCATTTGCAAGTCTGTAATAATTTTGTGATAAAGTAACTTCCGAAAACATTACGAAACTAATAATTGTTAAACTGAATTGAAATTTCATGATTCATTCATTTTAATGTGCATGTGCTTCACCCTCATTACTCAATGAGCCCAATAAATAAAAAGCCCCGTTTATTACAATTTTTTCTCCTTCCATATAGTCGCCAAGTGGCGTTATTTCCGTATAACCACCCTCTGTGATTCCACGTTTAACCGGCATTTTTTCAAACACATATTTATCACCCGGTTTCATTTCTATTGTTGTGATCACCTTAGGCTCTTCGTGGTGCGCAACCTCCTCTCCTTCCGTATGCACATGTTCCTCTTCTGCGTGAGCAGCTTCATCATGTCCATGTGCATCTCCTTCGTGTGCATGTTCACCACCGGCATTTACTTCTAATTGATGGTCAATTGCCCATATAAATACATAATCTCTTCCAGCTTCTGTTACAATTGCATTTGTTGGAATTGCTGTTGTAGAAATATTTTCTATTTCAATATTAGCAGAAACATTCATACCTTCTATTAATCCGGATTTTTCGCCGGTAATTATTGCATGAACAGGAATGGACTTTGTTTCGTTTTCAAATGCACTCCCAACAGCAAAAATTGTTGCACTAAAACTCTTGCCAGGTAAATTTGTAAGCGTAAAATTAACCTTCTGGTTGATCTTAATTTTCATTAGATCCTGTTCAAATACAAACAGGTCGAGGTGCAATTGTGAATTATCCACCACATCCAAAATTGTTCGTGACATTTCGACTGAACTACCAATATTTACGTCTATATGGCTAACATATCCACTTACCGGACTTGTAACAGAAATTACTGATGTTAATTTATCGGCATCCAAATTTTCGGCATTAATACCCAATAATGCTAATTGTTGTTTTAATGAACTTAATTTTGCTTTTAATGAACTATAATTTGCCTGAGCTTGCTGCAAGTTTTTTTGCGCAGAAACGTTACTTACACTTAAAATCTTTTGCCGTGTTAACTCTTGTTCTGCAAAAAGCAAATCCGATTTTGTTGTAAGGTAATTTTCCTGCATTCCAATAAAATCTTTATTTACAATGGTTACCAATGTTTTGCCTTTATTCACATATTCACCTTCCTTCACAAAAATCTGCTGAACAATTCCTCCCACTAAAGCAGTAACATCTGCCTTATTTTGAGGAGGCACCTTTAAATATCCTGTTGCCGTTAAGGTTCCGGTTAAATTTCTTTGCACCAAATCCCCAAGTTGAATATCAATTGATTTAAATTGGTCCTGCGTAAGTATAGCCAATTTACCTGCATGCTCATCACCATGCTCGTCATGGCCTTCCTCCTCATGATCTCCGTGTTCTTCTGCCGTTTTACTCACTTTGCCACAGGCAGCAAAAAATAGTATAATAGAAAATGATATTGTGAAATAAAAATATATTTTTTCATAAAACTAAATTTATTTATTTATAAAATAATTGATATTAATAATTGTTTGATTGAGATCTTCTAAGGCTTGCAAATAATTGAATTGTCGGTTAAAATATTCTTCGTTTGCGAATATTAATTCAAAATAACCAATTTCACCTGCCGAATAAGCTGTTTTTGCAGTTCTTAATATTTCTTCTGCTTGTGTTAAACCTGTTGACTCCAAATATTGAACAGTTGTATTTGCTATTTCATACTGTAGGTTTAATTGTGCTAAAGCAGATATAAATTGTATACTTTCATTTTCATAATTTACCAGAGCTATTTGTTTTTGTGTTTCAGCAGCTTTTATTTGAGCTGTATAACTCCAAAAAGCGATCGGGACACCTATGCCAATGCTATATCCTTTATATCCGGGATCAATACCAAATAGATTTTGATTAAAATACCTGAAACTAAAATCAGGCAACAGATTATTTTTAGCCAAACTTTTTTGGTAGGATGCCAATTCAATTTGTTGTTGGTAATAAGATAGGAATGGATGGCTCATATTTAGCTCAGCATTATCAAAGGATAATCTTGTTACTTTAGAAACATCTGGCAATACGATAAAATCAACCCGCATAAATTGCTGCAATTTTGATTGCGCAATAATAATCTCTATTTCGGTATTCGAATATTCCAGATTTACTTCTTTGCGTTTTGCTTCCGCAGAAATTTTTTCTAAATAATTCGTTTCTCCGGCATCGTATCTGGCTTTGGCTGCTGCCTCATAATTTGTATATAAACTATCTTTTTTTTGTAAAATTTCCTTTTTATTCACAGCAAATATCAAATCAAAATAAGCGCTGTTTACCGCTTTTGCAAGGTCTTTTTGCGTAAGTGCCAATACCGTTTCACTTATTACAACATTTTGATTGTTTATTTTGTTTTTTGTTATATAGGTGGTTGGAAATTCAATTCCTTGCTGAATGCCTATTTTTAAAATGCCATCGTCGGTATTGCCAAGTATATCTTCATTTTCGAAAAACAGTTCTGTTTTTGGCAAATTAAAACTGGTTTTTTTTAATTGTTGATTTCTTATTATCTCTAATTCAGCGGCTTTAATTTGTGGGTTATTTCTCAATGCTATATTTACAACTGAATCAAGAGGCAATTGAACAACGTTTTGTGCGGAAATTTTTTCTGAAATAAATAAACCATTTATCGCAAAAAAGGTTACAATTGCAGCTACTGGTATTTTGCGTTTTCGTTTGCGATTAAACAAAATGTAAAGCGCAGGTAAAACAATTAAAGTAAGTGCAGTAGCCGAAATTAATCCACCGATAACAACTGTGGCAAGTGGTCTTTGAACCTCTGCACCAGCGCCATTCGACAGAGACATTGGAAGAAATCCCAACGAAGCAACGCTAGCTGTCATTAACACAGGTCGTAAGCGAATCATGGTTCCTTGTCTTACTCTTTCAAAAATGTCATGGACACCTTCCTTAGCCAATTGATTAAATGTACTTATCAGCACTATTCCATTTAAAACGGCAACTCCGAATAAAGCAATAAACCCAATACCCGCCGAAATACTGAAAGGCATATCTCTCACCCACAATGCAATAACACCACCAATAGCCGACAGTGGTATCGCAGAAAAAATTAAAAGCGCTTGTTTCATCGAACTAAATGTGAGATATAAAAGAATTAGGATCATTAATAAGGCAACAGGAACTGCAATTGTTAAGCGTTGTGTTGCTTCTTTTAAATTTTCAAATTGCCCTCCGTAGGTTACATAATACCCAATAGGTAGTTTAACATCCGCTTCTATCTTTTTCTGCATATCCTCCACAACACTTTGAACATCTCGATCTTTTACATTTAATCCCACTACAATTCTGCGTTTTCCATCTTCCCTGCTTATTTGAGCAGGCCCAAGTTTATAGATCACTTCTGCTACTTGTTGCAGCGGAATTTGTCCTCCATTTGGCAATGGAACAAATAATGTTTCTACATCGGTAATATCTTTTCTATATGCAGAATCCAAACGAACAACCATATCGTAACGCCGCTCGTTTTCAAAAACAATCCCAGCAGGCTCACCGGCAAAAGCTGTTTTAATGATCTTATTTACATCAGAAACATTTACTCCATATTGTGCTAACCGATTTCTGTCATAGGTAATACTAATTTGAGGAAGTCCGCAACTTTTTCCACCTGCGGCGAACCTGCACCTTCAACAGTCGCAATTTCCGCTGCAATTAAATTAGCATACTGCAAAAGTGTATCCAAATTTTCCCCGAATAATTTAACGGCAATATCTTGCCTAACCCCGTCATTAATTCGTTAAATCGCATTTGAATGGGTTGATTTATTTCAAAAAATACACCCGGTATTTTTTGTAATTCTTTCATCATTGTATCCGCTAATTCCCAATAATCATCTGTAGTTGTCCATTCGCTTTTATCTTTTAAGATGACCATCATATCCGTTGCTTCCGGGGGCATAGGATCTGTAGGTACTTCGGCACTACCTGACTTAGCAATTACCTGTTTCACTTCCGGAACTGTAAAAGCACCTTTTCAACCCTTTCGTTATTTTTTACACTTTCTGACAGTGAACTCCCTGAGGTAAGATGGAATGAAATGCAAAATCACCTTCTTCCAAAGTAGGAATAAATTCGCCACCTAATGTATTATATAGCATAACTGCGCCAATAAATAAAGCCAAAGAAACTGCAACAACTCCTATTTTAAATTTAATGGCAAATTCAATTACCGGTTTGTAAGCACGCTGAATTGCTTTCATCATTTTATCAGAAATATTTTCTTTATGTTCAGTTTTTCTGGATAAAAATAATGCACTCATCATCGGCACATAGGTAAGCGATAGGACGAGTGCACCAACTATTGCGAAACCAACCGTTTGAGCCATCGGTCCGAACATTTTTCCTTCAATGCCTCTTAAAGCAAGAATCGGCAAATAAACGATAAGGATTATGAACTGTCCAAAAGTAGCAGAGTTCATCATTTTACTTGCACTTTGATAAACTTCATTATCCATCTGATCACGGCTGAGTTTTTTAATTCCAACATGATGATGTTTACTTTGAGTTATGCGGTGTAAAATACTTTCAACAATAATTACGGCGCCATCTACAATTAACCCGAAGTCAATTGCTCCAAGACTCATTAAATTTCCACTCACTCCGAATAATTGCATCAGGGCAACGGCGAATAACATTGCCAGCGGAATAACGGAGGCAACTATAAGTCCGGCTCTCACATTCCCAAGAAATAAAACAAGAATAAATAAAACAATTAATGCTCCTTCCAGAAGGTTTTTTCACGGTTGCTATGGCACGATTTACCAGAGATGTTCTGTCTAAATAAGCATCAATTACAACTCCTTCAGGCAATGCTTTCTGAATAATTTCCATTCTATCTTTAACACGAGCAACGACATCACCACTATTTTCGCCCTTCAACATCATAACAATTCCACCTACTACTTCACCCTCACCATTTCTAGTTTGAGCACCATAGCGGGGAGCAAAACCAAATTGCACTTTTGCCACATCTCTGATTAACACTGGCATTCCAAGGCTATTTGTTTTAACAACTATATTCCCAATATCATCAAGACTCGTTACCAGCCCAACGCCTCTGATATAATAACTGCTTTGTTGTTTTTCGATATAAGCACCACCTGTATTTTCATTATTTTTTCCAGTGCTTCAAATATTTCCGAATAGTAATATTCATTGCTTTTAATCGCATCGGATCTACAGCCACTTCATATTGTTTTAAAAAGCCTCCAAAGGAGTTTACTTCAGCAATTCCAGGTGTGCCAATCAACTGTCGCGATACTATCCAATCCTGCATACTGCGGAGATCCATTGCAGTAAATTTATCTTCAAAACCTTCAGCAGGGTGCAATACATATTGATAAACCTCCCCTAGCCCCGTGCTTACAGGCGACATTTCAGGAGTCCCGATTCCGGCTGGTATTTGCTCTTCTGCTTCTTTTAATTTTTGCGATACCAGTTGCCGGGCAAAATAAATATCAACTTTATCGTCAAAAACGATTGTTACAACACTTAAACCAAAGCGACTAACACTCCTTATTTCTTCAATATCAGGGAGATTACCCATACTTCGTTCAATTGGTGCAGTTACAAATTGTTCTACTTCTTGTGTGGCGAGTGTTGGTGTTGTAGTTATTACCTGCACTTGATTATTTGTAATATCAGGCACGGCATCGATCGGTAGATTAATAAGCGAAATGGTACCCCAAATTATGAGCGCGAGCGTCATAAACCCGATCGCGAGCTTATTTTTAATAGAAAATTGAATGATTTTATTGATCATAATTATTTAGATTGATAAATGAGTAATTACACAGCTAAAAGTTGTGTATCCTTTTAAAACAATAAATAATTAAGAAATGCGGGGAGGCTGGAAAATAGAAATCTGATATGCAGTGATGTAGTCAGATTTGTAAAAGTCAAAAACCGGGTTTTTATATATTCCTATATCACACAATATTGGCATCAAACTGTTAGGCTCTACACTCATGCTGCAACAATCGCAAAAACAAAAAGGTGGGCATGTATCCTGATGCTCTTCATGATGCTCCTGTGCTTCCTGACTTGTGATAACAGTTTCACTATTGCCCGCAAGCATATCCGAGCAAGGGATTATGTTCATTGAAAGAATGATAAATGCTGTGAAAAGCAGATAAAAGCGGTTCATCAAGGGCAAATATAGGCTTTTTTGGATGAATTGTATAAAAAATATTTCAAATTTTAAGGATAAGGCCGTCAAAATTGGCTCGCCAATTTTAGAAATGTTAAATAAACGTTCATTAGCCATTATAAACAGGAAAGTACTGCAACCCAAGAACGAAGCGGAAGTGAAACTTTATACCGATGGTTCAAAAATATTAGGCGCTTCGAGCCCCACATATTTTTACCCAAGAACTTCGCTCCGGTTGACAATTCCCGATGCGAATACATTATTGACACAGTTTATTTTACACTATCATATTGAATCGTGAATTGCTGTATCACCTGATTTTCTCTCTATTGCTTCAGATTTGATAATCGTTGCTAGTTCATCTAATTTGAGTTCAAATTTGTCAAACCAATTGTCTTTTTCCCTGAACTCTTCTTTTAGTGCAATAATTTTTTGATCTAGAATTTGAATTCTTTCAAGTAAACTTTCTGTTGAATATGGCTTCATACCGATGCATTGTATTCACTAATTCATTCGGAAATCCCATAATTGGTTCTTTAGGTTCTGGTGTATAAGCTATTTCATCATCAGACAATTCATAAAATTGTGCAGCTAATATTTTTTTACCTGGCTTTTATACGCACAAGGTTTTAACATAAAACGCTTCTTTGTTTTAAACATTTAACACTTTCAAATTTAACGTTTTAAAACAATTAACCGTATATTTACATACAGCATACTTATGAAAGAAAATAACTCCCGTCGTCAATTCCTGCGCAATACGGCTTTGGCAGGTCTCGCTTTAGGTTTGATTAATACAGGCACTAAAGCAAATTCGCGCCAGCCCTTAACCGTGCTTGGTGAGTGTAATCCTACTACCCTCGATTATTATGGACAGGGTCCGTTTTATTCGGCCGGTGCGCCAACAATAGTTGATAATAAACTGGCTTCGGATGCGGAACCGGGGACAAGGCTGATTTTAAGTGGTAGGGTGCAGACGTTAGATTGCACAGCAACCATTCCCAATACCATGATTGATATTTGGCATGCCAACGATGCAGGGGCTTATGATAATACGGGTTTTACCTTGCGTGGAATTACGTATTCTAATGCGGAAGGATTTTATTTATTTGAAACAATTATTCCCGGCAAATATTTAAACGGTGCAAAATATCGCCCGAGTCATATTCATTTTAAAATTACCCCTCCGGGATTTCCAACTTTAACAACACAATTATATTTTGAGGGCGATACCGATATTCCTGAAGATGCTGCTGCCTCAATTACAACCGGAACATTTGATGCAACAAATCGTATTATTCCGCTTACCTTAAATGTAGATGGCAAATACGAAGGCACCTGGGATATTGCTATTAATGGTGATGGTGAAGTTGGTATTGCGGATATGCACATGGATAAAGGTATTATTTATTCCGTTTCGCCAAATCCATTTACCAGTGTTGTGGAAATTTATTACGGTGTATTCCAGTCTGCAAAAGTAAATATTGAAGTATTTGATATTAAAGGCGCGAGAGTTGCTACTTTAGATGAACAATATCTTGCCCCCGAAAAATATACCGCCACCTGGAAACCGGATACCAATATTACAAAGGGATATTATTTTATTGCATTAAAAATAAACGACCTGCAGGTGCATTATCTTAAGGTAATGAAGGTGTAGAACTAAATAAAATTATAATTTCCTGGTGCATTTAAAATGTAAATTATAATAAAAAACAGGTAAATTATATAAAGTTCTTTATTTTAAAGTGGTAACTTTATGCAACACTTAAAACCCTTGCAATATGCGAAATATTATATTTCTCTGTTGCGTGTTTATATTCACGGCATGCACACCACCAACTGATGAAATTAGTTCTAATATCGGTCCTAATACTGATAAACCAATTGATTCTGCTGTTTTAAAGACGCAGATAATGCAATATGACTTAGGAAAAGTATTTTTTTTCCAAAATTGTAATAAATGCCATCATAACCCTTTAAGGAAGGGTGCAGATATTGACTGGATGGCAAATTCAGTAATGAAACCTCAGGATTTTCCGGAAAATTATTTCATCAATTTTGTAAAAGACAGCAAGGCATTAAAAGATACAGGCGATCGCCGCGCACTTGGTATTGATAAGGAATATGATTCTGATTATGAACACAAGTTCGGACTAATACTCACAGATACCGCTATTATTAATATCGCAATTTTCCTGAAAACAGCATTCTCCGATTAAACGGTAGCCATATTTTGGATTCAAAATCATGTATTACAATTATTTATTCCACAATAAAAGAACCGGTATACTTATTATCCGCAATTATTTCATAAACATACATGCCCGGTGTAATATTTTGTATTGAAATATCTCCATTTTCAAAATTACCTCTGTAAATTAATTCTCCTATTAAATTATAAATATTTAAAGGTGCATCAGCATTTATTTTCGCACTCATCGTGAT
Source organism: Bacteroidota bacterium (assembly GCA_016706255.1). Lineage (NCBI taxonomy): Bacteria > Pseudomonadati > Bacteroidota > Bacteroidota bacterium. The sequence continues at coordinate 347,940 of JADJJZ010000001.1, read as the reverse complement.
ATGAAATTGTCCCGCATTTGGATTTGGGGCAACAGCAGTTGTTTCAATAATTGTATTTTGAACACTTTCAGTCATTTCACCATATCTGAAAATAACTCCTTGTTCATTTGCTCCACCACTATTTGTCATGCCAAATAAAGCGCCATTAACAAATACCAAGGTGCCAAACGGTAATCCACCGGTTTCAGGTCCGTCAAATTCATGTAATATCGTAAAATTCGACCCGTCGGTTTCCAATTGATATAATGTGCCGAGATAATCAGCACCGCCTAGTTCAGCCATGCCATATAAAGTGGTGCCAACTAGTATCAGCGAACCAAGCGGTTGTGCGCCATTATCATCGTCAAAATCCAATAATTTTTGATACCCTGTGCCATCAGTGGCAATTTTAAATATTGTTCCTCTGTTATCTTCTCCACCATTATTGGTTATACCATATAACATACCATCATCCAAAACAAATGATGCATATCCCCATGCACCGTTAGGATCATCGATCATGTCCATTAATTTTAGATAATCAGTGCCATCGGGTTTTATCCTAAAAGCAGTTCCCAAATTACCTGAGCCACCACCTACAGTCATCCCGTATAAATAAACACCGTCAGAAACAACAGCTCCGTATAACGAACATCCGGATGGTAAACAATCAAAATTAAATACCACATTAAAATCGCTGCCATCCGGTTTTATTTTATATAATACACCACCGCCATAAACGCCGCCATTTACAGTACCACCATATAAATAAGTGCCGTCAAAATACAATCCGCCTTCCGGATCTAAACCTGTTAATTCCCCTGGAAAATCGTATAATACAGTAAATTCAGTGCCGTCTTTTTTTAATCTGTAAACGGTGCCGTGATTGTTTGGCCCGCCATCAGCGGCTGTTCCATATAAATAGGTGCCATCGCTAATTAATGAACTTTGTGAAGATTGTCCGGTGACATCATCTAATAAGTCGTATAGCTTGGTAAATCCTGTTCCATCCGGTAAAATTTTGAAAATAGTACCATCGCCATTTAGGCCGGAATTTGTATTCGAACCATATAAATAAGTGCCATCAAAATATAAAGCAGCAAAATAAGGATAACTTCCGGTTTCAATACCGTTAAAATCCATGAGCTTTTGAAATTGTGCCGAAACATTAGTGGAAAATCCTGCAATAATCAGGACTATGGAATATAATTTCAGTTTCATAATATTAGGTTTAGATAATTAAATTATAAATTTATTATTCAGCATAAACACTAATTGTTTTACCCGGTAAACTTTCTACCGCATTTTTATCAATAGTGGTAATATAAATGGTATATGATTCGCCCTGTTTTACATTATTTATAGTATAAGATGTCACACCGTTTTTTACTTCACCAATTAATTCCGGTTGCTCATTTTTTAGCTGATATATTTTATAGGCCGAGATATCATTTTCTTCCGCATTCCAACTAATAATCACGGCATTTTCATTCGATGCACCATAAACAGTTGCAGGTCCGCGACGAGTGATTTCAGATTTAACCGGTTCAGCAAAAACAATTTCAGAAATATTACCATTTATATCATTATACGCAATACCATACGCGTAATTTTTATTGGCCAGAAATCCGGAATCGGTATAACGGAATATATCGTTGGAAATATTTTCCTGCAACACTTCGGTTTTACCCGCTGCATCTTTGCGATAAACAGAATAGGTATTAATGTTACCTGTTCTTAATGTATTTTTCCATTGAATAACAGCAGTATTGTTTACAATTTCCACCTTTGGAATACCAATTGGAATTAAGGCAGTTGGTATTTCTGATTTTACGGTAATTTGGTTTGAAGCAGGGCTCAAAACATAACTTTTGTTTTCCGCTTTAACCATATACGTATAAAATTTTCCGGTTACCAGATTTCCAGAATCAATAAACTGCGTCGTGTTTGCAGTCAATTTTACTAAATCAGAAATTAGTGTGTAGGCTGAGTCGGTGTTTAATTTTCTGTAAATGCGATACCCTCTGGTTTGTGTATCATTATTTTTAATGGTGAGGGTGATATTATTTTTATTTGCCATAGCATCCATAATATATGGCGCCAGTGGTTGCGATTTTGGGGTAAACATGCCTGTAACTTTCGCACTCATCGGCAGTGTTGAACCCGCGCGGGTGATGGGTTGTAAAGCGTAAAAATACATGGTCATCGGCTCGGCCTGTGTATCAATAAATTGTGTATCAGCCGCTGAAGCCATACCTATTTTAACTAAGCTGCTGTCGAAATTTGTTGTTCGATAAATAGCAACGGCATTAAAATTTTGTGGCTCCGATAACTCCCAACGAATGGCTGTGCCTTCATTTAAAAAACTCACTGCATCTATACGTTCTATATTTCCTGCATACTGACGAGAAGCTGCAATGGCCGTAATGGTATCAGTTATTTTTCCGTAGTTGCCGTAATAATCCATTGGCAATACGTAGTAGCGGTAAACCATATTTGGGCGGACAACAGTGTCGTAAATGGCAAAAGCCGTTGTGTCTTTATCTACAGTTTTAATACGTTTCGCTCTAACCGGAACAAAATTACCGGATGTATTTTCTTCACGATACACACGAATTAATGCTGGTGCTTCACCGGTGCATGTATATTGTAAATTAATAGCTAATACACTTTCTTTTTCTTTTGATAATTTTCCTTTGTAGGCGATTGGTTTAACAGGGTAGGAGATGGCATTTGATATTACCGTATTTTCATATTTTATCGCTTTTACCGATTTGGTAATTTCATATTCATAAGCAATATTTTTTTCTGCTGTGGCATCAAAATATTTAATGCCTAAAGCTAATTGTAAAAATATGGCATTGCGATAAGGTTCTATGGAATCAAATCCGCCCGCACTGAATTTTTTCCATAACATTTCTGCCGGAACCTCTTTAAACAACAGTGGTTCGGGATTTACATTACAAGCCGCTTTTACATTGCTTACAAATGTTTCATAAGTATCCGGAACCGTAACGGTGGCGAGGGTTTTAAAACTTTTTTCACCAACCACACGACGTTTAATTTCATAAACCGGTAATTGCGATTTATTGATTACCGGATAATCGTTTTCCAGTTTTATAAAAATGCCATGCGACGAGGCAAAAGCAATAGGTTCCTGCTGCGCGCTGAGTTGGCAAAATGTGCTTATTGTAAAAATTACAAAAAGTATCGTTTTCATCTTTTTTGTTTTAAATATTTTATTTAATATAAGCTTCATCAATACCTATTTCAGCATAATGATCGCCATCTTCATAACCCACTTCACCACTTAATTTGACACCAACTTCTCCGGTCCATTCTTCCATTTCACATAGGCCATCGCACTGACTGTCGCAGGCTAATCCAACCCCGGCATAAGCTGTTGCTCCCAGCGATGCTTCAAATTCACCACGTGTAAACCACTCGCCATTACTTTGATATTGTCCGGTTAATGCTATGCCTAACTGATAATCCAATGCGACGCCGGCACAACCAAATACCACCGATGCACCAACACCCGCATGAATATGGAAATTACCTTCCACTCCGGTATAATAGGTATTTAACGCATCGGTAAAGTTCATACCTAATTGAAATCCTGCAGTAATGGTGGCTTCAAATTCAACACTCACTACTACAAAATCTATTTCAAAATTTGGCACATATGGAATTGGCATTTCTATTTTGCCATCAAAATAAAATCCGGATATTTCAGATGCAAATGCTTCCGGTAAACTGCCATTATAAGAATATTCAATAAATATATCTTTAATTGCCTGCTCATTTGCAATTGGATAATCGCCAAATAATAATGCAAGACTTACTTCCGATACATACGGATTACCAGGCATACTCACTAATCCGCCACAAGCAAAATACCATCCTTCATCATCAAAAACAATATTTGCCTGACCGCTAATACGTCCACCACCCGGCATACTTTCATCTATCGATAAACTACCTACTAATCGTCGGTTCGGATAATCAAACGACATACCCATATTATCGAAATTCATCGAATTATCTGCATCGGCGCCCATTTCCAAATCATCAACATCCACTTTCTGATTTTCAGCAGTTATTTCTCCATACACCGTAAATGTCCATCTGCCGGACGTTTTAGCCGCTCCGGTAATATCACCGGTGAATTGATAATTGGTCCAGCTATTGGTTTGTGGATACATACGGCCGAATAAATTCGTTAAACTCTGACCATCGGTTGTATATTGGAATTTCTGATTGGCAATGGTATTTATTGCAGTGCTGTCGGTAAGGTGATACAATTTTACATCATGTGAAAAATACGGATTTTCACTAACGTTACCGGCTACAATTAATCCATTTGTTTTAAATTCAATATCACCCGCATTAAAATTCGCAATTACACCATTTACTTCTAACCCAAATCCAAATTCTTCTAATTCGGTTGCAACAACACCATTATTATTTTTTATTAAAAATGCTGTCGGCTGCACCGAAATGCCCGGCAAGTTCAAATCGATAATGCCCGGCAGGGTTAAATAACTTTCACCGGTATTAATATCCTTGTGCACATAAAGCGCGCCTTCATCGGTAGTAAATGTTGTTACCTGATATAAATCAAAGGTATTATTGTTCATTTTAAATTCTGCATCAGCGTTGCTGTAAAACAATAATATTTGTAATGTTAAATCATTATTTGATGATGGTAAACCCGGTAAATTGCTAATGCTTGCTGCTGGGTCTTCAGGACTTCCACCAACGTAAATCTGCCAGTTTGCACCATTGTAAATAAAATCGGGCTCATTTTCAATTTCGAGGTTCAATAAATCAATTAAAGTAACACTCGATTTCGATAATGTTCCTGTTGTTTCAAATACCAATTCTCCACTTTCAATTTTCATTTCATTAAATCCAAAAACCACACCCGAAGCATCCAGATTTCCTGTTTTAAGATGGAAACCGGTATTGTCTAAACTCCACGAAGTGCAATTTAAATCCCACTGCTCCATTTCAACAGTAAATGGTGTTGTGCCCGATAAATTGGTAATTGAAGTTGGTAATACATGTATTCTGCCGATATTTAATTCATTTTCAAATCCGGAGGTATGACTAATTATCGGATCCAACCAGGTATCTAAAACCAGCGAATCGGCATATACACGATTGCGGGTTGATGATTTAATATACGCAGCAACATTTTCTACATTTATCGACAATTTAGTGGTTCCTGAAGGAATTTCGATTTCATAATAATCGGTAGTTGGCAAAGTGGCTGTGCCTGTTGTAAATAACACAATATTATCATGCACACCGGTCATAACAATATCATCGGCAAATCCACCGGTAGCTTTATTTTTCAAATAAAATCCGGTAACACCAAATCCGTTGAAATTAAATGCAGCATCAGCAAATGTTGTTTCTAAAATTTTAACCGGACTTTTTATTTTGCCGGAAGTAGCATTTACCTTTTCTACAATTAAAGATGAAGCCGTAATACCTGCCTCTGCATCATAATAATCATACACTTCAACAGGAATTGCTGAGTTATTTGTTATGGTAAATGTAGCATCCACAGGCTCTGCATAAGGAACACCACTGCCGTTTAATGTAGTACTTGCTTTTATTTTAACATAATTAAATGGCAGCTCAACATCATCCTCTAATCCAAATCTGGTATTATCTGCAACGTCAACCAGTGAGCCACTAATTTTTATTTCACCACCATAACTGGATAAATATTCAATTTCAGTTTTGAACCCGACTAATTTTGATAAATCCATCGAAGTATAATTCGTCAGGTTAAAATTCATATTCGTAATATTGGTTGCAGTTGCTGTAACCACCCAATGTGAATCACCAATTAATCCTGTTCCCTCTTTTACGGCACGCATGGTGAATCCACCTGTTTTAGGCACGCCATACAAGGTATAATTTCCATTGGCATCTGTATAGGTTTCAAGATTTTCCATGCCCGCAGCATCAATAAATACACGTGCATTGGCAACAGCAGGAGTTCCATTGGTAACCTTACCGCTAATAGTAGCACCTTTTAACAATTCTACATTATAAGTAACTGCAAATTCGCTTGCACTATTGGTAATAACCATTTCTTTTTGAATAAAATCATCACTTGCAGTTGCACCGTTAATTAAAACGGTAAATGTATTTCCGCCATTTTCAAATATAATATCACGAATACCATCAGTTCCTGTATTTAATACATCAGTAATACCAACAATTTCGATATCTGCATTCACTGCCGCGCCATTAATATCTTTTACAATAAAATGGCAACGATGTAATTTTTTGTAAACGGTAAAATCTACACGCAATACATTTCCGGTATCCGGTATGTAAACATTTTCTATTCTGGTAATATATTTTGAACTGTCCGGATTAATTTCTGCAAGCCATGTTCCGCGTGATGCAAATGTGGTATAAAATGCCAGGTCACAATTATTTCCTGTTCCACCTAAAGTCATACCACCACCCATTGTAGTTGTGCCGCCGGTTACACCTTTATCCGGTGCTACTTCACCAATTTTTCCTGTTGTTAAACCGCCGGTAGTTACACCTTTATTTCCGGCGCCCATATCATAACCACCATCATCTGTATTAACATCAAGCGAGCGATTAAACATGGCTCCACCACCTTCAAATGTTTCTGTTCCGGGAGAACCTAAAACATTACCTTCAATATCATAATTATTTTGAAAAACCTGTATGCTTGGATCCCAATAATTACCTTCCCACATTTCTTCATAATTTGGTACTAATGTTGTAATATCTAATTCAGGTTGTGATTCAACATAATCATTGAATTTACCTAAATCCAATATAAAATCGTTCGGTTCACATTCGGTATGTACCTGAGGGCCATTGCCTATTTGAACATAAGCCGGTGCTGCTTCGTAAAGTGATTCTGCTTCATTCCATACTTCAGTATAAATATATCCTGTAACCAAAACTGCAGGCTGAATGGTATCAGCAACACGATTTAATATTTTTCCTTTTTTCAAATACAGTGGGTATGCACTATAAGTATCATCATAACCATATTTACTGAATTTTAATTGTCGCGTAAACAGGGAAACACTGTTTGAATTATATTGCTCTTTGGTAAGGGTTAAGAAATAAGTACCATCACTCGCAGTTTTAGTTTGCATTTCTAATGTTGCACCCGGATTATCCAGTAATTGAACATCTGCATCTAACAACGGATAACCGTTATCACTGCGCAAAACTTTTCCGAAAATAATCGGGTTCTGCGGAATGGCATCCAGCGTATACGATAATTTCATTTTCGGATAAAATCCTTCCTTAACAGTTGATTCAGTTGTATTTATTGTAAGTGGTCCATATGGGTGACTGCTAACGTTAGAAAAATTTGAGTAAAAGTCATGGACCGGAATTAAATAATTAATATCTGAATTTTCATAATCAGGAATAGCGAGTAAAGTATATTCATCTAAACTACCTATATTTTTCACCAGATTTTTAAAGGTTACTTTTCCATTAACATCTACAAACCCGCAACCAATTATATCACTTTCATTAATATAATATCCATTCATATAACCTAATTCCAGGTCAGGATACATTGTGCCAAATTCATAAGTGCCATCACTAACCGTATTATCTACATTTACATGTAATTCTGTTCCTGTAAAATTGAATAATTTTTCTGCGTTGATAATAAATTTTGCAATTGCAGCATTGTCAATACCACCCGCAATACCTTCCATTTCAGGAACATCTGCCGGTTTATTTTCACGAATTAAAACCACCATCATATCGCGTAAAGCACTGTTTGGTGTTTTATATTGTACTGCAATATCCGGATCTGCTTTTACGGTTAATGTTAAGTCGTACGATTTTACATAACAGGTTAAATCCGCTACCTCTTTGTATTGTGCTGGCTGTATGGTAAAATGTGTCGCGGGACTGGTATAATAATTACTTTCAACTTTTATGGCGAGTTCCTGATATAATTTTCCGGTATACGGACAAGGCGCTGAAACACCATCCGGTGCAGGCATTGCAGGCTCCGGAATTAAACCGATTCGTTTTGGGGCCGATTTACCATACGGTGCAGGCAAACTAAATTCAAAAATATCATCTTCAGCATTTTTAAAATGAAATTCCTTATTCAGGTCTATATTAATTTCACCGGGATTCATTTGCTCCAAACCCGGATTCATTTGATCTAAACCGGGATTCATTTCATCCATACCGGGAAAATCAGGATTTTCTTCATCCGGAATATCATAAGTGCAATTTTCTTCTCCAAAAACTGTCCCTTCCATAGCTATTAAACCATAAGCTGCTGTATCGGTATAATTAAATAAATATTGACCCTGCGCATCAGTTGATACCGTAATTAAATCGGTTCTGGTTCTGGAATAATATTTTTCACCTTCAGGCGTAATAACATATTGTAATCGTTGTAAAGTAACTTCAACATTTTTTAAAGGAAATACTTCCGCAACATCCGGATCATCAAATTTGTAATTTATTTTTCCGGTAACAACAGCAGTACTGGTTAATACCGAATTTTCAGTCTCATTTAATTCAACTTCACTGGTTTCATATTGTGAGCTGTAAATCGCTTTATCTACATCATTAAAATTTTCATGATCATAGCGGAATTTTATTTCTACTGCAGGATTAATATATATTTCATCAATTGGTTCAATCACAAGAATGTAATAATCATCTTCATCCAAACTTTTAATTAATTTGCTGAAAACAGCTTGTCCGTTGGCTGATTCTACACGTGCTACAAGTGTTCTTCCGGCACCGTAATCTGTTGGTCCGCCTAACACCTGTAAATCATAATCCACAACAGTTCCACCATCTTCCATAATAACAAACTGGTCATCAGGTAAATCCTGTCCTTCATGTCGCGGTAAATTGTCCGGGTCTGTTTCTCTGTATATTGAGTAGCGATATAAACCTCCCGCAATGGTAAGTGTATTATCAAATCCTTCATATACCTCAAAATCATAATCTAACTGAAAATTATATTCGTTATCCTCATCTTCATCAGCATAATAATAATATTGTGGATCCACTTCAAAATATCCATAGTCATAACCTCCCCCTAAATCCATGGCATAATCAGTTCCACCTTTATCAGGAGTTGTAGTTGTTCCACTTTTTACGTCGGTAATGGTATTATTATTTTTATCAATTACATAATCATTTGGCTTATCAATAGCAATATTTTTATCGTCGTTTAGTGGAATAGAAGTTCCACCACTTGTATTCACATAATTTGTTGTTCCACCTTCACCATAAATGGAATTCAAATTTACTTCCAGCACATAATCACGAACACGCGCACGAACTTCACCAACATAAGTTGTGGTGGTATCCGAAATATTTCTGAAACTATTATCGGGCATACAATAATATGGATTGCTCACATATACCTGTAATACTTTATATAAATCTCCCGTAAATGTTCCTGCAATATCGCTTGAACCGGAACCACCGCTGTAATTTACCAAATTGACATTATCACCCGGATCATAAGTATTTCCAAGCCCCGGAGTAACTTTTGGTGTATTAGCATTTTCGTCATAAAAACCTAAACCACCAAATGTATTACTGTTTTCAAATGTATAACCATTATCAGGTTCGCTTCCAAATCCACCCAAATAACCTAAATCATTAAAATCAAAATCATAATCACCACCGCCACCGCTGCTGTTATCATTAAAATAATGATCAATTAAATCAACATCAGGAATGGTTACTGTAACACCACTTTGTACTAATCCCGTTTCAGGAAAATTATTGGTGAGTAAATAAAATGAAAAATCACCATTCGAACTTGTTGTGGTTGTTGCAAGCACTTTATCAATATCAGTTGCCGTAAATCCATCAGTATTATAAGGCAAATAAATGGAATCAGCACCACCATTATATTTTAACATGTATTTGGTAATCAGCCTCACCGGTTCATTCCCCATCGGATAATTTACTACCGATGATGTTGTATTTATTGTTGTATTGGTGCCTTCTCCCGATGGTTCACTCGCATAATAATATTGCAAGTTGCCATTTATACGAACGGTATCAGGATTCCAACTGATATTATACGTAGTATCACTAATATAATTGACAAATGTTTTTTTATACTCAAATGCACACACTTCACTTTTACCTTCATTTTGAAAATAAACAGGTGTGGTCGGATTAAATGCCGTTACCTGCCATGCATAAACATGTCCTGTTTCCAATGGTGGCTGCCCAGGCCCGTAAACCAATAATGGTAAATTGGTTGTAGTTTCATAAAATACCGGTGTGGTTGATGCAGCCATTGCATCATACGGGTTTCTGTTTGTTGGAATTACTTCAATTAATTTAAATTGATATTGTGTAGTAAGTGGAGCACCCGGAGGTGTTATCCAGCTAAATATTACTGTTTGCGGATATGTTTGTGCAACAGAATCTCCGCAAATTGGAGAAATTAAATATGGTGCATCTAAATATTGAATATAAATTGGAATACATCCCGCAGGTTCCGGTGATGATAACGGTGCATTACTAATATAATCCAAAGCCTGTACGCATAAAGTATAAAATCCATCGGGAATTACACCAGTTAGCATAATATTTTGCGCATCTGCACCAACTACCGTATAGCCAACATCATTATACGATTGTAATTCACTGCCGTAAATTGTTCTGGTGGCAAATGGCGCAATCGTAATTGGTAACGATGGCGTAAAACCCGGATTGGTATAGGCTTCTATGCCGTTGTCGCCTTCAATATGCACAGCCAGTTTTACATCGTAACTCACATTACTCGTATTGGTAATAGTTACTACCGATGTCGCATCAAACGATAAATAATCCGCGATAACCGGCGAGTAAGGTGGTAATACCTGCATATTTACAATAAGCGGCGACTGTGCAAATAAATTGCCACCCTGCAGCGCAAAAAGTAATATTATAAATCGGTAAATGGTTGATGCTCTCATAAAATTGACTTTTTAGAAAATAAATATTGGTATTGTATGCGTAAAGTATAATCGTTGTACGATGGGGCAGTGGCAATTGCACTCTTATAATTATTCGAAAATCCAAATAAACTCACCACATGATTTTTCAAAAACCGATAACTCACATTTGCACTGTAAGTCATTAAAGTATTGCCGGTAATTTCATTTTGTGAAACAATATTATATCCGGTATTAATACCTGCGTTTAATGCATTATTAAAAAAACTTTTTGAACCACCAACAGTCCCGCCTTTATATGCCGTATTAAATAATTCACTTTTAATAGCATTATTATTTAAACTAAAACTTAAACTCCAGCCATCGCTAATATGTGAAAGCGAATAATTCAGTAATTCAGTTGTAGTAAAATATTCAGTATACGATTCGGTATAAATATTTTGATCATCTAAATTGCGGGTATCGTATGTAAATAAAATAAGATGACGCAATTGTTTTTTGCCCAACATTACACGCGGAGTAACTGTAATGCCCCGATTTACCTGGGCTAAGCGGATGGTATCATTTAACTGATTAATACCTTCAACCTGCCCGATACTATAATTATAAAAACTTCCCGTAACCCCAAAAACCGGATTCGGATTAAAATTTAAAATGGCAGAACCAATTACGCGTTTAGTTTGATAAGCGCGGTTTGATGCCAAATTATCGTGCTCAAATCCAACACTTCCACCCAAATGTATTTTTCGTTTCCAAACATTTAATGTCGGCACTATAGTGTATTGTTCAACATCGTTAGTAACAAAATAAATACCCATCGATTTATAATCCGGCGCTATACGTTTATAGGCAACTGCAAGTCCGAAAACCGGCGAACTATATCCAAACGAACCATCAATGGCATAATGAAATTGTGTAGTGCCATTTACATCAAAAGTGGTAATTAATTTTTGTAAACCGGGGTCGTTAGCCTCTGCACCTGCAGCATATATATCATTGGTATATACACTTGCAGCAGTATTCATTTTAAATAAAAAGTTTTTCCATAATTTCTGATATAAGGTAAAACCAATTACATTATTTGTTGCGGGTCGTGCACTCGAAGTATCTTCCGGATTAATTATCGCATTCGGATCATCCCAGCCGCGTAAATAAATTAAATCGAAATAATTTGTTGGTTTTCCAACGCCCATTTTTACCGAAAATGCATATCTGTCGTAAGCCGATTCACCCGGTAAAATCAACACACTATCCGCACGAACCGCTTTTATAAATCGCCCGTAAACAGCGCCAAATCTGAATTTCCCCGGATTTAATTCTACACCACCACCCAAAAATGAATGTCCCGCAAGTGTATACGGTGAAAATGTAATGTTGCGATATCCCGCGTGTACGGTTATCCATTTGTATTGCGGACTAGCACCAAACTGATTAAACGGCTGTCGGAAACTGCGCTCCTGTTCACTTAACACAAAACTGAATGGCAGCGAAATATTTTTCCAGGTTAAATTAAACTGTCCCGATAAAACATACGAAAACGGCGAGCGATAACCCGTATCCAGCGAAGTATGATAGAGTAAATTACTTAATTGCAAACCACCATTTAAACCCGCACCAATGCCACCACTTTTGGCACTGTCCACAGCTACCCCATTTTCTACCACAGCACTCGAATCGGGCACTGCGCCATAACTCTCAAAACAAGTAAAAAATAGTACTGTCGAAAGCCCAAAAATAAGCCGCATAACGATGTTTGGCAGATGCATATCAGTTGGTTTAGGTATTCACTTTATCTAACCAAAATTGCCACCAACTCAACTTTACTGAAATACCGCAATAGGGGGAGAACCCTCCTGTCACAAATCCATTGAAAATTTTACTTTTTTTGGGCGTTCCCCTATAGTGATTAATAATTTGCCCACGCAAATTATTAATCTACTATAGGGCCGGGCTATCCGCTGCAACTCCTCGCCTCGTTCCTCGGCTGTGGGGTTTCCGCTACTATCCCTAACGCGATTCGAGTAGAAATATCCTTTTCAGTAAAACAGCGCAATAATTATCGAAATTCCAACCTACCCCGTCCGCCGAAGTGCAACGTAGGTGGATCCCTAACGCAAATACAATCCCGTTTTCATTTAAAAGCAATAAAAAACGCAAACTGCGCAAAATTGAAATACTATTCCGGTTGCGCAATTTGCGGATAAAAAACCAACAGTGCAGACTTAATTACTGCAGTATTTGAAAATATAATTAATTGATTTTCATTCTTTTATTCTGGTGCCTCATTATTTTCTTCCAACATTTAAACCAATATCTGTGTTTTTCTTCTTCATAATTTCATTTAAAATGAGCAGCTTCTTTTTCTAATACTTTGCATACAACCCCACCAACAATTTCAATGTCACCTAATTGCAACACACGTAAAGTTCTCTGTTATTCATCTTAACTACATAACGTTCATTTCTGCTTCCAAACAAAAACCTGTCCACTTTTCCTGACGTAGCAGGTCCAATACTCATTACCATACAGAATACTTCAATACCCCTATTTTCCCCTCATTGCTGTGCTTGTGGTGCTCTGCTCAACTTATCATATTACATTTACTAAAAATATTGTTGGAAATTTATACAAAATTGTTTAATAAATATATGCGCAACAAAACAAAATTAACAACAAAACCAACAGCTGTTATCACAAATGTAAATGTTGTAACATTTTGAAAAAATAATATAACAGCCATTTTTTTTTAACCAATTACCTTTAAATCGTTTAAACATACTCCTGAAAACATAGGGTTAAAAAATAATTATTTACTAACTTAAAACTTTAATTATGGCTTACTTAGAAAGAAACAGACGCCCAAGACGAAACGGTAATCGAAACGATGATAACGTTCGTGAACGAGGTGATCGTTATAACGACAATCGTGTAACATTATGTTGTGACGTCACTGTTGTGTGTAAGTGAGACTACGATTATACTGAAAACAGTAGTAGTGATTCCCGTCGCAACGGACAAGGTCGCCGTCAGTCGTCTGATGTGTATTTGTATCGTATACACGTGGTGTTTGATGACCGTATCAAATTCCCGCGCGACGAAAGATTATGATGACGATGATTATCGCTACGAAGGTGGAGAATTTAACAAAACCGCCTCGCGTTACACAGCACACCTCCTCGACGCCTCGCACACGAAAACACGTGGTCGCCGCACAAATACACAATAATAGCTGCAAACAGTTCACTCGCAGACCCGTCTCTGTCTCTCAACCGCATATGCGCCCGTTCTACTTAATAGTTCAAATGGTCGCGACTCAGCTGGCAACTACGTTCTCAAAGATAAAACGGTAGCAGAACCATGCGAAATTCAGGTGGTAACAGCGATTCACGCAATAACACCGGTTCCAGAGGTGGTAAAAGAACCACTTCTACTTCAGGTAAAAGAACAAGCAGTGCTGCTAACAGTCGCAAAAGTTCAGCAAAAAGAACTAACTCAACTTCCCGCAGATCACGTTCGTAATTTGATTTTTATTAATTCCATTTTGCCCTTCGGCCTCAAGTCGTATTTTTTAGCGATACCAACCTTTTATTGTTTAAGGAGATGTTTTACCTTTAAATTGCCAAATGGAATAAATCATACGAACCCATGAATTCATTTTTTCCTTTTTCAAATACTTATTTACCATAATTTTTATTTTGATAATCCTGGTTATCAATTTTAAATTGTTATGTACACCCGGCCAAAATAATCCTGAAAAATTATTCGAATCTGCACATAAACAATTGAATTTTCTCGAAACACAAGTGCACGAAAAGCACATAGCAGAACAAATGCAATATATTTATCCTGAAGGTTATGTATTTGCAAATGTATTGTACGGTTTATCCTGGACCGAAATCGCCAAAAAATCTGACCCTGATTCAATATTGTTTTTACATGCACAACAGGAAGCCAATTATGCACTCGCCAGATTGCAAAGTGATTCTGCAAAAACAATTTTCGACAAACAACAGCAACCTGAGTATGGTATTTTTTATCGCGGTTGGGAAAATTATTTGCTGGGAAAAATGATTCAGACACTTATTGTAAAAGATACAATAAGTATACATTTGTTTCAAAAAAATTGTGCTGAAATTGCTGCTGCTTTTTCAAATGCAACAACACCTTTTCCGGATTCCTATGTAAACATGTCGTGGCCTGCAGATGCTTGTGTAGCAATGGCTTCATTACAATTATATAATAAATTATATACACCATTATATGACACTTTAATTCAAAATTGGATTGTAAATGTGAAAGCACATTTAGATCCTGCAACCGGATTAATCCCGCATCAATCTGCTTCCGGAACCGGAAATACACTCGAAGGCGCCCGCGGTTCTTCTATGAGTTTGATATTAATTTTTTTAGCCGAAATTGACCCTGTTTTTGCACAACAACAATTTGTTATTTATCAAAAACAATTTCAGCATACTATTTTAGGTTTGCCTGCTATACGTGAATATCCCGCCGGCACAAGCGGAACCGGTGATATCGATTCCGGGCCTGTTGTTTTTGGTATGAGTTTTACAGGTACTATTGTTGGCATTGGCACCTTTGCAAAATTTGGTGCAACAAATCAGTCCCGCAAATTATCAGCTTGTACAGAAGCATTTGGTTTTCCCATTTCTTTCAACAACAAAAAACAATTTGCATTGGGAAAATTCCCCATAGCCGATATGTTTATTGTCTGGTCGCGTTTACAAGCTCCGGAACCAGGATTAAAGGAGGCAAATAACGATTATAATTTTGGCACAACTTTGTGGTTGCACCTCGGTAGTATACTCATACTCGCAATAATGGTGTACCGGTTTTGGCGTAAAAAACTAAAGCACATTAACCCATAATATTGCATTTTTAAGCTGTTTTACCTATTTTTACTTAAACAAATAAAACAACATCATGAAAACAACACTTTTCATTACCTTATTTTTATGCGCATTTAACGCCGCTCCCTTACTGGCACAAGATTTTAATGTTCCCGCCAATTACAAATTCGAAGAAGCTGCCGATTACGATAAATATGATGCTGACATTATCGCCGCAGCTAAATGGCTGGTAAATACCCCCCTCAACGAACAGGACAAAAAACGTAAAGAAGTTACAGCCTTCGTTGTAAAATGGATAAACGGAAGTCCGACAGTAACCGTTGAATTAAATGAAATAATTCTCGATTTCGATACAAAAAATCCCGACATAGTTGTCATTTTTATAGCTTCCAACGCTCGTTATGTATTGGAAAATGGAAAGGTGGATAATATGCGCGAAAAACACAAAGCCGCATTGCGCGATTTAATCGCCGTATATAAAAGCGGAAAAGGAATCACCAAAGACAAAAAAATGGAAAAACTCATCAAAGCCGACGAAGACGGAAAACTCGACGAGTGGCTGGATGAAAATTTGAAGATTGAACATTGATAAATAATCGATAAATTATTGTTTAAATGGCAACCTGTAAAGCATGTTGCCATTTCTTATTTTTGCATAATGCTGGTGGAGTTAATAATTAGTTTTATAAATTTAAAATTGGTTAAATGAATTGGGAATGACAAGGTCTAAATTTTTGATATTATTTCTATTCTGGATACCCATTGGTAGCTCAAGTATCTGAAATTCAATGGCTCAAGAATTTAGGGGGAGTGGTGATTATATTGCAAATTTCATCACTTCCAAGTAATTTTAGCACTTACACTATGACTTCAATAACGTGCTTGTCTGGAACAGATAAATGTTTTGTAGTGAAACTGTGGAATAAGTATATGCCGACAGCTCTGATGGAAGTCAATAAAAAATGCTGATTAATTGTATAATTATGGGAAAAGACTTGGTGGAAGTATTGCCCAGTTAAAAAATTTTGAAGGAAACTTTGTGGAGACCTTCGTGGGAGTCGCTCTTGGCATTACACGTTCAGAGGAAGCCTAATATGGTCTAAAAGAAATTACAGTTCGAGGACGGAGAACAGGACTCCTGAGTTATTTTATGCTGAAGGCCCAATTTTTTATTCTGTTAAGTGAAGTTATTTATAAAACTACATTCAAAGATCACCCCCCCACATTCAGCCACCCTCCTCTCACAATAATTCCACACATTTCTAACAATATTCTCCTAATCACTTACACACAAAAGACACTTGAAAAACTTTGAAAAATACCTCAATACAACAAACACAAACTACCCAAAAAATAAAATGCAAAACACATTTAACTTATCCCAAAACAACATCACCCACCAAACCGAAAGTTAAAAATTATAAAGCAAATATTAAAAATTTAAAAAGAAATACAATGGTCTGCGCACAGCACAAGCCTGACCTCATTAAGTCGCTTGCGGTTCTGACTGTACTTCTTCAAATAACCCTCGAAAATTGCTCGACACTCATCACTTGCTTAAATCACTTTATCATTGCCCCAAGCTTCAATCCATACCACACTTATAACTTAAGAAATCTGGACAAATATTAACGGACTTAACGAAAAGAACACTTGAACCTAATTTTTTAACTACTTAACTTCATCTTTTCCATTACCGAATAAACAACACACTAGACTCAAAGCTACCACATGAGAATAAATTAAACCACTAATAAAAAAGACTCAAGTAAACTTAAAAAAACATAACCCACCCATTTTTGCATAATGGACGAGCAGGAACCAAAACATGTGCGTAGGGTTCGGTATAATGGTACACATCCGAAATCTTTTAAAGAAAAATATAAGGAGCATAATCCGGAGCAATATGCGGAAGATGTTGCTAAAATTTTGGCTCAGGGAAAAACACCTGCAGGTATGCATCGTTCCATTTGTGTAGATGAAATAATGGAAGTGCTACAAATTGAACCCGGACAAATTGGTTTGGATGCTACATTGGGTTATGGCGGCCATAGCCTCGAATTATTAAAACGTTTATCACCCGGCGGCCATTTATTTGCTACCGATGTCGACCCATTTGAATTGCCCCGCACCCGTGATCGGCTGGCTGGTTTTGGTTATGGTGAATCGGAAATATCTATTCGTAAAATGAATTTTGCAGGCATCGATCAAATTGTTGCTGAAGCAGGTTTATTTAATTTTATTTTGGCAGATTTAGGTGTGTCATCCATGCAAATTGATAATCCCGACCGCGGCTTCTCATTTAAAGTTGACGGTCCGCTCGATTTGCGTTTAAATCCACATTCCGGAAAATCGGCTGCAGCATTTTTGAAAAATTGTACCGTAGATGAATTAACAGCTATTTTTATTTCCAATGCAGATGAACCTAATGCAGAAATTATTGCAAAAAATATCATCTCAACAATAAAAAAAGGCGGAACTATTTTAACAACAACGCATTTAAAAAATTGTATTAGTACTTCACTGGATACCTTACCCAAAAAATTATCTAAAGAAGAAATTAAAAAAACCTGTCAGCGCTGTTTTCAGGCTTTACGTATTGAAGTAAATGATGAATTTGGTGTGCTGGATAAATTTTTATCTAAAATTCCGGATGCTTTAAAACCGGGAGGGAGAGTGGCTATTTTAACCTTCCATTCCGGTGAAGACCGTCGTGTGAAAAAAGCGTTTCAGGCATTATTCAGAGACGGCATATTCAGCGAAATTGCCAACGAACCGATACGACCATCTGCGAAAGAATGTAATGATAACCCGCGAGCAAAATCGGCAAAATTGCGATGGGCTGTAAAAGTTTAACTATTAAGCAATAGGCATTTCTAATATTACATGTGTGCCTTTTTCAGTTGCAGGAATAAAGTTTAACGTCGCGGCATTTCGTTTGGCACGCAGCATAATATTTTTTAATCCGTTGCCACCTAAATTGGTAGTATTATCATTTAGTTGTAACTGCGCAGCTGCGTCGAACCCAATACCATCATCAATAATTTCCATTTTTAATATTTTAGGTGCTATACCAAAGTTGATGATTATGGTGGAACATTTTGAATATTTAATGCTATTGTTTAACACCTCCTTAAAAATTAAATATAAATCTCTTCTCTGTTCCATGGGTATTTTAACATTTTCTAAGGCCGCATTCCGGTTCATTACTAATTTTATATTATGCAAGGTGGTTACTTCGGTTGCATAATTATACATACGGTTTTCAATTTTATTGAATACATCATTTGCGGGTTTAAGCGCCCACACAATATCACTCATGTTTTCAATCATTTCAACCGAATTGGTCCGCATTTTTTCTAAAAGGAGCGTAGATTCAGGACTTTTTTCATGTAATTGGGTTTTAATAATTTCACAATACATACTAATGCTGCTTAGCGTAGAACCAATATCATCATGTAAATCGCTGGCAATTTTGTTGCGTAATTCCAGTTGTTTTAACTGTTGCTTTATACGATAGCGGTTAATTAATAAAAATCCTATCAGCAGAATAAATAAAATAATGGCAATGGCAATATTTCTGAATACAATTTGTAATTGTTTCTCCTTTTCTTTTAATGCATTGTCAGTTTTTAAGAAGGCTATTTCCTTTTCTTTTTGTGTGGACTCAAATTCTTCCTTCAAGCGCAAAAGTTCACTCTTTTTTGATTCGGAATTTAAACTGTCGTTCAGGTTATTAAATAATTTATAAAATTTAAGTGCTGCTGCAGGATTGTTCTGTGCATCATAAATTTTGTATTTTTTACTATATACATCCCTGCGATAAGAATCAGCTTTATTAGCCGTAAAAATTTGTAATGCAGAATCTAAATTGGTAATTGCCGTCGCATAATTACCTCTTGCCAGATACACATCCGCTATATTCATCAATTCATAACCCACATCAGTGGCTGAATTGAGCTGCTGCATAATTTCTTTTGCCTTTTCATACTGAGCCAATGCATCATCAAATTGATCAAGCTGTAAATAAATATTACCTAAATTTTCATACGCGATTCCCTGATTAAAAAGATCGCCGGAAGTATTGTGAATATTAATCGCCTTGCGCTGCTGAATTATCGCTTCATCCAGTCGCCCTGCAGCCTGTAACATATTGCCGTAATTGGAATAGGCATTGGCAAGCATCGATAAACGGTTGTCGAGTCCGGTTTTTAGGGGTGTTTCAAAAATACGTATCGATTTTAGTATATAAGTTTCAGCCAATGCATAATCGCCCAAATCACGGTAAATATTACACAAGGTTTGATATACAACACCAATTATAACGGAATCAGATTGTTGTTCAGCAATTTTCATTGCAGCCAAATCATTTTTTAATGCCTCATTATTGTTGTTCATCGAACGATAAACCAGAGCCTTATTATGTAATGTTTTTGCCAGATTAAGTTTATCGTTTTTTTGTATCGTTGCAGCATTATCAAAATAACTCAGCGATAAATTATATAACCCTTTTGTTTGATAAGCTAAACCCAGCAAATTGTAATTGGAGCCTATTTCTTTATCGTTATTTTTATTTAAAGCAATTGTTAAAGCCTTGTTTGCAAAATAAATCGCCGTATCAGCATCTGATCGATACATTTGGTAACCATAATCGCTATAAGTTTTCATCAGCTCCAAAGTATCATTTGAGGTGCTGATTATTTTAGTGAGTGAATCAATATTTATCTGTGCAATTCCGGTTTGGAACAACAGAGCAGATAGTATACAAACAAAATAAATTTTTATAACCATTTCGAAAAATCTTTTAAAAATAGACAAAAATGTATTTGTAGCAGCAGTAATTCAACGCAATTACATTTGTTTACATATATGATTTATAAAGTTCATTTTAATAAAATAGGTGCCTTTTTGTTCATTTGTTTTAGGTTAACCTGAAAGCAACCTAATGGCACTTTCTGCTATCTACCCAAAAGTTCACATATCTAAAAATCCCTAAATCATGGATTTTTCATAGTTTTTACGGAACTTTGCAGCCGATTTGTGTGCGTTAACCCTTTAACCTAACTAACTAATGATAATAAGAAGTAAAGCACCTTTGCGAATTGGCCTGGCAGGCGGCGGAACAGATGTGGGGCCGTACAGCGATATTTACGGTGGCTGCATCCTGAATGCTACCATCAACAAATACGCCTATGCTACCATTATGCCGCGTCGCGATAACAAAATTATTTTAAACGCCCGCGACCGCAATGAGTGTATCGAACTCGATTCTGAAAGTAAACTGGCTATCGACGGCAAACTCGACCTCTTAAAAGGTGTTTACAACCGTATCGTAAAAGATTTTAATCATAATGCACCCTTATCTTTTGAACTCAACACCTACGTTGATGCGCCTCCGGGCTCAGGTTTGGGTTCTTCATCAACCTTAGTTGTAGCTATTGTTGGTGCTTTTACCGAATGGCTGGGTTTGCCATTGGGTGAATATGATATCGCCCACCTGGCTTACGACATTGAACGCAAAGACCTGGCAATGGCCGGTGGTAAGCAGGACCAATACGCTGCAACCTTCGGCGGTTGGAATTTTATGGAGTTTTATAAAGAAGATAAAGTTATTGTAAACCCATTGCGCATTCGCCCTGAATATTTACAGGAATTATCGTTTAACATCGTAATGTATTACACCGGCACCAGCCGTTTATCTTCTACCATTATTGAAGCACAATCGGACAACGTTACCAAAAAATCGGATAAATCGATTGAGGCGATGCATAATTTAAAGGAACAGGCCTATATGATGAAAGAAGCCATTTTAAAAGGCGAACTGAGTCGTATTGGTGATATTCTGGATTATGGCTGGAAAAACAAAAAAGCAACTGCCAGCGGCGTTACCAACGATATTATTGATAATATTTATTCCAGTGCCATGAAAGCAGGCGCAACAGGTGGTAAAATTTCAGGTGCAGGTGGAGGAGGTTTTATGACCTTCTACTGCCCGGGTAATACAAGATATAAAGTAATTGAAGTACTCAACACATTTGGTGGTGAAGTACATAATATTGAATTTTCAAACTACGGACTAACATCATGGGAAGCAAAATAGAACAAATTAAAGGCGTAATTGCCGAAAGTATCAGGGTAAAAAATGAAATTTTAAATAACCCTGAAATGATTGCTAAATGCGAAGAAATTGCAGCTAAAATTGCAGAAGCTTTTCGTCAGGATAAAAAAGTATTATTCTGTGGAAACGGCGGAAGTGCTGCTGATGCACAACATTTAGCTGCTGAATTTTCAGGTCGTTTTTATTTCGATCGTCCGCCACTGGATGCAGAAGCATTACACGTAAATTCATCGTACGTAACTGCAGTTGGAAACGATTATGGTTACGACCAGATTTTTTCTCGCGTATTAAAAGCAAAAGGCCGCAAAGGTGATTTTATTATCGGTATTTCTACATCAGGAAATTCTGAAAATATATTGAAAGCATTTGATGTTGCCCGCGAACGCGGAATGGTAATTGTTGCAATGACCGGTGCTTCAGGTGGAAAAATGAAAGATAATTGCGATTATCTCATTAACGTGCCATCAAACGATACACCTCGTATTCAGGAAAGTCATATTATGCTCGGACATATTATCTGCGAATTAGTGGAAGCAGAATTATTTGAGCGTCCATGATACGTGAAGCAATTGTATTAGCAGGTGGTTTTGGAACACGTTTGCAAAAAGTTGTTTCAGAAGTACCTAAACCAATGGCGCCCGTTGCCGGAAAACCTTTTCTGCAATACATTCTCGATTATTTAATTGCACATAAAGTGGAACACGTAGTGCTCGCTGTCGGGTATTTACGCGAAACAATTATTGCACATTTCGGCGATACTTATCACAACTTAAAAATTACTTACGCCATCGAAGAAAATCCACTTGGAACCGGTGGTGGTATTTTACATGCATGTAAATATGTAAAATCCGATAATGCATTTGTAATTAATGGCGATACATTTTTTGATGTGGATTTAGTGGAATTATCTGCTTTTCATCAATCGAATAATGCCTTATTAACCGTAGCATTAAAACGTATGGAAAAATTTGACCGTTATGGCACAGTTGAGTTAGGCGCAGAGGGCAGAATAACCGGATTTCTTGAAAAAAAATATCTGGACGAAGGCCTCATTAACGGTGGAGTATATTGTTTAAATAAACAGATTTTTCATCCTGCTTTACCGGAAGTATTTTCTTTCGAAAAAGAAATTCTGGAAAAAGAAATTGTCAACAGAAAAATTTACGGATTAATTTCAGAAGGATATTTTATCGACATTGGAATTCCCGAAGATTTTTCGCGCGCTCAACACGATTTTATCGGCAAATAATTACGCATGGCAGCTATCCAATTACCTGTTGATCATACCTGGACTTTGTTTCTCGACAGAGATGGGGTATTAAACCGTAAAATCGACCACGACTACGTGCGAAACTGGGAACAATTTGAATTTTTACCCGGTGTAAAAGAAGCACTTGCCATTTGTGCGCAAAAATTCGGAAGAATTGTAATTGTAACCAATCAGCGCGGCGTGGGCAGAGGTTTGATGTCGGAAACCGATTTACATGAAATCCACATGCAACTAATGGATGAGGTTGAACAAGCCGGCGGACGCATTGACGCCATTTTTTATTGCCCTGACATCACCGACGAAGGCTCCACCCACCGCAAACCTAAGCCCGGTATGGCTTTCGACGCGAAAAACCTGTTCCCCGAAATCGATTTTTCCAAGTCCATCATTGTCGGCGACTCCGGCAGCGATATGGAATTCGGGAAAAATCTGGGCATGATTACCGTGTTAATTGGCGATAAGCCTAAACCAGCGGCAGATATATTGTTACCCTCACTTATTAAGTTTTCGGAAACGCTGGTTTAAGAATATATCATTTTTGTTAATATCAGTTATCTTCTTAACATCTTATTGGCTAATTTTGCGCAGGTTTTGTAATAAAAACCTCATTTTTTTGTCGATTGTAGCGCAACCTATTAACAATAGTTAACGTCTGATAATCGGTTGATCCTGTAGAACAATGGTAAGAAGATATTCCCAGTTTCTCGAACTCGTTTACTTTTTGGTAGATATTCTTCTGCTGAACATATCGTTTTTGCTGGCGATGCTCATCAGTTTTGACCGTATCTCAAAGGTTACCAGCGACAGGAAGTTTGCCATGTTGCTGATAGCTGTCAACCTGATATGGTTTTTGGTTACCAGCGTGTTCAACTACTACAAAACCGAACGCGAACGCCGCACCGGCTACGAACACCTTGTTTTCCGTTTTGTAAAAGTGTTGGCCTTTCAGGCTCTGCTAACATTTACCTACCTCTTTTTGATCAAAGGATACCAGTTTTCACGTTCTCAACTGGCATTTACTTATAGTTTCTTCACGGTGCTTGATTTAGCCTGGAGAATTGGTTTTGAAACCTACCTTAAACGTTATCGTGCAAGAGGAGGAAATTACCGTCGCATTATTGTGGTTGGTACCACCAATGCTTCACTCCAGTTTGTGAAAGAAATACAGGAACACAACGAATTTGGTTATCGTTTTATGGGTTACTTCGACGATCCTGAAACATCAATGGCAGAGGTTACGGGCAGCTTACATGAAGTAAAAGCCTATTGCACAGAAAATAATATTGATGAAATTTATTTTGCGCTGCAGCCCTCAGATATGACCAACTATGTTGATGATTTGATGGAATTCAGTAACGATAAATTAATTCGTTTCCGCATTGTCCCTGAATTTTCGAATTATATCAGCAAACAATTTAAAAAAGTTAACATCGAATATTACGGCAATACGCCAATATTAAGTATCCGCCCCGAACCACTGGATAATATCTACAACCGTTTACAAAAGCGCGTTTTTGATATCTTTTTTTCCATGTTGTTTTTCATTTTAATCGGATGGTGGTTATTCCCGCTGATTGGACTTTTAGTAAAATTATCATCTCCGGGCCCTGTATTTTTTATTCAAAAACGTAGTGGAGAAGGTAATGAAGAGTTTTGGTGTTATAAATTCCGCTCCATGAAAGTAAATGCCGAAGCCGATACCAAACAGGCAACGGTGGGAGATGCAAGGATTACCAGAGTGGGTGCTTTTTTACGCAAATCTAATTTAGATGAGCTGCCACAATTCATCAATGTTTTACTTGGTGATATGAGTGTGGTAGGTCCTCGTCCACATATGTTGAAACATACTGAAGAATATTCAAAAATCGTGAATAACTTTATGGTGCGCCATTTTGTGAAACCGGGTATTACAGGTGCGGCTCAGGCAAATGGATACAGAGGTGATACTACCGATCCTGTTATGATGGAAAAACGGGTTCAGTACGACCTTTGGTATCTTGAAAACTGGAGCTTCTGGCTGGATGTTAAAATCGTGTTTCTCACAGTTTGGAGTATGCTTAAAGGAAATGAAAATGCGGTTTAAACTACTCACACTACTTTGTTGCCTCTCGCTTGCAGTATCGGCACAACAAAATTATTTACCCCTCAACAGAAACATTTATAATTGGTACGAACCGGCTTTAAATGAGCAGGGAAGCGGCTTTCACACTTCTATCCGTCCTTACAGGATTAGTGATATGGATTCCATTGTTACCTATGATAGTGTATTTCATTTACAAAAAGTTAGCGGCGATGGTTTTTTCAGCAAACTCTGGAACTGGACTGCTTATGATACAATTGTCGGCGTTCAGCAAACCGAATTTCATTTGCGCATTGACCCTTTGGTGAATTTTGCCGGCGGATTAAATATTGAAAATGGGGGAGAAGGTGTTTGGACAAATACGCGTGGTATTTCATTAAGTGGCGATATCGGTGAAAAAAGAAATGTGAGTTTTAATATTACGCTGCGCGAAAATCAAGGCGATTATCCTGATTATGTTTCGGCATTTATTAAAGAATATAATGTTGTTCCGGGTCAGGGAAAGGTGCGTAATTTTAAAGGCAGTGCTTACGACTTTGCAAATTCAACCGGTTATGTTTCTTACAACGCTTCAAAACATTTTAATTTTCAATTAGGTCATGATAAAAATTTTTTAGGAGATGGATATCGCAGTATGTTATTAAGTGATAATGCATTGTATTATCCTTTTTTCAAAATAACAACTTCCGTTTGGAAAATTAAATACATGAATTTATATACTGAATTTGATGATGCCTATAATGGCACTGTTGATTCAGTAGTTGGTGTTACACGTAAATTCGGCTCCTTTCATTATTTAAGTTGGGATGTTTTTCCGTGGGTACAGGTAGGTTTGTTCGAAGGTATTATCTGGCCTGCAAACGATACAACACGTTATCGTGGGTTTGATGTAAATTATATTAATCCGATTATATTTTTCCGACCAATTGAATTCGGATTAGGCTCACCGGATAATGCTGTAATTGGTGCTAATATTAAATTTACGCCTTTAGATAAATTGATTATTTATGGTCAGTTTATAATGGACGACTTAGACGTTGCCGCGGCGCGAGCGGGTGATGGCTATTACCGGAATAAATTTGGTATTCAGGCCGGCTTTAAATTGTTTGAACCATTTAAAGTAAAACATTTAATGATTCAGGCTGAAATGAATCAGGCCAATCCTTATACTTATGCAAGTAAAGAACCGGTACAAAATTATGCGCATTATAATCAGCCACTTGCACATCCATTAGGTGCTAATTTCAGAGAATTTATTTTTATTGCGAATTATCGTTTTTTCGAAAGATTTTATCTGGAAGCAAAAATACAATCCGCCGTAAAAGGCCTCGATGCCAATAATTCAGAACACAATGGGGGTGATATTTTTACATCCGATTTTTTAATTCCCGGCTTCCCAGATTCTTATGGAAATTACATCGGACAAGGCTTAAAAACAACCATAAAAAGCACCGATTTAAGGGCAGGATATTTATTAAATCCATCTATTAATTTGAATATCGAAGGACAAATATTTATCCGCAATTATAAAAACGAACGTGATGTAATTCCAACAACCATGTTCATGCTCGCCCTCAAAACCGATTTATTTAGCACTTACTACGATTTTTAAGGTGAAAAATTTGATTTAATTTTGAGTTGAATTTTTTGGTCCCGTAGTTCAACGGATAGAATAGGAGTTTCCTAAACTCTAGATAGCAGTTCGATTCTGCTCGGGACTACTTTAAAACGATTTCCTAAACTCTAGATAACAGTTCCCTGCCCGACTGCTTGGACAGCAAGGCAGGCGGGCTTGCCTCACTAATGTAATGAAATGAAATTAGGGAGGGATTCTGCTCGGGACTACTTTAAAACGATTTCCTAAACTCTAGATAACAGTTCCCTGCCCGACTGCTTGCGCAGCAAGGCAGGCGGGCTTGCCTCACTAATGTAATGTAATGAAATTAGGTAGGGATTCCTGTTGGGGCCACTACTGTAAGCCTTTTAAAGGACAGACCTTATTTTAAAGCCGATATTATTTAATTACTTTTGTGATTAATTGAAAATCTTGGCTCCGTAGTTCAATGGATAGAATGGAAGATTCCGGTTCTTTTGATGGCGGTTCGAATCCGCCCGGGGTCACTGCTTTAATTAGCTAATTGGTTGATTAGCAAATTAGCTGATGGGGTTTTTCGATGGATTGGAATTTTTGAGTTAATCAGCGAATTCGCTATTTTAACTGCTGAGGTCACAGAGAAAATACACGCAGAGTAACACAAAGTAATTTTACTCCAACTCAACTTTCTTGCATAAAATGCACATTAAAACCTAACATTAAAATCTCAACTAAAAATTCCTCCGCGCATCTCCGCGGGCTGTTTCTCAGTGAACTTTGCGGTTTCGGCTGTTTAATTATTACATTTATTAGGAAAATTCGTCTGATTTAATATTGATTAATCCTAACTATAACTCCGAATGAAATACTTTCTCAAAATCGGCTGTTCCATTGGTACATCGGTACATTAACACATTGGTACATTAATTCGGCTGTTAATAAATAGATCCATCAGCAACTCCCGTCCGGGCTAATATTGATTAGCCCCAACGATAGCTCCGAATTAAATTTATACTCAAATTCGGCTGTTAATTAGCATATCAGCACATTAGCACATTAGCACATTAATCCTCCTGATGAACTAGCGTTATATTTTGTTCAAACCCTTTTCCTGAAATTTTTAGAAAGTAAATACCGGTAGATAAATTATTGACAGGAATATTATTTAATGCCGCATAAACTGTTTGCGTTAATATTATCCTGCCTTGCATATCATATAAATATAGATTTAATCCCTCCGATGTTGGATTATTCCAGGTTAGCGATAAATGATCATTAAACGGATTGGGAACAACAGCTACACTATTTTCAATAACGTTTGGTATACCATCAATAACCGGTGATTTTACATTTACGGTAATCATGGTTGCCGCTTCATCCATTTTATATAAATACACACTTGAATCGCAATAAGTGCTTGTACATCCATTGGCATCAGTAATTGTTAAACAAATGGTATAAAATCCTTCTGTTGCATACGTGTGTGAAGGGTATGCGGCGTCAGAAAATGTCCCATCATTCCAATCCCATAAATAAGTTAAATCAGGCGCTCCAAAACTGTAATTCAAGGCTGTCCAAATATGCGGTTCAGCATCAGGTGTTAATTCAAAATATGCTGAACATGCAGCATATCTTATTAAACATAAACTCGAATCAAAATTACCGCCGACCAAAATTTTCCCATCCGCCTGAAGTTGTATCGTATAAGCTTCAGTTAATAGGGGTTCACTGGTTTCATCCAAAATTCCATCATCATCGAAATTGGTATTTGGAGTGCCATTTTCATTTATAGCTACGAGCTGAAATTTACTATATGCTGTTCCGACAGTAACAAAACTATTGTCAGGTAAAATAATATGCTCGGTAAAACGCAAATCATCAAGGCTTGTTTCAATTATCTGAATCCCATCATCACTAAAGGTATTGTCAGGCGTTCCATCTGATAATAATCTGATTGATAATAATGTTTCTTCATTACCAACAATAACTATTTTCCCATCATCTCTTATTGAAACTGATCTGCCAATAATTCCATCCAATCCGGGTAACGTAAATATGCCATCACCGTTAAACGTGTTGTCCAGAACGCCTGCAGTTGTAAATCTTAAAACCAATAATGCACCGGATAAATCAGTTTCACCTGTTAAAACAATTTTTCCATCCTCTTGCAACGCAGCATCCATAATAAATGGGTCCCATCCGAGGTCTTCTGTTAAAGCTAATCCATCAGTTCCAAAAGTTGTAACCGGTGTTCCATCAGCATTAATTTTATATAAAAAAACAGTCTCTCCAATCAATCCTGAGTTACCTATAACTGTTACTGTATTATCGTCATTTATTATTAAAGCCCTTGGTTTATCATTGTAAAGTAAGTCCAATGTCTGCAGTCCGTCACTATCAAAACTATTTTTTAACTGACCATTTTCGTCATACATTGCTATTGCAGCATCTATAGTCGGGTCTGTTTCAATATAACCTAATGCAATGATACTTCCGTCAGGAAATAACGCAATATCAGTCAATATATCAATATTAGTAAAGCTGGTCAAAACTATTCCATCCTCACCAAATGAACTATCGATAGAACCATTTTGAAGAAAACGTGCAAGAATAAAATCAATTTCAGGAAATTCACCTTTTATACCGGCTACAATTATTTTATTATCAGGCTGAATTAACATTTTTTTTATGCTAATAACATCATCGAAATCATATTTCACAACACCCATTACTCCAAATGAAGGGTCCTTGGTGTCGGCCTGCGCCATTATTTTGTTGGAAGAAAAAAATGAAAAACAAATTATTATTATCTGAAATAAAATTTGTTTAGCACTTTGGCTCATGTTTGAAAGTGTGGTTTTCATATAATAAAGTTACATTTTAAGCGGCGAATTTCCAATTGCAGCGCAATAATTTCCAAAATTTTAACCAAAGCCTAAAATGTGGGGTATGGTAGAAACTGTGTAATTAGCAAATAAGCTAATGAGATTTTTCGGTTGAATGAAATTCTCACTCAAAATCAGCTGTTTAATTTATTGATCCATTAGCAAATCCGGTCCGTGCCAATTTTAATTAGCACCAACGATAGCTCCGAATTAAATTTTTACTCAAAATCGGCTGTTAATTAGCATATCAGCACATTAGCACATTAATTTTAATTAGCCCCAACGATAGCTCCGAATGGAATACTTATTCAAAATCGGCTGTTCCATTGGTACATCGGTACATTAGTACATTGGTACATTAATCCTCACATAGCCAAAAGCATTCGCAGGAATTTCCAAAAAGCCTTTTTGGGTAGCGATATCAATCCCATCTATTTCATAAAACTTTTCGGAAGTTTTGGTCCAAAATCCGGTTGCACCGGAACTGCTGTAAGGAAAATCACCGGTTACATAATGAATTTCGCAGGTGACATTTTTACCGTCAAATATTTTTGAATTAAATTTTTCTGCTGCATCACCAACACAATCGAAATAAAAATAATATACACCCGGTTCTTTTAATTGAATATCTTTTGTCAAAGGTTTTGCATCAGTTGGTAATTCATTTGCAAGTTGTAATGCAAACCAAGGAACACGATTCGCTTTGCCATCTTCCATATTTAAACCATCCCATTTTTGTATTGGTCGGCGCGCACCCCAAAACCAATTACCTAATAAATTATGCATTAATAAAATGTCAAAATTATTTCGGTTGTTACAAAATGTAGAAAATATATGCGCACCATTCGCAAGTGTGTTCGACCAATTTTCAGCATCCTTATCTCCAAATTCGGTGCAGTGATAAATTTTGCCCGGTAAATTCGCTTTCAAGTAAGCAGCCAAAACAGTGAGCTCATCTTTTGTGCGATAGTCGTGCATATACAACGCAAAAGCGGCATCTAATTTAGCATTCGCTTCACCCCGCTTTATATCCACTGCTCCGGGATGCGCTGCGTTAGCATCTTTTAATTCATCAAATAGATAATAATGTACATCTACCCCCGAAATAAAATCACCGGTACTTTTAATATAATCAAACAATTTAGCATTCCACTGAATATGTGTTTTGCGATGTATCGCCTGACCAACACATAATAACCGCGGTATGTCAGGATATTTTTGTTGTATCGCTTTTAAAATAGGTTCAAAATCATTTTTATAACGCTCCCAATCATAATTATAACTCGCAAAAGTTTCGTTACCCGCCACCACGGCAATAATATTTACACCTGAATCAATTAAGGTTGTAATTGCTGTTAAATTGGTTTCCACATTTCCCTGCAAAACATTCAGCGAATAACTCACCTGAAATCCGGGAATTGCATGAGCAGTTCTAATAATCGACATTAATTCACTTTCGGAAGCGTTATTGTCGACAGGCACTTTTTTGAGGTCTTTTTCCATGGCCTCCACTTTAATCAGTCCCTGACCATCGCGAAACGCATCATAGAGATTTTTAATGGAATCGGCATTCATGCCCAACCCGGGGGTATTGATATTGGGGAAAGCCACTTTGGCATCTCCGCCACCCGGCCAGCGAATGGCAAATGGCTGCACAGTTGCCAGTAGTTTTAATTGTTCAAGGTCAGAATTTAAAAAATTGTAAGAAAAGCCTTCGCCATTTCCGCCAATTATCTGGGCCTGCGTTTGAAAGGCCGCAAACCAAAGGCCTAAGCAAATAATTACTTTTTTCATGATTTCATTTTTGGGGTTTTGAAAAGTTAAAATTAACAATATCAGTCCATAGCAGGTAATTTCGTACCTTTGGTTTTGAACTTTGAAACAATCTATCTCAATAATTGTGCTAATTGCCTTCCTGTTTAATATAACGGGCAGCTATTTGCTTTTTACTGCTTTAAGCAAACAACACGCTGAATTGGTATACGAAAAAATTGAACAAGATGGTTTTGAAGCCGAAGAATTAGTAGATCTTATAATTGCAGTTAATGACCCAAACCTTATTTTTATCGAAAAACATGAAATTATTTATAACGACATGTTATTTGATATCGTGGAGATTACAAAAACAGAACAAAATTATTTGATTAAGGCCTATTGGGATAAAAAAGAAGAAAATTTAGATGCCAATTATATCGCAGCATTAAAAGCAGAAAACGAACCACAAAAAAATGCTGCTAATAATATATCTGTTAAATTAATTCTTAAAGATTTTCGTTTGCATGATAATAATAATCTCACAATAACTTTCTCAAAAGCGCCTTCAATTGTTGCTTTTGAAACAAATAATTATTTCTCCCCCTCAAAAAAAATCATCCAGCCACCACCTGAAGCATAATTAGATTTTGATTAAGATTTTATTATTCATTCAAAAATTTAATTATGAAAAAAATATTCACAATAATTTGTGTTTTATACTCCTGTGCATTATTTGCACAAACTGAAACAAATTATGACCTGGAAGAGGTTGTAATTTCCGGAAGTCGTTTCCCCGATAAACGAAAAGACGTCGCTCAAAAAATTGACGTTATTAAACTTCAATCTATTCAATTTGCCAATAGTGGCACCACTGCCGATTTAATGCAACAATCAGGAAAAGTATTGGTGCAAAAAAGTCAACAGGGTGGTGGTAGCCCGATTATTCGCGGCTTTGAAGCTAGCCGTGTTTTATTGGTTATAGATGGCGTTCGTATGAACAATGCCATTTATCGAGCCGGTCACCTTCAAAATGTAATCACGCTTGATCCAAGTTTAATTGAAAAACTGGAGATTGCTTACGGTCCTTCATCAACCGTTTATGGTAGCGATGCATTAGGTGGTGTAATTCATTTTCATACCATCACACCTAATTTATTAAGCGATGGTGAAAAGCCTTTCAGCGGTTCTGCATTTTTACGTTATGCAACAGCTGCAAGCTCACCTTCGGGTAATTTAAGTTTTAATGTTGCTTCCGCAAAAATTGCTTCATTTACAGCTTTCAGCTATTCAAATTTCGGTGATTTAAAAGCAGGAACAGTTGCTAATGGCGATTATGGTAAATTTGGTTTCCGTCCATATTATGTTGAAACGAATAATGGTATTGATACTTTAATTCGCAATGATGACGACAGCAAACAAATTAATTCCGGTTACACACAATATGATGTGATGGAAAAAATATTATATCAGCAAAGTGCAAAAATTTCGCATTTAATTAATTTACAATATTCAACATCAACGGATATTCCGCGTTACGACAGACTGACAGATCCGTTAAACGACGACAGTTTGAAATATGCACAGTGGTATTATGGTCCGCAAAACAGGTTATTAGCTGCGTATGAATTTAAATATGCCGGTGCCAATAAATTGTTTGACATGGCACATTTAACTGCCAGTTTCCAGGCAATTGAAGAAAGCCGTCACGACCGTCGCTACGGAAAAACTTCCCTCAATCACCGCACAGAAAATGTAAACGTTATCGGATTTAACTTCGATTTCAGCAAAACGATTAAACACAGTGATATTCGTTACGGTTTGGAATCTTATTTAAATGATGTGCAATCTGTTGCAGAAACTGAAAATATTGAAGATGGAACATTCACGCCACTAAGCACAAGATATCCTGACGGTGGTTCTAAAATGAACAATTTTGCTGCATATATTTCACATAACATTAAAATGAGTAATGGAAAATGGGTGTTAAACGATGGATTGCGCTATAATTATTCTATGCTTACAGCAAAATTTGAAGACAAAACATTTTTCCCATTTCCATTTGATGAAATTGAACAAAACAATGGTGCATTAACAGGAAGTATAGGGCTTATTTATCTGCCTAATTCAAGCACTAAAATTGCATTAAGCGGTTCAACAGGTTTCAGAACACCAAACGTTGATGACTTAACCAAAGTATTTGAAAGTGGTGCCGGCGCAATTGTTGTTCCTAATCCTGATATTAAACCGGAATATACTTACAACATCGATTTGAATCTGGTAAAAGTTTTTGCCGACAGAATTGAATTGGAATTAACCGGTTTTTATACCATTGCAAATAATTATTTCTCAACCCAGCCTTCTACTTTTGATGGTGAAGATTCTATTCTATACGATGGCGAACTGAGTCAGGTATTAACGGTAATGAATACTGAATCAGCTTACTTATATGGTTTTAATGCAGGAATTGATGTCAAAATAAATGAACTGTTCTCTTTATCATCCTATATCACTTACACTTACGGAAGAGTTGAAACAGATACAACACCTTATCCATTAGACCATGTTCCGCCTATGTATGGTAAAACATCTTTCAACTTCAAAAAAGATAAAATTCATGCTGAAGTGAATGCTTTATATAATGGTTGGAAGCATATTGAAGATTACAATATAGTTGGGGGAGAAGATAATGAACAATATGCGACAGTTGACGGTATGCCTTCTTGGTATACCTTAAACCTGAAAGCCGGTTATAAAGTAAACGATATGTTCGAAATACAAGCAGGTTGCGAAAACATTCTGGATTTGAACTACCGTGTGTTTGCTTCAGGCATCAGCGCTCCGGGTAGAAATGTATATGTAACCGTGAGAAGCAGATTTTAATTTTATAACTTTACCTTTATTGAACAAACAACAAACTGTTATGAGCTTATTTTCAAAACTATTTAGCGGCAATAAAGGACAAGGTGGCCACGGTGGTGGTGCCGGTCGCGCGAAGGCATTTATCGACAAGTTAACGGCTGACCTCAATCTGGCTCCCGACCAGGTTACGAAGGTAGAAGCTGCCATCCGTGAGTTTTTTACGGAAAAAAAAGAAATGAAACAGGGTGGAAACAAAGATGGATTACGCGAAAGCAAGCAGGACTTTAAGGACGATATACTCGCAGCCTTAACACCTGCCCAGCAGCAGAAATTCATGGATAATATCCAGACCTATAAGCAATTGCTTAGAAATTAATATTTTTACACCGGGAAGGCTGACTACTTTCCCGGTTTTTTGTTTTACTCCTCGCTGTTTTAACAATTTTTCGTAATTTCAAAAATGCACACACATGATTGATTTTGTACACACGTCCGTACTATTGTTCGGATCAAACGAGGCAACTATTCACTTGCCGGAGGGCCTATCGAAGGCGCTCATTGCTGCCCACTCGGGGTGGCGTTATGTAATCCTTATTTTATTGATTTTAGCCATCTACTACGGCAATCAAACTGCAAAAGGCAAAAAAGCCTATGAGGGCGGAACCAAAAAAATGGGGATGTTTACCATGATTGCAGCTGACATTCAGCTATTGGGAGGTTTAGTTTTGTATTTCTTTTTTATCGCATCCCAAACTAATTTCAAAGTTGGTAAACTAAAAGACCAGATGGGTATTTCAATGTTTAGAAGTATTGCCATCGACCATGCTATAGGTATGCTGGTAGCGCTGGTTTTAATTCACATTGGGTATGCTAAGGCAAAAAAGGCATTAAATGACACAGAAGCTGGAAAAAAACAGTTTACTTACATGCTCATTGCCTTAATTATCATCCTGATTTCCATTCCTTGGCCGTTTTTACATCATGAAAGAGGTTGGTTTTAAAAACCGATTCATAAAATAATAAAGCCCGGCTTGTTTACACAAGTCGGGCTTTTATTTAGGATGGTTAAATTCTAATCGTATAATTCGCAAACGCGGGTTAAACCTTTTGCGTCTAAAATTGTGATAGCGTGATTGTTTGTAGAAATCAAACCTTCATCTTTCAAATCTTTTAAAACACGAATAGCAGTTTCTTTTACCGTACCAACATAAGAAGCGAGGTCTTCTCGTGTAATACTAACAATGCCGTCAGGATTTTTTTCGTCTTTATAAGATTCGCTCAACAACAATAATGCCTCTGCAATACGGCCACGAACCGGTTTATAGGCAATATCAGCCATTTTTTCTACTGTTTGGTCAATGGTAGTGGTAAGTAACTGCACCATGCCCTCACTAAAACGGTTATTTTCTCTAAATACCTTTAAAACTGTTTCCTTTGGAACGAAACAAATAACAGCATCTTCAATTACCTCTGCACTAACGGCATAAGTATTTGAGGATAACATTGCACCATAACCAATAAAATCACCCGGTGTTACTATTTTTAATATTTGTTCTTTACCATCCGGTGCCTGTTTATATAATTTCACTTTGCCGGCGTTCAGACAATAGAGTCCATAGGCATAAGCATTTTCGTGAAAAATTGTTTGTCCTTTCTTATAGAGTGCGCAGGTTTTATTTTGGTTGATAAAATCTGTTTCATCGATATGACAAAAATGGAAAAGACTTTTCCCCCTGCTCTTACAATGCTCGCAGTCGGGCGTCGGAATTCGGTTTTGCATACTCATTTTACGTTATTTAGCCTGAAATAATTCACTTAAAATTAACCTTTTATCTTAATATAAAAAGTTAATGGTTGTCAGTATCAAATTGAACCCGGTCCATATTGTATGCTAATAATGGAATTTGTGCATACAATGCAATGTTTCTGGTAACGCTCATATGAAATACGGTAGAAAATAAACCATGGTTATGTGTAACCATACTAATGAGGTCCACCTGATTGCGGGCTGCAAATTTTTTAATACCTTCGGTAATGTTTTTTTCAGCAGGAAAATGGAGTTGTAATTTTTCTGAATCAATTTCCTTTCTGAATTTATTTTGCAATTTATCAATTACGCCTTTGTTGTAAGTAGAGGCATCCTGAATAAAATGTACACCGTGAACAACCGCATTATATTTTTCTGCAAATTTTAACAGGTAATTAATAATATCGGTGTCATAAACTGTGCCTTCAAAAGGAATCATAATATTTTTAAATTGTAAATCGGATTTTGTTTCCGGAATTGCAATTACAGGTATATCTGAACGTTTAATAATATTCCAGGTAACAGTACCAAACAAACGATCTTCAATACCATTTACACCCTGGGTGCCAATTATGATGATATCTACTTTTGCGTGATGCGCAACTTCAAGAATTGTTTCTGCAGCAAATCCAATTACTACCTGAGCATTAACAGGGACCTGATTAAATTTCTGTTTATTGGCTTTGATATAATCAGCCATTTGTAATTCAGCACGCAATTTTGTTGCATCCATTAATTCCTGAATCATATTCGGCGCCATGTGCTCATCGGTAAATGGTATGTGGCAGGCATGAACAATAAGCACTGCTGCATTATTTTTTTCCGCGATACCAACCGCCAACTGTAAGGCTTTAGTGGCATTTTCCGAAAAGTCGGTGGGAACTAAAATGTTATGAATTAGAGGGGAAGGCATTTCTGCTTTTCTCATATTTTTAACATTGGTTTTATTATTACTCATAGGCGTGGTATAATGTCCTGTTCCGCTATGAAGGTCTTCCTCAAGCATTTTATTAAATTTTCTGCTTCAAAAGTCAGTTTATTTCAATAAGTTAACCATGATAATGCTCAAAACGAATGGTGACTTTTGTCATCATTTATTTATTGTTTTTTTACTTTGTTGACTTGTAAACTCAAAATCAATAAAAAAGCCCCCACAATTTGCGGAGGCTTTAAATACTTTGGTTTAGATGTTATTTACCAGTCTTCTTCTTTTTTCGGAGCTGCCGGTTTTACTTCGGTTTCAAGCGAGGTAATGAGCTTTTGCATAAATTCATCTATCTGAATTAAGTAATTAATTACAGTTTCATCTTCAGCATATTTTTCATCGTTTATCCAGGTTTCAATACCGAAGTAAGAAGGGCCTTGCAGATTTACTTTTGTGATAGTGTATTTAAAGCGGCCATCGCGAAATTGTAAGGTTAGATAGTAGTTAATCTGGCCGGCCTTTAATTCCTGACCTTTTTCAGTTTTGGTGATTTGAAACTGGTGTTTTATCTCAATAATGCCTTCTTCTTTGTTCTGACTTTTAATAGCCTGACTCGGACTTACATAAAATATTTTCATCCAGGCCATTGCTACGTTATAAAGTGAGTCGGTAGCAACACCGGGAACCTGAATTACATCGGTATAAGTAACCAGTTTAGAGGTTTCGTCGATTGGGAAAAATGGCGCAACAGGATCCGCCGATTTTTGTGCCTGGGCCGAAAACCCGCATGCAAGAGCTACTATAAGCAAAAGTTTTTTCATATGTATGACAATTTTTTTTGTGACGAAGATAGTTGTCAAAAATGATACCATTTTAACCCCAACGTTAATTATGCACATTTTATGCAGTATTGTGCCGGGAGTACGAAAAAATACTTTACGTTTTTTACCTTTGTGCAAAACTGAAAAACATGACTTCAGCATTCATTATTGGTATTGTATTAACCTGCTACGTTCTGGCTGTTAGTGGTTTATTTGTGATAGAATTCATAAAAAGTAAACGCGGCGGCAATACGGGTCACCATTAATCCGTTTTTCTTCCTGAATTTTTCCTGCGTTCGGATTGCTCCGGACTAATATGTTTATGTGCTTTGTTGCGAAATAGCAACATCTCGCAAACCCTTTTATTTTTTAACATTTTAAGTGCATTTTTAACAGCGAACTTTAGTTGTTAAAATAATGTTGAAATTGAGTGTATAAAAATTGTCTGAAATACCTGAAAATCTTATGTTTTCAGCGTATAAAGATGTAATTTTGTGCATCGAAAAATAAATAAAAAACCGGTCTCAAAAACAAAGGTCCGGATTACGCTCTGAATGAGGTAGAAAATTATGGAAAAAGAACAAGAAGTTATTAAAAAACAGTCGACCTACACGGCTGAAAATATTCAGGTTTTAGAAGGTCTTGAAGCAGTTAGAAAACGCCCGGCGATGTATATCGGTGATACCGGCTTTAAAGGTTTACATCACCTGGTATATGAAGTAGTTGATAACTCTATTGATGAGGCATTGGCAGGATATTGCCGAAATATCGATGTGGCCATTCTTCCGGGTAACAGCATACGCGTTAAAGATGATGGTCGCGGTATTCCTACCGAATTACATAAAAAAGAAAACAGATCGGCACTCGAAGTGGTAATGACCGTATTACACGCAGGTGGTAAATTCGATAAAGATACTTATAAGGTTTCCGGCGGTTTGCACGGCGTGGGTGTTTCCTGCGTTAACGCATTGTCTACCCACCTTGAAGCTGAAGTGCACCGTAATGGTAAAATTTACAAACAGGAATTCAGCGAGGGTAAACCATTATACCCGGTTAAAGAAATTGGGGAATCGAATATTACCGGTACTTATGTAACCTTTAAACCGGATGATACCATTTTTACCGTTTCTGAATATAAATACGAAACACTGGCTGCAAGGTTGAGAGAACTCGCATTCTTAAATCGCGGTATAACCCTCAATATCGTTGACGAACGTGTGGTTGATGAAAATGGTAATCACCCCGGCGAATCATTTCACAGTGAAGGCGGATTGATTGAATTCGTGAAATATCTTGACGGCACCCGTGCTTCAATTATTCCGGAACCAATTTACGCCGAAGGTGCCCGCGATAATGTGCAGGTTGAAATCGCTTTACAATACAACGATTCCTATAACGAAAATATTCACTCGTATGTAAACAATATCAATACGATTGAAGGTGGAACACACGTTGCAGGTTTCAGAAGAGCTTTAACCAGAACGTTTAAATCGTATGGCGACCGCGAAGGCATGTTTGAAAAGGCAAAAGTGGAAATTTCAGGCGATGACTTCCGTGAAGGTTTAACGGCACTTATTTCAGTTAAAGTTCCTGAACCGCAGTTCGAAGGTCAAACCAAAACCAAATTGGGTAACAATGAGGTGATGGGTATTGTGGATACTATTTCCGGTGAAGTTTTAAATAACTACCTCGAAGAAAATCCTAAACAGGCACGTTTAATTATCGGAAAGGTAATTCTTGCTGCTCAGGCGCGTATTGCAGCCCGTAAGGCTCGCGAAATGGTGCAACGTAAAAGCGCATTTGGTGGTGGCGGATTGCCGGGTAAACTGGCCGACTGCACCGAAAAAGCTGCTGAAAAATGTGAGTTGTATCTTGTGGAAGGGGATAGCGCCGGTGGAACTGCCAAACAAGGCCGTAACAGAACGTTTCAGGCAATATTACCTTTAAGAGGTAAAATTCTGAACGTTGAAAAAGCACTGGATTATAAAATTTTCGACAACGAAGAGATTAAAAACATATTTACCGCTTTAGGCGTAATGCCGGCTGAAGATAAAACTGTAGATACGGCAAAACTCCGTTATCACAAAATTATCATCATGACCGATGCCGACGTGGATGGTAGCCACA
Source organism: Bacteroidota bacterium (assembly GCA_016706255.1). Classification (NCBI taxonomy): domain Bacteria; kingdom Pseudomonadati; phylum Bacteroidota; species Bacteroidota bacterium. The sequence continues at coordinate 307,879 of JADJJZ010000001.1, read as the reverse complement.
TTACAACGCTTATTCTGACTTTCTTCTTCAGAAAATGTTATGAGTTGGTGCAACAAGGTTTCATCTACATTGCAACTCCGCCACTATATCTCGTTAAAAAAGGCAAAGACCAACAATATTGCTGGAACGAAGATGATCGTAAAGCCGCAACAGCAGAATTTGCAAAAGGTGGAAACGAAAGTTCAGTACACGTTCAACGATACAAAGGTTTGGGAGAGATGAATGCTGAACAGCTTTGGGAAACTACTATGAATCCTGCAACAAGAACGCTGCGTCAGGTTACAATCGACAGCGCTGCAGAAGCAGACCATATTTTCTCAATGTTGATGGGTGAAGATGTTCCGCCTCGCCGCGAGTTTATTGAGGCAAACGCGAAATACGCAAATCTCGATATTTAATAAAACGAAATTTTTGATAGGTAAGGCACAGGGTTAAAATCCTGTGCTGAAACCAATTCTGAATACCCAAGGGCTGTAATACAGTGAATTGGGGCCATTCAGCAAATCATACAAAGCCATTATTTGCAATTTTGCATTGTCGGTAATGTAGTAATTATAACCACCTCCGATAAATAATGCAGGAACCTCTCCGGTAATTTCAGTTGCATAAAAATCTTCATATTTAAATTTATACCAGGAATATTCATATTCGGCATGTGCAAAAAATCCGAATAAAATGTCGTGCTGTAAAAACACTCTGGGTCCATAAACCGATGCTTTATAGTCCACAAAATATGGGTCGTTGTAGTTTTCACTGAAATACTGGTAAGAAAATCCAATACCTGCCGTAAATTTATCGGTAACCTTATAACCAACAATTGGTGATACTTCAATGTAAGTAGAGCTTCCAAATTGAGCCCCTAAATTTCCGCCTACCACAATACGATCTTTCCAATCTTTTTGTTTAGCAGTTGAATTACCGTTGTCATCTTCCTTTACACTATTATCCTGCTCAGTTGTTTCAATGGGTTGAGTTTGAGCCATAATAGCCTCAGAACCGGAAATCATTAATAGCACCAGCAATCCGTAAATTAGTTGTTTCATATGCCGAAATTGGAAATTATTGTTGCAAAATTAGAAATTAAAACCTTCAATCAGACCTAAACTTCAACAAGAATCATTCCTTATTTTTTTGCTTTACTAAACAGATAGGGTGTTTCACATGAAAAAAGCCCAACTTTGTACAAAACCGGTTGTTTTAAGATGCAAACACAAGTACTTTTATTCCCAAATATGAAATTTACGAAATCATGGCCAAAACTACGGGTAGATTGGCTTCTCCTCATTTTCTTTTTACTCCTCCTGCTGCTTCCGTTTGTTGTTTTTTCGAAACCAACTACTCCGCAGCCCCCTGTTCGTTATGCTTATGCAGTTTTGGATGATACAATTCCGGCTTTTGTAGTTACAACAGTTATAGATACACTTGATGAAGATTATCCTGCAATATTTACACCTGTTGATATTGCACTGGCTTCTGTTCCCACCGATACTGTTTATGTAATTTGTTATCCTAATGAAGAAGTAAATGTTGGTGGCGGCCCCGGAATAGCGGATACACTCATGTTTACACCTTATCCTGCTGCATTAATTGCCAAGGAGTTTAAAGTTAAACCGGTAGATGATGTTGAAGTGGAAGGTGACCACTACGGCGTATTAAATTTTGTGATTATTTCTGATGATATAGATTACGGTGTTTTATCAATTCCTGAAATGTCATATCTCATTTTAGACAACGATTTACCTCCCGGAATTAACACCAATTTTCCAATAGATACTTTTTTAACTGAAGGCGTGCCCGGAGTTGATTTGTTGCTTGCATTAAATTCTATACCCACCGATACAGTTATTATAACTATCGATCCTGATGATCAATTGCGCATAACCGGTGTTCCGGGTGAAGCAGTGGAAATTGTTTTTCCGCCAAATGCAGGTGCATTATCATTTGATGGTGCAGCAATTCGTGCATTTGATGATGGAATTTATGAGGGTTTACACAGTGGTACAATTCATTTTACTATTAGCAGCGATGATCCTGATTATGCTGCACTATTTATTGAAGATGTAATTTATCCGATTGCTGATAATGACAGTGCTCCGGGTCTTAATTATACAGAACCTTTTCCGCTTGAGTTAAATGAAGATTTGGGTGAAGTGCCTGTGATTATTGCATTAAATTCTGTGCCGACGGATAGTGTATTTATTACACTTACACCTGATGCACAATTGCGTATAACAGGAATCCCCGGAGAGCCCGTTACACTTGCGTTTCCGCCAAATTCATCAGCCCTCACCAATCATGTGCTTAACGTAAGAGCTTACGATGATGTATTATTTGAAGGTGAACATTTTGGTAATGTAAGTTTTACCATCACCACCGCCGATGATGATTATAGTGTATTTACCATTCCTTCGTTTGATATATTAATTCACGATAATGATTTGGAACCGGGAATTACTTTTACCGATACCGCTGCTTTAGCAGGCACAGAAAGTGATACCATGTATTTTTCTTTAGTGCTCGAAAGTATACCAACCTCAACGGTTACCATTAATCTTGACCCTGATGATGACCTTGATTTAGGGAAAGGTCATAATGCAGATTTAAATTTGAAATTTAAAGGTGATAGTGCCATCATAGCAAAAACAGTAATGCTTATCATTTATGATGACATTTTTCATGAAGGTCCGCATATTGGTGTTATAACATGCGCTGTAACTACAGATGATACGATTTATGATAATTATGTAATACCTGATATCGTTGTGCAGATTAACGATAACGACATCACCGGAATTGCTGAATTAAATCCTGCTGCATTCAATATATATCCAACAGTGTCTACCGGTTTGGTGCAATATAATTTTGGTGAACAACAAGAAGCGTACACCATTAATATATATGACATGTTCGGGAAAGCCGTTTACTCGGAAAAAGTAACTGCTAATAATGGCAGCTTATCACTTTCAGATTTACCTGCTGGTGGTTATGTAATTACCGGTACTTCCGATTCAAACTTGTATTATCAGCGCATAAATGTGATTCATTAATAAAACCGGAAACGGTGACCTAAGTCATTTTATATGAGGTGTCAAGCGGCATAGCTTTGGAGTTATTTTCAAGTTATGCCAAAATTCGCACCGGTGGTTGATACAACCACTACTTCTGCCCAAACTACATGCTACCACTGTGGTGAACCTTGCAGCGACCATGAATTTCATATTGAAGAAAAATACTTTTGTTGTTTTGGATGTAAAACAGTGTATGAAATATTAAGAGATAACGATTTATGCTCTTATTACGACATGCAGGAGCATCCGGGTTTAACACAAAAAAATAAAGTTGCATTAAATAAATATGCCGTTTTAGATAAACAAAGTGTTAGAGAAAAATTTATTCGGTTTGCAGATGGCAATCAAACCCATGTTACATTTTATTTACCTACTATGCATTGTAGTTCCTGTATTTGGCTGCTGGAACACATGCATCAAATGAATAAAGCAATCTTACAATCACGTGTCGATTTTCCGAAAAAAGAAATTACACTGGTATTCGATGAATCGGCAATTTCGTTGGGTGAAACGGCTGCAATGCTTGATTCTATTGGGTATGAGCCTTTATTAAGTTTGCAGGATATTGAAAAACAACCTGAAAAAAAATTACAAAAATCTCGATTAATTAAAATCGGAATTGCCGGATTTGCATTTGGAAATATCATGATGATGGCATTTCCTGAATATCTTGCAGGTGGTGAAGTGGAAGATGTTGCGCTGCGGATTTTATTCCGTTATTTATCTTTAATTCTTGCCTTACCGGTATTTTTTTATTGCGCAGGTGAATTTTATACTTCATCATGGAAAAGTTTAAAAAATAATTTCCTGAATATCGATGTACCTATTGCATTGGCCATCATTTTCACATTTACACGAAGTTTATATGCGGTTTTTGTTGAACATAGTGCCGGATATTTTGACTCAATGACCGGTATTGTATTCTTCATGCTGGTTGGAAGATATTTTCAGGATTTAACCTATAAAACAATATCCTTCGACAGGGATTATAAATCTTATTTCCCGTTATCGGTTGCCTTACTTGATAAAGGTGAAGAGCAGCAAATTCCATTATCTGAAATAAAGGAAGGCGATACTATTGTAGTACGTAATCACGAATTAATTCCTGCCGATGCGCTTTTGGTGATGGGAAAGGGAAATATCGATTACAGTTTCGTAACCGGTGAAGCTGATCCGGTGGATAAAAAAATTGGCGAACTCATTTATGCAGGAGGAAAACAGGTTGGTTCAGCAATTCAATTGCGCGTAATTAAACCTGTTGCACAAAGTTATCTCACACAATTATGGAATAATATTAATACGAATCATAAAGAAGATGAGAAAAAAGATTTTGTGCAAACACTGGGGCGTTATTTCGCTTTAATTGTATTAATTATTTCTTCTATAGCATCATTATACTGGTTAATTCAGGGCGATACACAACGTGCGGCAGATGCATTTATTACGCCAATGATAGTTGCTTGTCCGTGCGCATTATTGTTATCTGCAACATTTACAAATGGAAATGCAATTCGATATTTTGGCAATTTTGGCATTTATTTAAAAAACGCAAATGTAATTGCTGCATTTAATAAAATAGATGCCATCGTATTCGACAAAACAGGAACATTAACACAGTCGAATACAACAGGTGCAAGTTATGTTGGGTTACCTTTGTCGAAGGACGAAAAGCTAATGGTAGCAGCGGTTGCGGCGCAATCAAATCACCCCTACAGTCGCGCAATTGCAAATGTTTTAGGAAAAAATACACAAACAACGGTAGATGAATTTACTGAGGTTGCAGGTAAAGGTGTTTCAGCATTGGTAAATGGACATAAAATATTAATTGGATCAAGGTCATTTACCAATTTGCCGGATACAGAAATTACACAGCATGGTAATGTATATATTTCGATTGATGGAAATATAAAAGGGAATTACAATTTTGCAAACCGTTACAGAAGTGGTTTTGATGATATGCTGGCGCATGCTAAAAAGCATTATCAAATTTATTTACTAAGTGGTGATAATGATAGCGATAAAAAATATCTTGAAAATTATTTTGGCGCAAACAACTTATATTTTGAACAAACACCACACGATAAATTGGCATTTATTAAAAAATTGCAGGCACAAAATTTACATGTAATGATGTTAGGTGATGGCTTAAACGATGCCGGTGCACTGCAACAAAGTGATGTTGGAATAGCTGTAAGCCAAAACAGCAATTTTACACCTGCCAGCGATGTGGTTATGGATGTAAATCAACTCACCAAACTGCCTAAACTTTTTGCTTTTGCGAAAGCAGGTAAATGGGTGATTACAGGAAGTTTCATTTTATCGATTATCTACAATCTGGTTGGTTTATATTTTGCTTTGCAGGGTATGCTGGCGCCGGTAATTGCTGCTATTTTAATGCCACTGAGCACGATAACAATTGTAAGCTTTACAACAGGCATGACTACCCTTGCTGCAAAAAGGTTGCTTAAAAAGTAATTTGTGACAATTGTGTAATTAATAAATTCTAGGAACCCCTAACATGGAGTTTGAATTTTTTTATGTTTTTAATCCTAAAATGCAATCCTGCATTAGGTTTCTCCACCCCGGTTTTCAATAAGATGTTTTTTCGATGCGGCACAACAAGCACAATAAGGTGACATAAATCACCATTTGGTGTGAAGTATGTCATCTGTATCCAATAGTTACTGAGTCAACTTAGCACCTGATTATGAGCGTAATAATTCTGTTAATTGGAGCAAGCATTTTGGTAGCCGGAGGATTTTTGGTTGCCTTCATTTGGTCAGTAAAAAAAGGCCAGTATGAAGATGATTACACACCCGGTGTAAGAATGTTATTCGACGATCAACAGGTAAAATCTCAAGCAACAACATCTACTAAAACCAAAAAGTAACGTATGGATTACGTAAAAGTCAGTTATGACAACAAAATTGTAAAACAGTTCGCGGTAGCCACTGTTTTTTGGGGTATTATTGGAATGACAGTGGGTTTGTGGATTGCACTTGAATTAGTGTTTCCAAAACTCAACATGGGAATTCCTCAACTCACATTTAGCCGGGACAGACCAATTCACACGAATGCCGTGATTTTTGCATTTGTGGGTAATGGTATTTTTATGGGCGTTTATTATTCGCTGCAGCGTTTGTGTAAAACACGTATGTTGAGCGATTTTTTAAGTAAACTGCATTTCTGGGCCTGGCAGTTAATTATTGTGCTTGCTGCACTTTCATTATCAATGGGTATCACAACCGGTAAAGAGTATGCTGAATTGGAATGGCCAATCGACATATTAATTACATTGGTTTGGGTAATCTTTGGTATTAACATGATGGGTACCATCATTAAAAGAAGAGAACGCCACATTTATGTGGGTATCTGGTTCTACATTGCTACCCTGGTAACGGTTGCTATGTTGCATATTGTTAACTCACTTGAAATTCCAATTTCACTTACAAAAAGTTATCCGATTTATGCGGGTGTGCAGGATGCATTAGTGCAGTGGTGGTATGGACACAATGCGGTGGCATTTTTCTTAACCACACCTTATTTAGGATTGATGTATTATTTTCTTCCTAAAGCTGCCAACCGTCCGGTATATTCTTATAAATTATCTATCGTACACTTTTGGACATTAATATTTTTATACATCTGGGCAGGACCTCACCACTTATTATATACTGCATTGCCACATTGGGCACAAACTTTAGGAACCGTATTTTCAATTATGTTGATTGCACCTTCATGGGGTGGTATGGTGAATGGTTTGTTAACCTTGCGTGGTGCATGGGATAAAGTACGTGAAGATGTTGTATTAAAATTCATGGTTGTTGCCGTAACAGCTTACGGTATGTCAACTTTTGAAGGCCCAATGTTATCACTCAAAAACGTAAACGCAATTGGTCACTTTACCGACTGGATTGTTGCTCACGTGCATATTGGTGCATTAGGATGGAATGGTTTCCTCACATTTGGTATTTTATATTGGTTAATTCCAAAAATGTGGAGAACAAATATCTATTCAAAATCAGCAGCGAATTTCCATTTCTGGATTGGTACATTAGGTATATTAGTTTATGCTGTGCCAATGTATTGGAGTGGATTTACGCAGGCATTAATGTGGAAAGATTTTACTCCGGAAGGAAATTTATCTTATACTTTCCTTGAAACAAGTACACAATTAAAAGGTATGTATGCACTGCGTTCAATAGGTGGTACATTATATTTAATTGGTGTGTTTGTAATGGCATGGAACTTAATTAAAACTGCTAAACAAGGTTCATTCCTTGCAAATGAAGATGTTGAAGTTCCTGCAATGGCTAAAACCTATAATAAACCTAAAGGTGAATTCTGGCATCGTCCACTCGAAAGAAGACCTGTTCAATTTATGATTCTTGCTTTAGTGATGGTAATTATCGGCGGTGTAATTGAATTGGTACCAACTTTCTTAATTAAATCAAATATTCCAACTATTGCCAGTGTTAAACCATATACACCACTCGAATTACAAGGTCGTGATATTTATGTGCGCGAAGGTTGTTATGTGTGTCACTCACAAATGGTACGTCCGTTTAGAAGTGAAGTAAAACGATACGGTGAATATAGTAAAGCCGGTGAATTTGTTTATGACCATCCATTCCAATGGGGTTCAAAACGTACCGGACCGGATTTAGCACGTGAAGGTGTGGGAACATTAAAGAAAAATGATTCATGGCATTATATGCATATGCTCAATCCTGGTGAAGTTTCCACAGGAAGTGTTATGCCTCCATATCCATGGTTACATAAAAATGAGCTGGATACCAGTACTACTGCTGCTAAAATCAGAGTAATGCAAAAATTGGGTGTTCCATATCCGGAAGGATATGATAAAATTGCCAATCAGGATTTGATGAAACAAGCTGATCAAATTGCAGCGAATCTGCAAACTGAAAAAGAAATTGAATCATCAAGTACTGCCGAAATTATCGCCCTGATAGCCTACTTGCAGCGTTTAGGTGTAGATATTAATACAGAAACCAATTTGCAAAATCAAGTTAAAAAATAAAGACTATGAACTTCATGCATTATTTGTCGGACATTGATGGAGTGAGTATTTATCCAATTATCTCACTGTTCATATTCTTTGTCTTTTTTATCGGATTATTTTATTGGGTTCAGAAAATGGATAAATCATCTATTGATGAAATCAGAAATATTCCTTTGGATAATAGTAACCCTAATAATTTAAATAATTAAATAACCATTGAGATGAAAAATAAAAAACTCAATGCCGGATTGCTGCTTACAGGATTAATGCTGTTTTCGGCTTCACCTATCTGGGCACAGGCAACAACCCAGGCACCCCGCAACTGGTATTTAAGTGATACCACGTTTTGGATTCTTATTGCAGTGGCAGCTATATTATTTTATGTAATATATGCATTAGCTGAAGTAGTAATTTGGGGCGGTCAGAAAAAAATAAATGACATGAAAAAGAACAGCGGTAATTTAAAATCGCTGGTTATTCTTGCCATAACATTATTAGCAACAGGTAACTTAATGGCTCAGGGAACACCTGCTGCCGCTACTGAATCTGCTGCCAGTTCGTTTTGGAAAAGTGATTTTCTGCCATTATATATTTTAATTGCCATTGAAATTTGTGTAATTGCTTATCTGGCATTAATGCTCATGCAATTAAGTAAAGCAGAACAAGTTGCAACAGGTGTTAAACATGAAACATGGATTGCAAAATTGTGGGATAAATGGAACTACAAAGTGCCTATTGAACGCGAAGAAGAATTATTAATTGAAGATCATGATTATGATGGAATACATGAATTAGATAATAGTATGCCACCATGGTTACAATATATTTTCTTTTTCACTATCGGTTTTGCCATTGTGTATTTATGGTATTATAATATTGGTGGTGGTATGAATCAAATTGAGGAATACGACGCATCAGTAAAAAAAGCTGAAATTGAATTAGCTGCTTACCTGTCAAGTGCATCTGCCAGTTATGATGAAAACACTGTGGTTTTATCAACCGATGTTGCAGTATTGTCAAATGGAAAATCAACATTTAATAATTACTGCGCAACCTGTCACAGAACAGATGGCGGTGGAGATGCAGGTCCTAATTTAACAGATGATTTTTGGATTCATGGCGGTAAAATAAACGATTTGTTTAAAACTGTAAAATATGGTGTTCCCGGAAAAGCAATGGCTGCATGGGACGGCGTATTAACAGCAAAACAAATTTTTGAAGTAACAAATTATATTAAATCATTACACGGAACTAATCCGCCTAATCCTAAAGAAAAACAGGGCGACCTTTATGTAGAAGGTGGTGCAGCTCCAACAGATACCACAGCAACACCATTAGATACACTGGCAACAGATACACTAAAAGTGGCTGTAATAAAATAAACTCAGCTAAGCAGTTGTCCCTAAACAGGGATAACTGCTTAGTTAATATACAATTTCAGCAATGCAATTGTAATTCAGGCAGAAAAATTCAGAGACAGTATATTTTAATCGTTGAAATATGCTGCGGGCAAAAATAAATTTATGGAAGAGCAAAAATCCTTTCGCGACATCATCTATACTGCTGATGAGGAAGGACATAGAAAATGGGTATTCGCGTCAAAACCCTCAGGAAGATTTTATAATTGGCGTTCTATTGTCAGTTATATCTATCTGATTGCATTTTTTACACTACCTTTTATTCAGGTTCATGGTGAACCTTTATTCCTGTTCAATATTCCGGACCGAAAATTTATTTTATTCGGTCAAATATTCTGGCCACAGGATTTCTTTTTATTTGCACTGGGCATGTTAACCTTCCTGGTGTTTATTATTTTCTTTACGGTACTTTACGGAAGGTTATTTTGCGGATGGGTTTGTCCGCAAACGGTATTTATGGAAATGGTGTTTCGAAAAATCGAATATTGGATTGAAGGAACAGCAGAACAACAACGTAAATTAGCCAAATCGCCCTGGACTACCGAAAAAATTATAAAAAAAGCGAGTAAACAGATAATTTTCTTTCTGTTTTCATTTTTAGTCGGCAATACTTTCCTCGCCTATATTATTGGTGTAGATCAGGTGTTCGAAATTGCAACAGGTTCATTAAAAGAACATATTGGCGGTTTTGCCATAATGCTGGTATTTACTGTTGCGTTTTACGGCGTATTTGCGTTTTTACGTGAACAAGTTTGTGCATTTGCATGCCCTTACGGACGATTACAAGGTGTATTATTAGATAAGTTTTCAGTAATTGTTGCATACGATTACAAACGCGGTGAACCGCGCGGACATCATAAACATGATGAAGCACCGCAACAATTAGGCGACTGTATTGACTGTGGTTTATGTGTACGCGTTTGCCCTACCGGTATTGATATCAGAAATGGAACCCAGTTGGAATGTGTAAACTGTACAGCATGTATTGATGCATGTGATAGTATTATGGATAAAATTGAAAAACCAAGAGGATTGGTTAGATATACTTCCGAAAATAATATTGTTACCGGCGAAAAATTAAAATTTACATCAAGAATGAAAGCATATTCGCTGGTGTTATTTATTTTGGTTGCCGTATTAACTATTATGCTGGCAACAAGAAAAGATGTAACAGCCACAATTACACGTGCTTCAGGACAATTATATCAAAAACGCGATAGTGTGTATATTACAAATCTGTATAATATTAAAATTGCCAATAAAACACATGAAGGTTTTCCGATACATTTAAAAGTGGAAAATGCAGAAGCCAGTGTGGAGATGATAGGGAAAGAAATTGCAGTTCAAAAGGAAACACTTGCAGAAGGTACTTTCTTTATTGTAATGAAACGCGACCAGATAAAAAGTATGCAAACCGACCTTGAAATCGGTGTGTATAATGATGAAAAAAGAATACGCACGGTAAAAGCATCATTTTTAGGACCATCACCAAAAAAATAAAACTATGAACTGGGGTAAAAAAATATTATTTGTATATCTCGCATTTGTTGGGGTTATGATATTTATGGTTGTAAAAAGTTTTCAGCAGGATTACGATTTGGTAACACCTGATTATTATGCTGAAGAATTAAAATTCCAGGATCAGATTGATGCCTCCAACAATGCTGCACAATACAACGATTCAATTGAAGTAAGTGCTCAGCAGTCTGCAGTGGTTCTACAATTTCCTGCACAATTTGCAGGAGCTGCATCAGGTGAGGTGTATTTTTATAAAGCATCCAATTCTGAAAATGATATCAGACAAGCGTTGAAATTAGATGCAAGTGGCATGCAATCATTTAGCAAAAGTCAGTTTGCAACAGGCGCTTATACAGTTAAAATAAAATGGGTGTATAACAATACAAATTATTACACAGAAAAAGAGTTGTTTTTGTGAATGGATTATTGATAACGGCTTTTGTTACCGGCTTATTCGGTAGTTTACACTGCGCTGGCATGTGCGGACCATTAGCGTTATCATTTAATTTTCAAAATAAAGGAAATCCGTTTTTGAATGGACTGGTATATAATGCTTCCCGCATTTTTGCCTATATTTTATTAGGATTAATTTTCGGAGCAATTGGAATGAGTTTTGCATTTGCCGGATGGCAGCAAATTGTTTCAATTGTTTCCGGATTAATTGTTTTAATCATTATTTTTTTTCAACAATGGTCATCTGCACAGCCAAAATTTACCTGGTTAATGCGATACAACAATTTTGTAAAAAATAAAATTGGAAAAGCATTAACACAAACAGGATTTAAATCAGTTGCAATTTTAGGATTCTTTAATGGACTATTACCTTGTGGGTTAGTTTATCTTGCATTAGCAGGAGCAGTAGCCGGAGGTGCAATTGTAACCGGTGGTATTTATATGTTGTTATTTGGCCTTGGCACTTTTCCTATGCTCTATTTATTTTCTGCTTTTGGTAATTATTTAAGCTGGAAGAAAAAATTGGCAATCAGAAAATATCTCCCTGCTTTTAGTGTGGTTATTGGCGTGTTATTAATTCTGCGCGGATTAAATCTCGGCATTCCATACGTTAGTCCTCAAATAAACACCAACGCACAAATCACAGCGGAACAAGGTGGAATCAATTGCCATAAATAAGATTTTCCAGTAACTGATTTTTGGCTTACTGAAACATATTTTCCTAATTTCGCAGGTATGACCATTCAGGATATAGTAAGTTATCTCGAAACAATCGCCCCGCTGTCATTACAGGAAGGTTACGACAACGCCGGACTGCTTACCGGAAATCGCAAAACTGAAGTTACTGGTGCGCTGATTTGTCTCGATTCGCTGGAGTCGGTTATAGATGAGGCGATAACATTAAATTGTAATCTGGTAATTGCCCATCATCCCATCATTTTTGGCGGGTTAAAACGACTGAATGGCAATAATTACATCGAAAGGACCATTATTAAAGCCATTAAACATGATATCGCGATTTATGCCATCCATACCAACCTTGACAATGTTCGTCATGGTGTAAATGCTAAAATTGCGGAAAAACTAGGCCTTATTTCTACCAGGGTGCTATCTCCCAAACAAGGCATTTTAAAAAAACTGGTCACTTTTGCACCTGTTGCCAATGCCGGTGACGTGCGTTTTGCGCTGTTTGAAGCCGGTGGCGGACATATTGGTCATTATGACCATTGCAGCTTCAGCGTTGAAGGAACAGGCACTTTTAGGGGTGATGCTACTACAAATCCCTACGTGGGCACCATAGGGGAGGACCATTTTGAAAATGAGGAGCGAATAGAGGTAATATTCCCAAGTTACCTTCAGTCTAAACTACTGGCCGCCTTAATAAAGGTACATCCTTATGAAGAGGTAGCTTACGACATATACAGTTTAGACAATAAATTTCAGGATGTAGGAGCGGGTTTGGTTGGGGTTTATGAAACACCTATGGAGGAGATGGAATTCCTGCAAAAACTGAAGCAAACTATGCAATGCGGGGCAGTTCGACATACCAAGTTATCGGGTAAGCCGGTTCGGAAAGTCGCACTGTGTGGCGGTTCCGGGGCGTTTTTGCTTAAAGATGCCATTGCAGCAGGTGCTGATGTGTATGTTTCGGCTGATTTCAAGTACCACGAGTTTTTTGACGCCGACAGCCGTTTAGTGATTGCAGATATCGGGCATTATGAGAGCGAGCAATACACAATTGAATTGATTTCCGACTTATTGATGAAAAAATTTGCTACCTTTGCGGTTCATTTGTCAAAAATTAACACTAATCCTATTAACTACCTATAAATTATGGCAGCAGTGAAGGAATTATCAATAAAAGAAAGCTTACAGGCGCTTTGGAAATTGCAGAAGATACATTCCAAAATCGACGACATTACCATTTTAAAGGGCGAACTTCCTATGGAGGTGAGCGATTTAGAAGATGAAATTGTTGGTCTTGAAACGCGGATGCACAAACTCGAATCGGAGTTGAAAGAGATTGAAAGCGACATTTCAGGCCGTAAAACCACTATTGCAAATGCTAAAACTCAGATTAAAAAATATGAGACGCAGCAAAATGCAGTTAAAAACAGTCGTGAATTTGATGCTTTAACAAAAGAAATCGAGTTGAATAAACTGGATATCGAATTGTGTGAGAAAAAAATCAAAGAAGCCGGCTTTTTGAAAGATGCAAAAGCAAAAGCAATTGAAGATGCAAAAGAGGTTTTTGAAAACAAGAAAAAAGACCTGAAAAAGAAAAAAGAAGAATTAGAACGCATCATCGAAGAAACGGAAAAAGAAGAAGCTGATTTTGCTAAAAAAGCAGAAAAAGCTGAAAAGGAAATTGAAGAACGTTTAATGGGTGCTTATTATCGTATCCGTTCATCATACCGCAACGGTTTAGCTGTAGTTGCCGTTTCACGTAACTCATGTGGCGGTTGTTACGCAGTAGTTCCACCTCAGCGTCAGGCGGAAATAAAACAAGCTAAAAAAATTATTATTTGCGAACACTGCGGCCGCATCCTCGTGGATGAAACTGCAATGGATTCATAATTTAATTTTAAACATAATTTTCAAATGCCATGAAGCAATATTTTTTTATATTCTTCATGGCATTTTTGTTACCATTTACCGGTAAAGCGCAACAGTATGATTTTAATCAGCGCTGTATCGATGCCTATACCAATATTCAGGAACTTCGTTTTGCGAAAGGCAAACAATTACTTGAATTAGAAAAAAAGGAAAATCCGAAAAACCTCATTCCGTATTACGTTGAAAATTACATTGATTTTTTAACCACCTATATCAACGAAAACGAAGCGGAATTCGATAAGCTGGAACCCAACAAGGCTATACGTTTAGATAAATTGGATAACGGTGATGTTAACTCGCCTTATTACCTCTATTGTCAGGCCGAAGTATTAATTCAATGGGCGTTTTCCAAATTGAAGTTTGAAGAATATTTATCTGCATTTACAGATGTGCGTAAGGCATATTTATTATTGGAAGAAAACAGTAAAAAATTCCCTGATTTTATTGCCAATAAAAAGAGTTTGGGCATGTTGCATGCAATTGTTGGCGCCATTCCCGACCAATATAAATGGGGCGTAAATATGTTGGGCATGGATGGTTCAATTGACCAGGGATTAAAAGAATTAAAATCGATTATTGAATATAGTAAAACCAATACATTTATTTTTAAGCAGGAAGTATATCTCTACTATGCATTTATAGCACTTTATCTGGGGAGAGATGCAACTACTGCTTGGAATATTGTAAAAGACCTCGACACCAAAACTAATCTCATCAACGTATTTTGCAAAGCAAGTGTGGCAATGCGCACAGGCAGAAATGACCTGGCACTGGAAGTGTTAAACGGCAGGCCAACGGGAGTAGAATACATGAATTATCAATATCTTGAATTTATGACCGGTTTGGCGAAAGCAAGAAAACTTGATACCGGCGCAAGTGCACATTTCGAAAAATTTATCAATAGTTATAAGGGTAAAAATTATATTAAAGAAGCTTATCAGAAAATGGCCTGGATGGCTTTGATTAATGGAAATAAGGATAAATATTGGGAATACATGTATTACGTTAAATCACGCGGCGATGATTTAATTGATGATGATAAACAAGCCTTGTATGAAGCCGAAAATAAAACCATACCGAACGTTACCTTATTAAAATCGCGTTTACTATTTGATGGGGGATATTATAAAGATGCGTTAAAACAACTCGAAGGCAAAAGCGCAGATAGTTTTTCCAGTGATAAGGATAAAGCAGAATTCACTTATCGTGCCGGGAGAATTTATGACATGGCCGGTTTGCCTGATAAAGCAAAAGGATTTTATCTCGCAACCATAAAATTCGGAACAGATTTACCTTATTACTACGCTGCAGGTTCTGCATTTTATTTAGGCACTATTTATGAAACTGAAAAGGATTATAAAAACGCTGCAAAATATTATCAGATTTGTCTCGACATGGACAACAAAGAATACCAAACATCCCTTGATGGGCTTGCTAAAGCCGGGTTAAACCGTGTGAAAGGGAAATAACTGCTTTACTTTTTAGAATGCCTTTTATTGTAATTAAATACATGTTGTAAGTACCTAATTACTACCCTGATTTATATCTCTTTTAATAGTGATAACGGTCCCATTCCCGGATAATAGTGTATGCTATTTTTGAAATATAAATTCTTTATTATGAAAACAGATTTTAATGAATTAGGAATTACACGCAAAGGTGTTTTTTTTGTGATGTTATTTTGTTTGATACCACAAATTTATGGACAAACAGGTGGAGCCTTAGTTGAAACAGGGCCGTTGATGAACAGAACCAGAATTGTTCCGCTAACTGCAACATTGGATGATGGTCGCATTGCAATTTTTGGTGGTAGAGAATATGGATTTGTTTCGGGTTATTACACTGATTTATATGATCCTGAAACTAACACCTTTGCTGAAGTTGGAATGAGTACACCTCGTGATGCTTCTGCAATTGCAAAGCTTAATGATGGAAGGTATTTATTAGTTGGTGGTGGTTATGATTGGGGTATTCCTGCTTATGCTGAAAATGAAATATTTAATCCTCAAACTGACCTTTTTACTACTGCAGGCACCATGAATTATTCGCGTATGCAACCCGCTGCGGCGCAATTGAACGATGGTCGGGTTTTAATTATAGGCGGTTGGTACAATGACTATGCTGCCGCAGCTACTGAGTTATATGATATCACCGGTAATGTTTATGTTACAGCCGGTAATTTAAATGTTCCGCGTGCGCAGGCTTTAATTTTACCTACAAATGATGGAGGTGCTGTTGTTGCCGGAGGATGGCCTGCTTATGGTGGTGGTTTAATTACCACAACAGAGTATTTTGATCCTATAACTAATTCTTTTACCGTGATGAATTCTGAATTAATTCCTGCTGAACCCGGTTGGACCGTTTATGGAAATAATATTGCCATTGAAGATGCTAAATTGGTAAATGGTAAATATGCTTTATTGGCATACAAATCTGAACCCTCATTAGAATGTGCAATATTGTATTTCGACCCGGAAACAAAATTGTTTGAAAAAAAATTCAGTTTTGCCTATCCGGAAATGGAACCCATAAGTGGTGGAATCTATAATATGTTATCGATAAATGATGACGGTAATTTTATTTATATTGTTGGAACTAAAGCTTCAACAGACCCGACAGCATTGGCATTAATTGCAATTAATATAAATACAGAAATGGTTTACATTCCGGAAGATAATTTCGTATTACCTGCTACTCAGTATTTATTCCCTGCCATGGCATATGTTCCAATGTCTGATAAATTGTTATTAATGGGCATTAGCACAACACCTTCTGATTATTTTAATGCAACTAATATTACCTATTTGCTAAAACCGGGCTATACCGTTGGTGTTGAACAAATTGAAATCACTGCCTGTCAGTTAAGTTGTTTTCCTAATCCTACAAGAGGGGCCTTTACTTTGTCATTGCAGTCTGCTATTCCCGACACCTATAATTTAACTATCACTGATATTGGTGGAAAAATAATTTTTGTAACTGAAATTGATGTAAATGGCACATCGGTTCAAACTTTAAAATTTTCAAATTTGGGGTTATTACCGGGCTATTATTTAATCAATATAAAAGGTAATAGTGGTATTGTTACTACCCCGTTAATTGTAACAGAATAATTATATGTATGGATAGAAGGGGTTATTAATACCCCTTCTGTCCATTTTTTTTGAGATTCTTTGTTATTTTTGTTTGAATTCTAATCAACAAGCATGAATCTCAACCGTGTGGTTTTGTTGCTGCTTTTTGTAGTTGCAATTTTTAGTTTAATCACCATGAACAGCTCCCATGCCTGGGGTGATGACTTTGCCATGTATTTAATGCATGCAGAAAATATTGCGACCGGTAAACCTTACGCAGAAACAGGCTTCATTTACAACGACTTGGCACCAACTTATGCCCCACAAAGTTATCCGCCGGGGTTTCCGTTGTTATTAGCAATCGTTCAACCATTTTTCGGATTAAATTTTTTAGCCTATAAAATTTACATCTTATTATTCTTCCTGATTTTTTTGTGGCTTGTTTATGTTTGGTTGAAAGATAAGGTGGATGGGAGGTATGTTGTTGGGATAATAGCATTGCTTGGATTCGCACCATTTATCTGGCAATTAAGAGATAGTATATTATCCGATATACCGGGTGCAACGTTCACTCTGGCTGCATTAGTTATGTATGAGAAAGCCATGAAATCAACCAAATGGGTGCACTTTGTAATATTGGCCTTTTTGATTTATTTCACTTATGCAATAAGAACTATTGGTATAGTTTTGTTACCTGCAGTTTTATTTACTGCTGCTTTCACAAGATCACAAAAGTGGTTGCGCATTTTAATAACGATACCGTTGTTTTTATTGTTCACATGGATACAGTCGAAGTTGTTTGTTCAGGGAGAATCCTACTTTGGAATTGTTTTAAATATTTATGCTGAATTAACTTTTGATGAGGTACTATCAATGATTGGTTATGCGGTGCAATTGTACTTTAATTCATTTAGCGATTTTTTCATAGGCTCTTATCATAATATATTTACAAATTCACTTGCATTTTATATTGGAATGGCATTTTTTTTAATCGGTTTCCTGAAAAAAACTTTTAAAAAAATTGGCATCACCGAATTTTTATTTTTAGGAAATTTGATTATAATATTACTTTGGCCCTCCTACCAGGGGTTAAGGTTTTTTCTTCCGTTATTGCCTTTATACTTGTATTATATTGTTTATGGGTTTTCAATCTTTAAATCGGAAAGGCTTAAAAATGCTATTACCGGTTTTTATATTTTGTTAGCTCTTTCATCCTTCGTATCATTTTATACAAATAAAAGTTTTAAGGGAGATGAATATGGTTTAACCGGTAAGGAAAGTAATAGTGTATTGCAATTTATAAAAGAATCTACCGGTGAAAATGTTGTCATAATGGCGTCCAAGCCTAGGGCAGTTTGCTTAGTTACAGGTAGAAAATCAATTGTTTATCCTGACGTAATAAACAGAAATAAGTTGTGGCAAAATATAAAGGAAAACAAGGTTAACTACCTGCTTTTAAATTCGTATCCTAATTACCCAACTTATTTAGATACAGGCACTGTCAACAGTAATAATAATTTGAAAATAGTATATGAAAATGAAGAATGGCTTTTATATCAAATCAATAATGTTGCTCAATAATTTTGCTTCACAAAAGTAGAATTCCATGTTCCATTTGTTGTAATTACCTGTATAAAATAAACGCCATTTGTTAAGCTACTTACATCAATTAGGTAATCACTTTCGCCACTTTTAATTGTTTTACCCTCCAGATTATAAATATAAAATTGACAGTTATTTAAATCAACCAGATATTCAGGTAATTTGATATAGTTATTTGTAGGGTTAGGATATATTTTAAATTCATTAGAAGTTTTGGCCCCGAATATGCTATTGTCAAGCACACTAAAATCATAAGGATTTCCCCATTCATTCAGGCCTAATTTAAAATATTGCATATCTAATTTATAATAATTGCTATTGTCGGTTGAATCCAGATAATGCATAACCCCTAAACCTTCACCATATAATTGTTCAGGCATATTTATTAATTCCGGATTTGACAAACATCTTGTTCCTTCATCAAATTGATACCAATCATAAACATATTTATGCGGTATGCCGGCAAATATTGTATCATCTTTCATCCAATCACTATATCCGGCATTTGTTGAATTGAACACTTTTAATTCAGGCGTGTCTAAAAATGCATAATCAGTATAGTTGTAAACAAGATTAATTGTATCCCAAATGATATTTAGTTGAATTCCGTCATCAGTGTAAAGGGTATCAAATTGAATGCGCTCTATTGAATATGAAGCATTAGTTGGGGACAATGTTTTTGCCAATACAAAATACTTAAAAGCACTAATTCTTTTGTCAACATCATAAATTAAGTCCGGTGCAACTTCTTCTCTATAATGATATTCATATCCGGTATTGAAATTAAATGCATGTTGCGCATTAACATCTACAATGCCAACATCCGGATTCGTAATTCCCCTTGTTACCCTGGCAAGTGAATCGCCCGGTAATGGAAAAATATTTAAATTGAAAGTTTCCACGAGTCCATAATTTTCAGAAATATCAATTTTTGTGTCATTAGGGAATACCGTTGTAAGCATAGCGCCGGCGGCTGTAAAAACATTTAATTTAACACGATACAATGAGTCAAATAAGCCATTGATAATTCCGCCATAAATATGATTAACAACTGTAGCTTTTACATAACTGCCATCAGGCCACTTATACATCTTCCAGGTATCACCATTTTTAATGGTAGACTTAATGAAAATACTGTCATTTTGTTGGTTGAAAAAGATATAAGTGCCGTCGGTATCTGACGTAACCACTACCCGGTTGCCAAGTAAAATGGTATCATTATATATAAAGTCGCACTCAGGTTCAGGGGAATTTTGTAATTGATAGTTGAAATAAAATATGCTGTCAGTGCCAGAAACTTCAAACGAATCAACCTGAATGAAATAATAAATACTATCCATCCCTGTTGTTTTGAGACGGGCAAACGTTAGATCTCGATTTTCATTTAACAAGCGGTAATTTTGTGCATTTACAGGGGTCGTAAATACCAAGGCAAAGGTTAATATCGATAGTAATATATAATGGTTGCGAGATGCCTGCATGTTAGAAATTTTATTTTTTACACTATTGTAATTACCTTACATTTACTGTAAAATTACTCAAAATCTCCTTAAATAGGGATTGCGGAAAGTTTAATAAGTAAAATTCAAGTCAGTTTTGGAAGTAAGTAATAATATTAACCTAAGTTCGTATAACACTTTTGGCATATCTGCAAACGCGAAGGAATTTATCACTATAAATAGCATCAATGAGATTGCGCTATCTATAGATGCCAAAATATTTTCCCAAAACACTTCATCATCGGAGGTGGCAGCAATATTTTACTCGGTGGTGATTACGATGGAATTGTCATAAAAAATAACCTCAAGGGCAAACAAGTCATTAATGAAGATGACGAATTTGTTTGGGTTAAGGCAGCGGGAGGGGAGATTTGGCATGAATTGGTCATGTTTTGTGTAAATCTGAATTTGGGCGGAATTGAGAACCTTTCCCTGATTCCCGGAACAGTTGGAGCAGCACCAATTCAAAACATTGGTGCTTATGGTGTTGAACTGACTGATGTTTTTGAAACACTTGAAGCTATTGATATTTTAACCGGTGAGCTCAAAATATTTTCAAAAGGTGAGTGTGCATTCGGTTATCGGACCAGTGTATTTAAAACCAATTTAAAAGGGAAATATTTTATTACTGCTGTTACATTTAAACTCAATAAACATCCGGTTATCAAAATGCAATATGGTGCGATAAAGGATGTGTTAGCTGCACAACAAATAGTTGCGCCTACCATTAAAGATATCAGTAATGCCGTGATTGCTATTCGCAGCAGCAAATTGCCGGATCCTAAAATTTTAGGTAATGCAGGAAGTTTCTTCAAAAACCCTGAAATAAGCAACACACATTACAATGACTTAAAATTAGTTTATCCTGAAATGCCCGGATTTACCACCCAAAACAACCTGACCAAAGTTCCTGCAGGTTGGTTAATTGAACAATGCGGCTGGAAAGGCAAACGTGTTGGCAACACCGGTGCACACAAAGACCAGGCCCTCGTTTTAGTCAATTACGGCAATGCCACAGGACAGGAAATAATTGCACTTGCTGAAACCATTCAACAAAGTGTGATGGATAAGTTTGGAATTGCCATAGTGCCGGAGGTGAATTTGGTTAATTAGCAAATTAGCTGATTAGCAAATTAGCAAATGGAGTTTTTGAGCGAGAACGTCATTTGTAGCTCAATTGGCAGAGGGGGGAATGAATTAGCAAATTAGCTGATTAGCAGATTAGCTAATGGGGTTTTTGAGCGAGAACGTCATTTGTAGCTCAATTGGCAGAGGGGGGAATGAATTAGCAAATTAGCTGATTAGCAGATTAGCTAATGGGGTTTTTGAGCGAGAACGTCATTTGTAGCACAATTGGCAGAGGGTGGAATGAATTAGCAAATTAGCTGATTAGCAAATCACTGGTGTCCGGTAAAAAAAAAGGAGAATTTTTTTTTTTTTTTTTTCCCCCCCAACCCCCCCCCTTTCCCGAGCCCCCCTTCCCCCCCCCCCCCCCCCCCCCCCCCCCCCCCCCCCCCCCCCCCCCCCCCCCCCCCCCCCCTTGCCCCCCCCCCCAAACGACCATTGGTCTAAACCAAAATTTTTTGTCGTTTACCCCCTTTTTCCCCTGGTTTTGGGGGGGTTTTTCCGCCCCCCCCCTTTGGCGCAAACCCCCCCCGGGGGGGGGGGAACACCCCCCAAAAAACCCCCCCCGGGGGGGTCGGCCCCCCCCCCCCAGGGGGAGGGCCCGAAACACCCCCCCCCCCCCCCCCCCCCCCCCCCCCGCCGCCCCCCCCCAAAAGGGGCCCCCCCCAGGGTTTTTTTTTTTTTTTTTTCCGAAACCCCGAATCCTATTTTTTTTTTTCCCCCCCCCCCCCCCCCCCCCTACCCCCCCCTTTTTTTTTTTTCCCCCCCCCCCCCCCCCCCCCCCCCCCCGCGCGGGGCCCGCGGGGGGGGGGGGGGGGGGGCCCGGCCGGGGGGGGCGGGCGGGGGGGGGCGGGGGGGCCCCCCCCCCCCCCCCCCCCCCCCCCCCCCCCCCCCCCCCCCCCCCCCGTTTTTTGGGGGGGGGGGGGGCGGGCGGGGACCGCACACACCCAAAAAAACCCCCCCGGGGGGGGGGGGGGGGGGGAAGGGGAGGCGGGGGGGGGAATTTTTTTTTTTTTTTTTTTTCCCGGGCGGGCCGGGAGCCCCGGCCGTTCGGGGGCGGCCGCGGGCGGGGGAAAAAAAAAAAAAAAAAAAACACAAAACACAACACCCTATCCAATAAATTTTTTTGGGGGGAAAACCCCCCAAAAAAAAAAAAAAAAAAGGGGGGGGGGGATTTTGGTTTTTTTTGGGGGAAAAAAAAAAAAAAAAAAAACCCCCCCCAAAAAAGGGGGGGGGGGTTTTTCCCACACCCCCGGGGGGGGGGGGGCCCCGCCGGGGGACAATTTTTAAATTTTTTTTTTTTTTTTCCCCCCCCCAAAAAATTTGTTTTTTTAAACCCCCCCCCCCCCCCCCCCCTTTTTTTTTCCCCCCGGGGCCCCCCCCCAAAAACACCAACCACCACAAACCAAAACCCCCCAAAAAAAAACACCCCCAAAAAATTTTTTGGTTTTTCCCCGACAACAGTGATTAGCAAATTAGCTAATGTGGTTTTGAGCTAGCAACAAGTTTGGTTTTATTATTCAAAATTTATCGGTAAAATCAACTAAGTAGTTAAATGGACATTCTTCTCCCATTAGCTGCAAGCTAATGGGCGCATTAATTAATCATAAAACAAAATAAAAGTTGCTTCAGAGCTCAAATGTTCAATCGAGTATAACTCCCATTAGCTAATCAGCTAATTAGCTAATCAAAATAAAAGTTGCTTCAGAGCTCAAATGTTCAATTGCACGATTACTCCCATTAGCTAATCAGCTAATTTGCTAATTAGCTAATTGCTCACTTTTTTCGCATCATCTCCATCATATCCCAAAGCTGGGTTGGCACTTTATCCAGCATATTAAATTCACCGGCACCTTTTATCCATTCGCCGCCATCAATTACCACTACTTCACCGGTAATATAGGATGCGTAATCGGAAATCAGGTAGGCTGCGAGATTTGCTAATTCCTGATGTTCGCCAACCCGGCCAATTGCATTGCGTTTGGCGATATCGAAATCATCTTTCATATCGGGTGGCATTAATCTGCTCCATGCACCTTCAGTCGGGAAAGGTCCCGGTGCAATTGCATTTAATCGGATACCGTATTTTCCCCATTCAACAGCCAGACTTCTTGTAAGTGCCAATACACCTGCTTTACCACAGGCACTTGGTACTACATAACCGCTGCCTGTCCAGGCGTAAGTGGTAACAATATTTAAAACAGCAGCAGGTATTTTATTTTCAATCCAATATTTTCCAAATGCTAGGGTGCAATTATAACTGCCTTTTAAAACGATGTCTACTACCGTATCAAAAGCGCGGTGGCTCAATCGTTCAGTAGGCGAGATAAAATTTCCTGCAGCATTGTTTAATAAAATATCAACTCTGCCGAATTTTTTTATCGATTCCTGTAATACATTTTCTACCTGCTCATAAATTCTTACATCACAAGCAACTGCAAAACAATTCCCTTTTGTTTCAGCACTTAATTCAGCAGCAGTTTTTTCAATTACATCCAGTTTGCGAGAGGTAATTACTACGTTAGCACCAAGTTCTAAAAAATATTTACTCATACTTTTACCTAAACCTGTTCCACCACCTGTAACAACAATGGTTTTACCACTCAGGCTGCCTTCTTTCAACATCGATTGATTATGCATGCTATTTTTTTTATAAAAATACAGTTTTATGTGAAATAGCGGTTTGATATAATCATTTTAACTTCCATTTATTCAACTTTTATCATCTTTGTGGTTAATTATGCTTACGCACGAAATAAAAGTAAGAGGGTTTCATTGTGATATGTTTGGACATGTTAATAATGCCCGATACCTCGAATTTCTTGAAGAAACCCGCTGGGAATGGCTTAACCGCTTGACTTCATTCGATTTTTTTGAAAGAAAAAACATGAGTTTTGTGGTAGTAAGTGTAACTATTCATTACCGTTGGCCAAGTGTATTAAATGATGTGCTTGAAATTAGTGTAGAGATGAAACAAATGAGCAATAGAAGTGCAACTGTTCACCAACGTGTTGTTCGTAAACACGATCAGAAATTAATTGCTGAAGCAGATGTAACTTTTGCAATGGTGGATAATACCACAATGAAATCTGTTCCTATTGATGAGGAATTGAGAGCAATGCTGACAGCATAATTAATAATTTATTCGAGCTGTTTTACGAATCAATATTTTAATTCGCCCAGGGCTCTTTCTAAACTACTAATAGTACCGCTTACATCTTCCATACTGCAAGTTCCAACACTAAGTCTGAACCATGGACTTTCCTTTTCACTGCCAAATGCATAAAATGGAACCAGTGCAATTCCGGCATCATTTAATAAATAGGCAGCAACATCACTCATCGAATTTATTTTATTGCCATCAGCTTTTGTAGCACCGCGTAAATCGCATTTAACAGTTAAATAAATTGCAGATTGTGGAGCAATACAATCAACGTGATATCCTTTCGACTTTAACGATTGAATGCCCTGATAAAAACCTTCGAGTCTGTTTTGAATTTGATGTTTATATGCAGAAAGAAAACGATTAATCGCTTCATCGTTCATCAAGTATTTTGCGGCTGCAACCTGCTCTGCTTTTGGCGCCCAGGCTCCGATATGGCTCAAAATACTTTTCATTTTATCTATAATATAACGCGGACCGAAACTCCAGCCCACACGGACTCCGGTTGCCGAAAATGCCTTACTTAAACCATCGATATAAATTACATAATCACGCAATTCAGGACGTAAAGAAACGGGATCATAATGATGCGTTTCGCCAAAAGTAAGCGTCCAATACAATTGATCATACATGATGTATAATGGCTTTTGATCAGGACTGCGACGTTTGTTTTCAGCAATTACCAAATCACAAATTTCAGCCAGTGCATTTTTTGTAAAGGCGGTTCCCGTAGGATTTAATGGAGAACATAATGCAATTAAAGTAGCATCGGAAATATGGGGTGCAATTTCTTCAGCCGTTGGCATAAAATTATTTTCAGGCTTGGTTTCTACTTCAATTTTTTCACAAAAACTTAAATGGGTGTAGTGATTATTATTCCAGCTTGGTATCGGATAAATTACTTTATCACCTTTATCCAATAATGTAATATAGGTTGCATAAATTAAAGGTCGACCGCCACCTGCAATTAAAAATTCATCAGTTTCATATTTTAAACCGTTATGACTTCCCACAAAATGTTGTGCTGCTTTACGTAACGATTCTAATCCGTTGGCAGCCGGATAGTTAGTTTCATTATTTTTATAGGCATTGATTATTTCCGCTTCTAATTCAGCAGGAATAGGAAATATTTTAGGGTCGAAATCACCAATGGTTAAATTGTAAATTTTTTCGCCGCGTTTCATACGCTCATTTACTTCGCCGGCCAGTTTTATTATTTCTGAACCAATCAGGTTTTCTGCCATTTGGGAAACCTTCAATTTCCGATTTGCCATAGATTGTACATCTGCCATAGGTGCAAAATAATGCAAAATTTTTAACGATTTGGTTTGGAAACGACATTTTTTAAGGGGACAAATTTTGGCCTTTTTCAGAAAAAGCGCATAGATTCAAGGTTATAGCTGTTGAGATGATGTTTAAAACCTAATTGGCATAAAGGTTTCAAGCCTGTTAATCCCGCCTAAATTGGAATTTATGGAGGTTCTGCCTATTTTTGACTCAATTGTATTACCAATGAAATCACTCATACTTTTTTTATGTGTGTGTTGTTCCCTTCAACGCACTTATGCCCAGTTGGAATTGCGATTAGATGCTAATTTCTTAGTGAATATTGAAGCTTTAAACGAGAATGTGTTTGTTAATGCTAATGTTGAAGGTCTGGCTAATGCCATCTTTATATTAAATCCCGAAAATTCATTAGGTGTTGGCGGTGGTTTGGGTATTTATGGAGAACACCCTGATTATGGAAATAAATACACTTTTATATTCCCATTGTTAGTTGAATATAATTATGGATACGGGTCTTCTTCTTTAAGTAATAAACCGATAGGTGTATTTGCAAATTTAGGATACCAAAGTATTTTTTATATAAATGCTTCAACATTAAATGGATTTGTTTTTAGTGCAGGAATAAGAACCCCCAACTTTTTACCTGAAAATATGCGCTGGTATAAATTAGATGATATACAAAAACAATTATTTATTCGAGTAATGGCATTAGACGGTTCAACACAACAAAGAATCGTGTCGTGCGGAATAGGATTTAATTTTCCTAATGTTGCAATTTAAAGAATAACTACTGTTGATGCTTGCGGCTCAACCAATTCACCAAATGCTTCAACCTGAATATTTTCATTCGCACACACCTGCATAAATATTTGCTCAAAACCTTTGCTTACGGCTACTAGCAGCCCACCGCTGGTTTGAGGGTCGCATAAAATGGCTTTTTTATATTCATCTAAGCCTGATATTTTATTTCCGTAACTCGCAAAATTTCTGTTAGTGCCACCCGGAACAGATTTTTGATCAAGATAATGATTGAGTATATTTTTATCAATTGTCGGTACCAAATCAAAATTTATTTCTGCACTCAAATTACTGCCTTCACACATTTCTATCAGGTGACCCATTAAGCCGAACCCTGTTACATCAGTCATTGCTTCAACATAACTTAAGCCGCCAAATAAAGCACCAATTTTATTTAATTGCATCATGCTATCCGGAGCGATATCTGCATGTTCCGGCAACAAAATATTTTTCTTTTGAGCTGTGGTAAGAATGCCCACACCTAATTTTTTCGTAAGAAATAATTTACATCCCACACCTGCACCTGAATTTGTTTTTAAATTGGGTAAATCTACCAAACCACTCACTGCCAAACCAAAAACAGGTTCCGGACAATCAATACTGTGTCCCCCGGCCAACGGTATGCCTGCATCCGCACATGCTTGTCGTGCACCATCTAATACCATTCCGGCGTATTCAGGAGCAATTTTATCAATTGGCCAACCTAAAATTGCAATAGCCATAATAGGTTTGCCACCCATTGCATATACATCACTAATGGCATTTACGCTTGCAATACGACCAAATTTAATTGGATCATCTACTATCGGCATAAAAAAATCTGTAGTAGAAACTAAACCGGTCCCATTTCCCAAATCATATACCGCAGCATCATCTTTGGTTTCATTACCAACCAAAAGTTGAGGAAAGATGCCTTGTTTTCCGGCAGTTTTCAAAATTTCATCCAGTATTTTAGGCGAAATTTTACAGCCACAACCGGCTCCATGCGAATATTGGGTGAGTTTGATTGGTTCCATAATCACTATTTTAAAGCAAATTTACGGGTTTCAATTTTGAAAGTTTTTAAAGCCACTAGTATCTATTAATTTTAGCAGATTATTAGAGGTCGTATCAACGTGTTAACGCAATGCCAGAAACAGGTACACATTCATTTTTTAAAAAACCAGGGTTACTTTTTTATTTGTTGTGCATTTCGCAACTTGCTTACACTCAATGTATACCGCATAATGAAATTCCTTTTTATTTCTGTGAAAAAATATCTCGTAATACACTTGAAAATTATCTTTCGAGAGCTGTTTCTATGAGTGGATTAGCATCGTTTCAATATGAGGGTGAAATATTAGTGCCAATTTATAACGATGAAGAACTTGAGGGCGATTTAAGCATGTTGATCAATTTGCAGCCAAAGTTTATTGGCAGAGCAGCAGGAGAATGGTTCCAATTCGGATTAGACGAATTACATTTTGAACGAGCAGCATATATAGCAGAACGGTTTCATTCAATTGATCCGGATATTATTTTACAGGCTGCAGTATTTGAACATATTGAGAATATCTTGCAACCGCCTGACCAGGGGATTCAAAATATTATTATTCCAAATTATGTTGAAGCAGAATTTGGGTTAGATACGCTACCACTTAGATATTTTGATTATGATTTAATGGTGTATGATGACTGGATTAGCAATATCACGCATAAAGATGTGCCTGATATAACAAAATTATTCACTCAAATGTGGATTTATTATCGTGCTACCAGATATATTTCAATTGGTTATGAAGCAGTGCATTTTGGGCAATTTGCAGTAATGAATGACAATGATATCTGCAATTATAATTGGGGAATTACATTAAAACGTATACGGGAATTTGCAAAAAATGGCAGCCCTGAATTTAATTTACCCGGCGCAAGGAGAGGTATCGTAATTTGTGATGCCCATACACCGGGATTAGAAGAGGATTTTGATGCTCCGTATTTTAATTGCACCGATACCTTGTTGTTTGATTTACTTTCTTTCCCTAGCGTAATTCAAGAGGGCTATAAGGTAAATAATCCTGATAATTATTTTGATGGCTACGACAGAACATGTTATGTTGATGGGGATGTAAAACCTTCATTGCTAACACATGGGTATGGCGGAATAACAGCATCTGAGTGGGGTTGGACTGCAGACGAAAGTAACCCAATTCCAATGATTATCGAACTGGATGAAGGACAGTCACACAGCGTTTGTGAAGGGGAAAATACAAGTGGTAATTTTGAATGCCAATCGGACCAGGATCCGGCAATAGAGCGACCACGATGGTTAATTTGGGGTTGGGATGAAATTACTTATTTCGCATTACAGTCTGAAAGTTACAGAAATTATTTGTTGTCCTATTTTTATGAAACAATCCATCAAACAGATAAAAATGCTTTTTTTCAAATTCCATTACGCCGTAATTTATTCGCATGGCATGATGATATTTATAAAGCTAATAATGGTTATGGTAATCAGGAAACTGCCATAAAATGGATATGGAATAATTCGGGTAAGTTTGATTTTTGCGATAAAACAATAATATCCTCAGATTTTACAAAGGCAGATAACTATTTACTTGAACATAATCTGATCAACCGATTGAGTGATGTTAATGGTGATCATGCAGATGATATCATTACAATTTCAAGTAGCAGTGTTTTTGTGAAAACTTCTGCGGATAAAAACTTCTCAGCAAGCACGGTTTGGCTCTCTGATGCTGATTTTGAAATTATTAAAACTGCAGGAAAGAGAATTTATCTTTATGATTTTAATGGTGATAATAATAATGATTTAATTGGGATAGACGATAGCGGTATTTTCATCTGTAAATCCACAGGAATAAATTTTGAATCTGGATATTATGGCGTTTTACATGATGAGATTTTACCGATAGGAATTATTAATCCGAATAACTATATATTCAGTGATTTTAATGCTGATCATAAAATCGATATCGCCTATTTTGATAACGGTATCGCGAAAGTTGCATTGTCAAATGGTTTGGAGTTTGAATTAACCAACACATCAGATGATATTTGGAATGAAACATTTATTAAAGATGCAGACTGGGATAATCAATTTAATTTAAGATTAACAGGTGATGTGAATGGTGATGAAAAACAAGATATTATTGAATTTGGTGATAATGAAATTTTGGTCGGTATAGCAAGTGATAACAATTTTGAAGTGAATACATGGTTGATTAATGATTTTTGTAAAAACCAGAATTGGAATAACACCGAAAATGTTCGGTTATTAGCCGATGTCAACGGAGATGGGATGGATGATGTTGTGGGATTTGGTTACTGGGGCGTAATGGTGTCACTCTCAACAGGTGAAGGTTTTTCAGAACCTGATTTTTGGATTTATAACTATGGAACAAATAATCAATCAGGTGGCTGGTTAAATGGTTTGCACATCAGAACGCTTGCTGATATGAACGGAGATAATATGTTCGACATTGTTGGTTTTGGAAATAACGGTCTTATGGTTTCAATGTCAACAGGTAGTAGTTTTTCGTCAATCGCCTTATATACAGATTTTGATTATCCCGAATACAATACCATTAATAATTCACGGTTAATAGGAAATACAGATGATGATAAACGTGCAGAAATAATTGCATTTGGTGAATACCAGTTGTATGAATTAAATTGCGATGTCAACTATAAAGAACAGATGAAAGGTGATAAATTATTGACAGCAACTAACCAAATATTAATTTCCCCCAACCCGGCTAAAAATTTTATAACTGTTCAAATTGATCAGCCATTTGATGGTGTTTTGCAGGTAATCAATGCTTTAGGAGAAATTGTAATTACTGATAATATCAACCATTATCAGCATGAAAAAGTAATTAATTTTGCATCCGATTTACCCAATGGTATCTATTTAATTTCGATATCAAATGAAACAGTGGTATTAACGGGTAAATTTATCAAGTTTGAATAGATGATTCCCCAACCATCTCCCACAACACATTTGCATTTCACCATGGTTCGATGTTTTTACATGCTCATCAACAATTCTAAAACTTCAATATTACTTCAGAAATGCTCCTGATTTAACACAATTCATGGTTCTAATTTTGTGCTTATTAATTAAACATTAAATTAAATTACTATGAAAAGTATTCAAATGTTATTTACTGTATGCACAACATTATGTGTATTTGCAAGTTGTCAAAAAAACGACCTTACGCCGGTTGAAACTACACAGACAGGGGCTTTCAATTTGGCAAAATTGGCTCCGGCTGATTTTATTGATGAAAGTAATTTTGTAGATGGTGTTACAAACCCATATTTCCCATTAAATATCGGCGACACACTGTGGTATCAGCTTTATATCATAGAAGATGGTGATAGCGTATTTGAGGATAGTTATGTAACTGTTACTACTGATACTAAAATAATTGAAGGAATAAATTGTACGGTTATTCGCGATTATGTTACAGTAGATGGAATTGTTGCTGAAGATACGTACGATTGGTATGCGCAGGATATTTATGGTAACGTTTGGTATTTAGGGGAAGACACTAAAAAATATTTTGAAGATGGGACCTTTTCTACAGATGGTTCTTTTGAGCACGGTGTTGATGGTGCAGTTGGTGGGTTGTTTATGTTAGCAGACCCAGATGCACATATCGGGCATCAATATCAACAGGAAAATTATGCCGGATTTGCTGAAGACCGTGCAAAAATTGTAGGTGTTAATGAAACTATTACCATTGGGTTAGGCACGTTTACAAATTGTGTAAAAACTGCAGAAACTTCACCTTTGGCCCCTGGTATTTTAGGATATAAATATTATGCTCCGGGAATAGGTCAGGTGTATTCATTTACAGCAATTGGTGAAATTGAGGCACAGGAACTTGTTGAAACTAATTTTTAATTACATTTTAAAAAATAAATCTATGTGTAATCAATTATGCATGGATTTATTTTTTATTTAGTATAGAAAGTAATGTTGCGGCATTTGAAGTAGGTTGTATTTTATCTAAAGCAACAGTAATAATATTTGAAATTATTCTTTTACTTAACCCGTAATCATAAGTTTTATCATAATACACCAAAACGGTTTCCGTAGCCTTTTTTAAGTCACCCGCTTCGTAGGCTTCTAGCGCTGTTTTTGCATGTTGTCCACCTAATTTTTTTGTAATACGTTTAACAGCATCCAGTACGCCGTCTTTATCAAAATTGCCATACGTATTTACGAGATAATTAACCCTTTCTGAAACCGGAAAGTCACAATACATTACGGTTGCAGCGCGCATTTGTTCCCAAAATGGTTCAGGAATAAAAACGGTGCCGATTAAATGGCTCTCATCTTCAATCCAAATACGTTTTGTGTGGTCTAGTAATTGAATAGTTTCAAATAGCAGATTTTCAAAATGTTCAGTACCCGGTTGGGCAGCTTCTCCTAAATGTCCGAACGCGCTGCCTTTATGATTAGCTAATTTTTCTAAATCAATAATTTGTTCTCCTGATTGTTGCAACGATTGTAAAATTGCTGTTTTAGCACTTCCGGTTCTTCCACCCACCACAATTAAGTGTAAATTTTGCGAGAACGATGCCTGCACTTTTCTGCGGTAGGCTTTATAACCACCTTTTAACACAGTTGTTTGAATTCCGGCAAAATTGAACAGGGTTGCCATACTTTTACTGCGCATACCACCACGCCAGCAATGCATGTATAATTGTGTTGTATTGCTATCGGTTAATATTTTTTTGCTGTTGTTACAAACCCGGCCATTTTGGGGCCAACCAGGTTTAAACCCTTTTCTATAGCGGCTTGTTGCCCTTCCTGCTTATAGGTTATACCAACAATTGCTCTTTCGTTATCATCAAATAAAGGGATATTTATTGCGCCGGGAATATGCGCAACTGCAAATTCTTTTGGTGAACGAACATCAATTACCGGAACTTTTTCACCGTTTTCGAGATATTGGTCTATAGTGATTTCTTTGAACAAAAAATTAGCTTTGTTGTAAAGTTAGTAATCTTAAACACTTAGTGTATGAAACATTTTTTTGGGAGCATCATATTTTTATTGTTTGTTACTGTTCAGGTTAACGCCCAAGCGCATTATTTCAGAGGTAGTTTAACGACGCCCGGTGGGGAATTACTTTTTTTCTTTTCGGTGGATAGAAATGCTAGCGGTGAACCGTTTAAATATACCCTTGAAAATGGTGTAGAAACCATTGCCGGAACCTGCTCAGTTAAAGGCGATTCAGTAATTTTTAATTCACCGATTTTTAACTCAGAAATAATTGCAAAATTTAATGCAGACAATTCCGCACTCGATGGAAAATGGTACGACCGCTCCAGACCCGGAAATTATTATTTGCCCTTTAATGCAGTTTTTGTAAAAGAAAATGTATACAGACCGGGAATGGAAACGCCCGTTGCAGATATTAGCGGAAGGTATGATGCGAAATTTATTGATGGTGATGTAATTGATAATACCGTTGGCATTTTTAAACAGGAAGGTAATAAACTAACCGGCACATTTTTAACAACAACGGGTGATTATCGCATGTTAAATGGTTATGTTAGTGGAGATGATTTTTATCTCACTGCATTTGATGGCTCACATGCATTTTTGTTTAAAGGAAAAATTTTAGAAAACGGTGCATTATCCGGATATTTTTACAGCGGACAACATTTTCAGTCGCCATTTATTGCTGCAAAAAATGAGCAGGCTGCATTACCGGATCCCAAATCATTAACGTATTTAAAAGATGGTTATTCAAAAGTAGCTTTTTCATTTCCCGATGAAAATGGCAATATGGTAACACTGGAAGAAGAACAATTTAAAAACAAAGTAATAGTTATTCAGATAACAGGAAGCTGGTGCCCGAATTGTATGGATGAAACAAGTTACCTGAGTGAAGTTGAAGAAAAATACAAAGGCAAAAATCTCGCGCTCGTCGCCTTAGCATTCGAACGACAAACGGATCCGGTTTTATTTAAACAAAATATTACCAAACTCAAACAACATTTTGGTATTGATTACCTGTACCTAAATGCCGGCTTACCCAAAACCGCAAGTGCAGCCTTACCCATGTTAAATAAAGTATTAGGCTTTCCCACCACCATCATATTAAACAGCAATCACGAAGTAGTAGAAATATACACCGGCTTCAACGGCCCCGCCACCGGCGATTTATTTCTTCAATACCAAAAAGAATTTGAAGCACTCCTAAACTCCCTGCTTGCAATAAAATAAAATTTTTTCCATTACGATTTTAAGCAGACTGTCCCATTCGGGTGGCGCACCCGAATAATCCGCAGGGTGCATCACCCAAGGATACGATTCTTAATTAATTAATTAAAATTACACCACTTAAATAACAATCCAATATTACCTCACTAAATTACCTACAAGAAAAGTACACATCGTCCCATTCGGGTGGCGCACCCGAATAATCCGCAGGGTGCTCCACCCAAGGATACGAATATTAATTTTTTATCCACTAATCAAATTAAAAACTCCAACACCTAAATCCCAATCCCAAATCATCTCATCTATTCCCCTCAAAAACAAAACGCAACTTATCCCACTCGTTTTTACTTCATCATCCACATTTGCATTTTCACACGAGCCCGAATAAAATATAAACACAAATTGTGCATCAAAAACAATTTGTGCTTACAAACAAAAACCCGCGTGAGTGATTGTAGCGGAAACAAACTAATGTGCTAATGTGATAATGTGCTGATGTGCTAATTGAACAGCCGGATTTGAGTTAACCTAATAATTATATAGTTTGTTGCAGCGGAAAGCACGGTGCCGCGCGTGAAGTTGATGGATATCAAAAAATGCTATCTGCGGCGCACGCCCAAATCATTTTTATTTATACAATTAACTTCATTCAGCATTCCAATTTAAATATCAGCACGCTATCCTACCCATGCCTGCGCTTGTGCAGCCTTATTTTTTTCAACTTTTTTTTGCTACTCCCAAACAATTAAAATATCTTTGCACTCTCAATTTTCAGAAATTCATTTCAGAAAAGCGAAACTGGCTGATGGTGTAACTGGCAACACGTCTGATTTTGGTTCAGAAGAGTCTAGGTTCGAGCCCTAGTCGGCCAACAGTAACCCTCCACTTCGGAGGGTTTTTTTATGCCCGGAAATGAGTGATGAGTTGTCCGCTTAAGGCGGACATGAGTGATGAGTGGTTGTGAGCTACGAGGGCCTTGGGGTTTATTCTTTATACATATCACTCTAAATGAACATTGCCATAATCTAAATGTCCAGCCTACTCCAAATCACTCATCCCTCATTACTCATCCCTCATCCCTCCATCCCCCTCATTTCCAGCACTTTCCATATTAATTTTGTTTTTCTCGCCCAATTTTTTCCTTTTTCCCTTATTTTTGCCCCTCATTACACTAAAACCAATAGTATAATATGTCAATCAATAACATTGTTAGTTTACTTGGAGATAAAGCAGACTACTTACTGAATCACGAATCAAAAACCATTTCCAAATCAGCTATACATGTTCCGGGGGGAGATTTTGTTGATCGTATATGGGTTAACAGCGATCGGAATCCACAGGTTTTGCGCAACATTCAAAGCATGTATAATACCGGCCGTTTGGCGGGAACCGGCTATTTGTCCATTTTACCTGTTGACCAGGGCATTGAACATAGTGCAGGTGCTTCATTTGCAAAAAATCCGATTTATTTCGACCCGCAAAATATTATTGAACTAGCCATTGAAGGCGGCTGTAATGCAGTAGCCACAACGTTTGGCGGCTTAGGCATGGTGGCGCGTAAGTATGCGCACAAAATACCTTTTATTGTAAAGGTGAATCACAACGAATTTTTAACGTATCCGAATAAATTTGACCAGGTGATGTTTGCAAATGTGAAATCATGCTGGGACCTTGGCGCTGCGGCAATTGGCGCAACCATTTATTTTGGTTCAGATGAATCTACACGTCAGCTACAGGAAGTTACTGAAGCATTTCAATATGCCCACGAATTAGGTATGTCTACCATTTTATGGTGTTATTTGCGCAACCCGGCCTTCAAAAAAGATGGCGTGGATTATCATTTGAGCGCAGATTTAACCGGACAGGCAAACCACTTAGGGGTTACCATTGAAGCAGACATTATCAAACAAAAATTACCGGAAAACAACGGCGGTTACTTAGCATTAAACACTAAAGAATCGGCTTACGGTAAAAACGATAAACGCATTTACGACGAATTAACTACCAATCACCCGATTGACCTTTGTCGCTACCAGGTTGCAAATTGTTATATGGGCCGTGCCGGTTTAATTAATTCAGGTGGTGCTTCTTCAGGTGCAGCCGATTTAACGGAAGCTGTAACTACTGCCGTAATTAACAAACGTGCCGGTGGTATGGGATTAATTTCAGGTCGTAAAGCATTCCAGCGCCCAATGAATGAAGGTGTTGCCATTTTGAATGCGATTCAGGATGTTTACCTTACTAAAGAGGTAACCATTGCCTAAGCACCTGTTTCCCTTAATAACCCGCTGTTAACGGCGATTTTAGTATTAACTTTGATTTTACTTTAGATAAAACAGGGCAGTTATGTCAGAGCAAAAACCGGATAAAACGAGTTGGTTTAAGCGGAGCAGAAAAGGCATCGAGACTTCAACAGAAGAAAAACTCGATACGCCTGAAGGTGTGTGGTGGCAATGTCCGGAGTGCAAAAAAACCACTACGGCAATTGAATTTGAAGAAAAATTCTGGTGCTGCCCCAACTGTGGTTACCACGGACGAATCGGTTCAAAACAATATTTTGCTTTGTTTTTTGATGAAGGCAAACACGAATTATTGTTCGAAAATGTGCGTTCAAAAGATGCCCTCAATTTCAAAGACCTTAAACAATACGGCGACCGCTTAAACGAAGCCTGGAAAAAGTCGGAATACACCGATGCCATTAGCGTTGGCGTTGGTCCAATTGATGGTCATAATACAGTTATTGCATGCATGAACTTCGAATTTATTGGTGGCAGTATGGGAACCGTTGTGGGGGAAAGAATTTCACGTGGAATTGATTATTGTGTGGAACACCATTTGCCTTTTATGATTATATCAAAATCGGGCGGGGCAAGGATGATGGAAAGTGGATTTTCACTCATGCAAATGGCAAAAACCTCAGCAAAACTTACCTTGCTGGCTAAACATAAATTACCTTACATTTCATTGTGCACCGACCCAACAACCGGTGGTGTTACTGCAAGTTATGCCATGTTGGGGGATATTAATATTGCTGAACCAAAAGCGTTAATCGGCTTTGCAGGTCCACGTGTGGTAAAAGAAACTATCAAAAAAGACTTACCGAAAGGTTTCCAAAGTGCTGAGTTTTTACTCGAAACCGGCTTTCTGGACTTAATTGTGGAAAGAAAAGATTTAAAAAACAAAATAGCCGTTTTATTAGGCCATTTTAAAGGGTAATTTGTTCATTATCAATCACTTATCTAATTTGGCCTGTGGTTTGTATCGTGCGGGCCGGGTTGTGGACTTTTTTCTGTTGAAACAACCTTTGTTTTTTCATTAAATAGCCTTACCTTTGCTCCTCAAATATCAAAAGCAGTAATAAAATGCCAGTAGTAACAGCAGAAAATAGAAAACAGATTTTCAAAGAACACGGTGGTTCTGAGGCAAATACAGGTTCAGTTGAAGGTCAAATCGCACTTTTTACAGCGCGTATTAATCACCTTACCGAACACTTAAAAGAAAACAAAAAAGACTTCGCTACAAAACGTAGTTTATTGATGTTGGTTGGTAAACGCCGTCGTTTCCTGAATTATCTTATGAAAAAAGATATCGCGGCTTACCGTTCTTTAATTGAGAAATTAAATATACGTCGCTAATCAAACAATGATAACAATATTGGGCTATGTGGAAAATGAAAATTATCCCGTAGCCCTTTTTCATTTTTAAAATAATACAGTATCCCAAATCCGGCACAACACTTTCTTCCTCCAAACAGTATGTTTCCGGAAACAACAAAAACATTTTAACTTTTTATATAATTTTTCAATAACCGGGTGTGGAGTTTGATTAAACTAATTGGTCCCTTAAAACCAAAATCCCCAAAAAATATTTCAAACTCCTGCCTACAAAATTTCGAACAAAACAATGAAACCAAATCCAATCACAGTCACGATCCCGCTTGGGCATGACCGTACGATTACCATCGAAACAGGCAAATTAGCCAAGCAGGCAGATGGTTCAGTAGTAGTAAAATGTGGCGGCACAATGTTGCTGGCTACAGTTGTTTCTAACAAAGAAGCAAAAGAAGGTGTAGACTTTATGCCTTTAACCGTTGATTATCGTGAAAATTATGCTGCAGCCGGTCGTTTTCCGGGTGGCTTTTTGAAACGTGAAGCACGCCCTTCAGAATATGAAATTCTGATCAGCCGCTTGATAGACCGCGCAATGCGCCCAATGTTTCCTGATAATTACCATGCCGATACACAGGTATTGGTTACTTTAATTTCACTCGATACAGAAATTCTTCCTGATGCACTCGCTTGTTTAGCAGGTGCTGCAGCTTTAGCCGTTTCTGATATTCCTTTTAACGGTCCGATTTCTGAAGTACGCGTTGGTCGTATTAATGGTGAATATGTAATTAACCCTTCACGTACTGAATTATCAAATTCAGATATCGACATGATTGTTGCCGGTTCGCACAAAGACGTGGTAATGGTTGAAGGTGAATTAAAAGAAGTGAAAGAAGAAGATATGCTTGAAGCAATTCGTATTGCACATCAGGCTATTCAGGCACAATGCGAAAAATTAAGTGAATTAACGCGCTTAACAGGTAAAGAAACAAAACGCGAATACAATCACGAAACACATGACGAAGAATTAAAAGAACGCATGTGGAAGGAATTGTATGATAAAGTAAGTGCAGTTGCACACATGCCATCTAAAAAAGAAGAGCGTAGTGAGGCATTTAAAAAAGTGAAGGAAGATTTTAAAGCACTTTTTACAGAAGAAGAATTAGCAGAAAAAGGTGGATTTATTTCAACGTATTATCACGATATCGAAAAACATGCAATGCGCGAAATGGTTTTAACTGATCGTCAGCGTTTGGATGGCCGTAAATTAGATGAAGTGCGCCCTATTTGGGGAGAGGTTGATTATCTGCCATCAGCACATGGTTCTGCAGTATTCACACGTGGTGAAACACAATCGTTAACTACCGTTACATTAGGTAGTAAAATGGATGAGCAGTTGATTGATGGTGTTGTGCATGAAGGCAATTCTAAATTTTTATTACACTATAATTTCCCACCTTTTTCAACCGGTGAAGCAAAACCGATGCGTGGTTTAGGCAGGAGAGAAGTTGGTCACGGAAACCTGGCCATGCGTGCCATTAAATGGTCGTTGCCTGAAGATAATGCATATACCATACGTATAGTTTCTGATATTTTAGAATCAAATGGTTCTTCATCTATGGCTACTGTTTGTGCAGGTTCACTTGCATTAATGGATGCCGGTGTTCAGGTTAAAAAACCGGTTGCAGGTATTGCAATGGGTTTAATTTCTGAACCAAATATGGTGCGTTATGCCATTTTAAGTGATATTCTTGGTGATGAAGATCATTTAGGTGATATGGATTTTAAAGTTGCAGGAACAGAAGCAGGTATTACTGCAACGCAAATGGATATTAAAGTTGACGGATTAAGTTTTGGTGTTGTGAAAGAAGCATTGGAACAAGCCCGCAGAGGTCGTTTACACATATTAGGTGAAATGGCTAAAGTGATGACTCAGCCGCGTGAGGACTATAAACCACACGCACCAAGAATTGTACAAATTCAAATTCCTAGAGAATTTATCGGCGCGGTTATCGGGCCTGGTGGTAAAATTATTCAGGAAATGCAACGTGAAACCGGTGCACAAATTTCTATCGAAGAAGTTGGTGAATTTGGTATGATTGATATTTCATCTCCGAACAAGGAATCAATCGATAAAGCAGTTAACCGTATTAAAGGTATTGTTGCCGTTCCTGAAGTTGGTGATGTGTATGAAGCAACTGTTAAATCAATTATGCCATACGGCGCTTTTGTTGAATTTTTACCGGGTAAAGAAGGTTTGTTGCACATATCAGAAGTGAGCTGGCAGCGACTTGAAACACTGGAAGGTGTTATCAATAAAGGTGATAAACTGAAAGTGAAATTACTTGAAGTAGATAAAAAAACAGGTAAATTTAAATTGTCTCGTAAAGTATTGCTCGATCGCCCTCAGCGTCAGGCACCTGCAAATAACGAGGAACAAAATAATTAATACCAAATTAATTTTAGCCAAAAGGGATGTTGATTTTCAGCATCCCTTTTTTTGTGAACGCTGCAGTGTAAACAGTTGTTAAGGTAAAAAACGCGTCCGGTTTGCTGTATCATTTTTTAGTCAAATCGATAAAAGTTTAGTAAATAATCATAACTTTTGTAATTTAGAAACGTATACTTCGTTAAATCACTGATATGCGCCAACTAAAAATAACTGCAAGTATAACGAGTCGGGAAAACGATTCGCTCGAAAAATACCTTTCCGAAATCGGGAAAATCGATATGATTACGCCTGAAGAGGAAGCTACTTTAGCAAAAAAAATACGGGAAGGTGATGAAGAAGCTTTGGA
Source organism: Bacteroidota bacterium (assembly GCA_016706255.1). Classification (NCBI taxonomy): domain Bacteria; kingdom Pseudomonadati; phylum Bacteroidota; species Bacteroidota bacterium. The sequence continues at coordinate 267,586 of JADJJZ010000001.1, read as the reverse complement.
TAAATTAACCAAAGCAAATTTGCGTTTTGTGGTATCGGTTGCAAAACAATATCAGGGTCATGGATTAACATTAAGCGATTTAATTAATGAAGGAAATGTGGGTTTAATTAAATCAGCAAAAAAATTCGACGAGACAAAAGGATTTAAATTTATTTCTTATGCCGTTTGGTGGATTCGTCAGTCTATTATGCTGGCAATAGTTGAACATTCGCGTTTAATTCGTTTGCCATTAAATAAAGCCGGAAATGTATCTAAAGTAAATAAAGCAGTAAGTGCATTTGAGCAGGAGTTTGAACGTGAACCAACATCGGAAGAGCTGGCTGAAGTATTACATTTAAAAGATGCTGATGTGCGCGATATTATTAAAAGTAATATCAAACATATTTCAATGGATGCGCCATTAGGTGGTGAAGGTGAAGATGGCAGTATGGCTGATGTTTTAGCTGATGTTGGTGAAGATACACCTGACCATTCGCTAATTACCGAATCACTTAAAAATGAAATTTCAACTGCCTTAAAAGTATTATCGGAAAGAGAAGCAGAAGTGGTAGCAGCATTTTTCGGAATTAATGGATTTCCAATGATGAGTGTGGATGAAATTGCCCAGAAATTTAATTTATCGCGTGAACGTGTGCGTCAGATAAAAGAAAGAGCAATACGCAGATTAAGAAAAGCAACAACAAGTGAAGTGTTGAAACCGTATTTGGGTTGATAACTTAAAATTATATCTCGCAAAAAAATAACCCCGAAGTTAGCTCCGGGGTTATTTTTTTATTTGTAATTGGTTATTATAATTTAAACGCCTTTTTAACAGCCGCTACATAATCTGTTTTTTCCCATGGAAATAATTCTACTTTCATTTTCACCACGCGACCGCTTCCGTCTTTAAATGTTTTTTGAACAGTTTTTGGTTCGCGACCCATATGTCCGTATGCTGCAGTTTCAGCATAAATAGGTGTGCGCAATTTAAAACGTTGTTCAATAGCGTATGGTTTTAAATCGAATATTTTACGAATTTTTTCAGCAATGGTGCCATCCTGCATTTTCACTTTTGCAGTGCCATAAGTATTTACATACAAACCAACAGGTTCAGCAACACCAATGGCATAAGCAACTTGCACCAATACCTCATCACATAAACCGGCAGCTACCATATTTTTTGCAATATGTCTTACAGCATAAGCTGCTGAGCGGTCAACTTTAGAAGGATCTTTTCCACTAAATGCACCACCACCGTGAGCACCTTTTCCGCCGTAGGTATCAACTATAATTTTACGTCCGGTTAATCCGGTATCACCATGTGGTCCGCCAATTACAAATTTGCCTGTCGGATTTACGTATAATTTATATTGCCCGTCAAATAATTTCTGAATTCTTTTTGGCAATAATTTTTTAACGCGTGGAATTAAAATGTCCTCAACATCTTTTTTAATGCCTGCCAACATTTTTTTCTCTTCAGCAAAATCATCATGTTGTGTTGATACAACAATTGCATCAATACGCATTGGTGTATTGTCATCAGCGTATTCAATCGTCACCTGACTTTTTGAATCGGGGCGTAAGTATTTCATTACTTTTCCTTCGCGACGAATACTTGCCAGTTCAATTAATAATAAATGTGCAATTTCCAATGAAAGCGGCATATAATTATCCGTTTCACGTGAAGCATAACCAAACATCATCCCCTGGTCACCGGCGCCCTGGTCTGCTTTTTTCTTGCGAACAACACCCATATGAATATCCGGACTTTGTTCGTGAATTGCTGAAATTATACCACATGAATTTGCCTCAAACATATATTCGCTTTTGGTATAACCAATTTTACGAATAACCTCACGGGCAATTTCCTGCACATCAAGATAGGTTTTAGAACGAACTTCACCGGCAAGCACAACCTGACCTGTAGTAACTAATGTTTCACAAGCTACTTTGCTTTCAGGGTCAAAAGCTAAAAAATGGTCAATCAGGGAATCAGAGATCTGATCGGCTACTTTGTCCGGATGTCCCTCGCTCACACTCTCAGAAGTGAATAAATATGGCATGTTTAAGCGTTTTTTTATAGATGAACGGCAAAGATACTTTCTTGGTTCGTAATGGCACAATATTGTATGTGGAAATGTACTGCTGAATCAGGATACACCCTGAAATGTAGGAATTACGCGTATTTATCTGCAATAGGTCAGGAAGGGTCGATTTTTATTTTTTCCATCCGCACCCGGCTCTTATTAAAAATATTCTGCCCTTTGTCGATTCCCTGACGCAATTGCTTTTGTTCTTCCTCAGGCAAATGAATGATATCATAACATGTTTGTGAACAACAGCCTTCAAATTTTGCTGCACAGCTCGGACATTGAATAAATAATAAATGGCAACCCGGATTTACACAATTGGTATGTGTGTCGGCAGGATTACCACATTGGTGACAACAGGAAATACTTTCATCACCAATACGTTCACCTAAACGATCATCAAAAACAAAATTTTTACCGATAAATTTATTTTCAAGATGTTCATGTTTAATGGTATTAGCATAATGAATAATGCCACCTTCTATATGATAAACATTTTTAAAACCGTTGTGTAACATATATGCACTTGCTTTTTCGCAACGAATTCCACCGGTGCAATACATGATAATATTTTTATCTTTTTTATCCTTCAACATGTCGGCCGCCATTGGCAATTGTTCACGGAAAGTATCACTCGGAACTTCGATGGCATTTTTAAAATGACCCACTTCATACTCATAGTGATTGCGCATGTCAACAATAATGGTTTCAGGGTCTTCCGACATCGAATTGTATGCTTCGGCATTTAAATATTTACCTTTATTCTGCATGCTGAATGTTGGGTCGGTAATGCCATCTGCAACAACCTTTTCACGCACTTTAATTTTTAATACAAAAAAAGATTTACCGTCATCATCAACAGCAATATTTAATCGTAATTGTTTATTACCTGTAGTTGGGTCAGTAAATTGTGTTGAGGGAACAACTGAATTAATATAATTTTTAAAATTATCAAATTGTTCAACCGGAATACTCATTTGTGCATTAATTCCTTCATGTGCAACATATATTCTACCTAATGCATTTATTGCACTTAAGTCGGTAAATAATTGATCACGAAATATTTGAGGTTCAGCTATCGGAAAATATTCATAAAAAGAAAGTGTCATTCTTTTTTCATCCGATTCCAGCATACGCTGTTTAAGTTCCTTGTGGGAAATTCTGTTGTATAAAAGTGCCATAGTAGAAATTTTGTATCCCGTTACAAGCGGGGTGAAATCTCAATAAACGGCGCAAAGGTAAGGAGTTTCAGGCTTACACCGAAATTTTGGAAGGTGATTTATATTCTTTTTCAAGGCGTTTGTATTTCTTACAAGTAATGTTTAATATTAACTTTTATTAACCAAACGAACTCAAAATGAAAAAAACACTTTTACTACCAGTGTTACTGATTTCCTCATCAGTAATGTTCTCCCAAACCATTATCGGGAACACTTCGTACGACGTGCAAACCAATAATGGCGCCAAACACCGCATTTCGGTGTATGATGACGGGCGTATTTCAGCTTCATGGACGGGCTCTACCGATTATGCAGTTGGAACGACCAACCCGGACCGAGGTATGTTTTTTAATCATTATAATGGAATTTCTTGGGGTGCCTTTCCTGCAACACGTATCGAATCTACAAAAACCGGATTTGGTGAGGTAATTACAGTAATGGACCACGAAGTTTCTTTCGCACACGATGGTGCAGCTATTTCCATCCAATTATATGCAAATGCTGCAATCGGTGGTACTACCTGGACTGAAATTGCAGGTTCTGATGATGTTGTAGGTTTTTGGCCAAGCGCAGTTTGCCCTGCCGGAACAGATGATATTTACCTGTTAAATGCGAATGCAAACCCACCTACTGAATTACGTTTTTCACGTTCTGATGACGGTGGTTTAACATGGACAGTATTAAACTCAACTGTACCTTTCCTGACTGCCGCTGAAGGTATTCCGGGATTATCAGTTGGTCTTATTGCAGCTGCTGAAACATATCAGTTAGCAGTTCATGGAACAGATGTTTACATTTTATATGGTGTTCCGAATTCTGATTTAGTGTTATTACATTCTCCTTCAAACGGCGCAGTGGGCACTTGGACAAGTACAGTGATTCATAATTTCCCGATTGATAATTATTCCGGATTAACACAAACTGATGTTGATGGCGATTTAGTTACTGACGTGATTGAAACAACTGATGCTAACCACCAAATGTTTGTTGATGCAGGTGGTGATGTGCATATTTATTCAGGTTATGTAAAAATATTTAACGATGGTTTAGGTGCATTCTGGTCTTACGATTATACAAATGCAATGGGTATTTGGCAATGGCATACCGGTATGGATGAGGCTGAAAAAATTGATTTAACACTCGATTGGGATAATACGGATGGTCTCGGTGACCCAATTGCAGGTATTGGTGCTTTCAGATCACATTATCGTTATACAGGCCTTGTTTCAACTCCGGGTGCTTGTATTGATGCACTTTCAGGAAGAATTTACTTAGTATATACCATGGCTATCGAGTACACCGATTTATTTGGTGACCCAACAAACTTATCTGCACAATCATTCCGCGATATTTTTGGTGTGTATAGTGATGATATGGGTGCTACTTGGTCAACTCCGGTTAACCTTACGAATACCGCTGAAACAGGAAAAGAAAATTTCTATGTTTCCGTTTATCCAGAATTTATGGATGGTAAAGTGCATACCGTTTGGCAGGAAGATGTTTATCCCGGAACAACAATTACCGATTTAGATCCGATTGGCGTAAATAATATTATGTATAACGGTTGGACTGCTGCCGATTTTGGCGATTCACCTCCTGTATGTAATGATGTTACAGGTCCCGGTGGATTATTTGCTGACGACATCACTTCATCTTCTGCAGTTATGCATTGGGATGAAGTTGATTTAGCTGATCAATATATTGTTGCATTCTGGAATGCTGCAGATATTGCTACCGTTGGTAAACGTCGCCCAAATACAAATATGTATGCAATTCCTACAGGTAAATTAGCACCTGAAACTACTTATGGTTTCCGTGTTAAAACTGTTTGTTACGACGAAGGAACAATTTCTCCGTATTCTGAAATTGCCTACTTTACAACATTACCTTTAAGAGAAGGTGAAGTGCGCGAATCTGTTGAAATGTTTCCTAATCCTTCGGATGGTGTTTTCACTATTCAGTTAGACGGATTTGAAGCAACTGAAACAAATACCGTAATTATGAATTCAGTTGGTCAAATTGTTTATCAAAGTACAAATACACCAAATGAATTTAATTTCACCTTACCGGTTTATTTGGATGAAGTTCCTGCCGGATTATATTATGTTACTGTTGCTTATAACGGTAAATTAATAACCAAAACAATGATGATTGATTAATCAGATAAATTAAAAATAAAACCTCCTGTTGTTCATTTGACCGGAGGTTTTATTTTTTCAAAAAAGTGTTTTTTATTTTTTTCATTTAACTAATCATTTAACCTGTTTGGTAACACCAACTAGAACTAAAAAAGCATGAAAAAAATTTTACTCCTTTTAAGTTGTGCGTTTACTACTATGTTTGCGTTCGGACAAACAAATGTCGGAACAACTACGTACGACGTACAAACCAATAACAGTGCAAAACATCGTATCATCGTTTATGACGATGGACGAATTTCTACAGTGTGGACCGGATCAACTGATGTAACCGGTGTATTTCTGGATCGTGGAATGTTTTATAATCATTACGACGGCGGCTGGGGTGCCGCACCAACAACCAGAGCTGAATCAGTGCGCACCGGTTTTGGCGAAATTATAAATGTAGAAGATCATGAAGTAATTGTTTCACATGATGCGGCTGCTAATAAAATTCAAATTTTTGCAAATGATGCAATTGGCTCAAATAGCTGGACAGAAAAAAGTGGTTCTGATGCCATTCGTGGTATCTGGCCGGTATCGTATTGTCCTCCGGGAACAGATGATATTTATGTAGTTTGTGCAGATACGCAAGTTATTACCTCTATACAATTTTCACGTTCCGATGATGGTGGTGACAGCTGGAGTATTTTAAATTTTACTGTTCCATTTTTAACGGATGCAGATGGTTTCCCTATTATTACAAATGGTGCAGAAAATTATCAGGTAGCAGCTTATGAAAATCATGTGTATATTTTATTTGGGATGATTAATTCCGACTTGGTTTTAATTCACTCTGACGATTATGGTGCTGATGGTTCTTGGGAAAGTATGCCGATAGTAGATTTTCCTTATGATAATTATACAGGCACTGTGCAAACAGATACCGATCTCGATGGAATAACAGATACGATTAATACAACAGACGGATCGCATAATATGATTTTGGAAGATGACGGAACGTTACATATATTTTCTCCGCTCTATCGTATTTATAGCGACTTTGGTGCATTTTCATGGATTGTAAATTGGAATACCATGGGCATGTGGCATTGGAAAACAGGTATGCCGGCTGCTGAAATAATTGATTTGGAAATGGATTGGGTTGATGCAGATTGCACAGGCGATCCTTACACCGGAATTGGTGCCAGCACATTTAATTATCGCAGTGCAGCAAATGTTACCAACCCTGCTGCATCATTTGATCCGATTTCAGGCAGATTATTTTTATTGTATGCCATGAAAATTGAATACACCGATATTTATGACGACCCGCTGAATCTTTCTGCGCAATCGTTTCATGATATTTTTGGATGTTATTCTTCCGATGGTGGCGCTTCCTGGTCACCGGGCGTAAATCTTACCAATACTGCTGAATCCGGTGAAGAAAATTTTTATATCTATGTAAACGACCGCATGAAAAACGGAAAAATTCATGCTATCTGGCAACAGGATAATGAACCGGGACATTTTAATGAAGGCGACCCAATATCAACTAATAATATGTTATACAACGCATGGGAAATTGAAAGCTTTAATCCAACATTGCCGAATGCAGCATTTTCTTCTGCAGTAGATATTGGTGAAGTTACATTTACGAATTTATCTACCAATGCTTCAGGTTGTAATACTTGGGATTTTGGTGATGGCACTTTTAGTAATGAAGCAGACCCTGTGCATACATACACAATAGCAGATACTTATAATGTTTGCCTTACTGTAGAAAATCCTTATGGCAGCGATGAATATTGTGCAAACGTTACAGTGATTTTACCTCCTGATGCTGCATTTACGTATGCAGGTGATCCGGTTGTAACATTTACCGATTTAACATTAAATAATCCTACTTCATGGGGTTGGGTATTTGGTGATGGCGGAACAAGCACATTACAAAATCCGGTACATACATTTGTAACGGAAGGAACATTTACCGTTTGTTTAACTGCAACCAATGCACTCGGATTTGAAGTTTATTGTTTACCTGTTACAATCGACAGCACTGAATTATTAATTCCTGCTGCTGATTTTAGTGTAAGCTTTGCCGGACTCACAGCATCATTTACCGATTTATCTACCAACGATCCAAATACATGGGCATGGGATTTTGGTGATGGTGGAACATCTACAGAACAAAATCCTTCACACGCTTATGCTGTGAGTGGAAATTATAATATCTGTTTAACTGCATCAAATGATTTTGGCAGTGATGAAAATTGTAAAGTAATTAATACAAATGCTGCAACTACAATTGAGCCACTAACTTTACAAATGTCACCTAACCCTACAACAGGATTAGTGCATATTACTGCTTCAGGTTTACAGGTAACATCAGTATTGTTTTACGATGTAACCGGTCGTCAGATTAATATGGCGTTTACTCAAAACAATAATGAAATTATTATAAACACAAGCCGTTTACGGCCGGAAATTATATGATACATATAACAGATGGCAGCCAGATTGGCACCGGTTTATTGCAAAAACAATAAATTATTTCACTACTTAAAAAAAGGCTGTCACATGTTGACAGCTTTTTTTGTTATATCGGTTTGTTGATATCACTAATACCACGACTTTTTATAACATATTTTTATTTTACTTTGTAGTAAATATTTAAGTATCACTAGTTTAATTTACCAAAAACCCAATGGATTTTATTTTGCGCCCCTGGCAGGAAAGTGATTTAGAAAGTTTAGTGCAACATGCGAATAATTTTAAAGTTGCAAAATTTATGACCGATGGATTTCCATTTCCTTACAATTATGAAAATGGAAAAGCATTTATTGCATTTGCAACTAAAGATAAACCCATTCATATATTTGCCATAGTTGTAAATGGAAAGGCGGTTGGTGGTATTGGTGTACATCAAAAAGCTGATATTATGCGCAAAAATGCCGAGTTAGGATATTGGCTGGGTGAAACATACTGGCGCCACGGAATTATTTCTCGCGCCATTCCGCAGATATTAAAATACGCATTTGAAACCTATGATATCACCCGCGTTTATGCACGCCCCTTCGGAACAAATATCGGCTCACAAAAAGCACTCGAAAAACTCGGATTCACTCTGGAAGCAAGAATTAAAAATAATATTTTTAAAAACGGCCAATTTGAAGACGAATTAATTTACGGTTTTCGAAAAGAGGATTTGCAAAATTTGTAATCGAATAAAAAATTTCGTTATCTCAGTGTTTACGACTGTTTATATGATTGAAAATAGAACAGCCGAAACCACAAAGCACACAGAGAGAACCCACACAGAGCACACAGAGAAAATCCGTACGATTCCGGTAGCGAACATGAAATAAAATTTGTAGGATGTTTTTAAGGTTTTTAATTAATACTCTGTGGACTCTGCGGGATGTTCCCTTTGGGTTTTCTCTGTGGTTACGGCTGTTTATAAAATTGAGATTAGAACAGCCGAAACCACAAAGCACACAGAGAGAACCCACACAGAGCACACAGAGAAAATCCGTACGATTCCGGTAGCGAACATGAAATAAAATTTGTAGGATGTTTTTAAGGTTTTTAATTAATACTCTGTGGACTCTGCGGGCTGTTCCCTTTGGGTTTTCTCTGTGGTTACGGCTGTTTAAACATTTAATAAAAAAAACACCTGACAGGTTTCTAAAAACCTGTTAGGTGTTTTTTTTAATCGCTTATTAGCAGATTTTTTTCATTACCAACCCAACAACTCCTCCATCACCGCTTTCACCTTTTCTACATTCGGTAACATTGCTTTTTCTAAACCTGAATTAAGCGGCACTGCAGGTAAATTTTTTGCACCCAACATTTGAACCGGTGCATCAAGATATTTAAATAATTCAGAACCTATTCTTCCTGCCATTGCCTGAGCGTACGAATTAATTAATGGTTCTTCAGTTAATACAAATACTTTATTATGTTTTTTAACAGATGAAACGATAGCGTCCCAATCATAAGGATATAATGTGCGCAAATCTAAAATTTCTATCTGCCCCGAAAAACTTTTTGATGCATTTAATGCCCAATGTACACCCATGCCATAAGTTATCACCAGCATGCTTTCACCGGCTTGAATTTTTTCTTCAGCAGCATGTTGAAATATGCGTGCTTTACCCAGCGGAATAATATAATCATCAGCAGGCTGAATATTTTTCGCAGCACCTGTTCCGGGCACTTTACTCCAATACAATCCCTTATGTTCAAACATAACCACCGGATTCGGGTCATAGAAGGCGCCCTTCAACAATCCCTTCATATCGGCTGCATTACTTGGGTATACAACTTTAATGCCTTTAATGGCAGTTATCGACGATTCTATGGAGCCTGAATGATAAGGACCACCGGAACCATAAGCACCAATCGGAATGCGAATAACGGTTTGCACATTCCATTTTCCGTTAGTTAAATAATACGACTTCGAAAGTTCCGAAACCAACTGATTCACACCTGTCCAGATATAATCTGCAAATTGAATCTCTACAATCGGCTTGGCACCAACGGCACTCATTCCAAGTGTAGAACCAACCAAATAGGCTTCCTGAATAGCAGTATTAAATACACGATGATCACCATGTTTGGCCGCTAAAGTTGCTGCTTCGCGAAAAACGCCCCCTAAACGTCTACCTACATCTTGCCCATATAATAACGCTTCCGGATGTTTGCTCAAAATTTCATCCATCGCAAACAAAGCCGCATCCACCATCATAACCGTTTCACCACCTGCAGGTTCTCTTGTTCCCTGTTCAGCAGTAATAGGAGAGGGCGCAAATTCAAATAACTCCACAGTATCCGGATTCGGGTCGGCAGCAGCTACAACATTAGCAAAATCCACTCTTGTTTTGGCATCAGCTTCCGCTTCAACCGATAAAATTTCCTCTTCCGTAAATCCGGCATCGCGTAAAACCTGACGCAATTTTGGCAGCGGGTCGCGACTCGCATGTTCTTGCAAATCGGCCTCCGTTCTGTACATCTCCATGCGGACACCACTGGTATGATGGCCTAATAATGGCACTTTTGCATGAATTAATATCGGTTTTCTGTTGATGCGCACATAACCAATTGCATCGCGCACACATTGCCAGCTTTCTAAAAAGTCGCTGCCATCAACACGCACTTTACGCAAACCTTTAAATCCGGCTGCGTATTCGTAAGCATCCATGGTGCGGGCTTCCTCTTTGGAAACCGAAATGCCCCAATCATTATCCTGAACCAGATAAATGATGGGTAATTGTTTTAAAACGGCAAATTGTAAAGCTTCAGAAACTTCACCTTCCGTCATGGCACTATCGCCTATAGAGCATACCACAAGCGGGTTTTGAGCCGCTGTAGCTAATAAACCCTGTTGTTCAAGATATTGTAAACCCTGTGCCACACCGGTGGTCGGAATGGCCTGCATACCCGTTGCCGAGCTTTGATGTATCATTTGCGGGTAGGCATCACCTTTATAACTCGGGTGACAATAATAATTTCTGCCCCCACTAAACGGGTCATCGGCTTTAGCCATCAACTGCAGCATAATTTGACCCGGATCCCAGCCCATACCCATCAAAATGGAGTCATCGCGGTAGTATAAACTCGCCCAGTCGCTCTTTTTTAATTGCATACCCATGGCGAGCTGAATCGCTTCGTGGCCGCGGGAATTGGCGTGCACAAAAATGCAGGTTTGGCGATTTTCGTTAAAAACATCGCTCATTACCTTGCTTGTAAACATCTTGCGATAAGCTTCAAGCAGTATTTTTTTATCAACTAATTCTAAGGTTTCCTTCTGGTTCATTTTACTGGTGCAAAGCTATGAAGTAATAGTGTGGGGTGGAAGCAGTTTGGTTGCTTATTTGATGTTTATTTCAAAACTTTTAACGCCTTCCAGATAACCGGTAAGCATATCGCCAATGGCAACAGGCCCAACACCCGCAGGAGTGCCGGTATAAATCAGGTCGCCCTGCTGTAGCGTGAAAAACTTGGACAAATATTCAATTATGGTATCAATCGAATACAACATATCGGCAGAATTGCCGGTTTGAACGGTAGTTCCATTCTTTTCCATTGAAAAGTTAATGCTTGAAGGATGAGCAATTGCACTTATCGGCGTAAATTCAGACACCACAGCCGAATTATCAAATGCTTTGGCAATTTCCCAGGGTAATCCTTTCGTTTTTTGGTTCGATTGAACATCTCTTGCCGTAAAATCAATGCCGACAGCTACTGCATCAACATATTTGGAGGCAAACTGCGCTGCTATATGTTTGCCGTTTTTACAAACCCGATACACCAGTTCACACTCAAAATGCATATCCTTCGAAAACGCAGGTATGTAAAAATCTTTACCTTTTAACAAGGCTGTCGGAGGTTTCATAAAAATTACCGGCGCCTCCGGAATAGCATTGTTCAGTTCTTTGGCATGTTCGCTGTAATTGCGGCCTACACAGAATATTTTCATAATTAGGGTGCAAAGTTACGAAAGGGCATTAAAATTGCGGCTGCCTGTGTTTTGAATTGCTTTTTAAATATTGATGTATCTTTAATACTGAATTTATCTGTATGAAAAAAATATTGACTTTTGCTTTTTGTTGTGTGGTATTGAGTGCAAGTACATTTGCTCAACGTTCACCCATTTCTCCAAAACCCATCAGTAATGCCAATAATAATGGTGGCAACGCAGGTAAAAACTTTGAACATACCGAAGGTCAATATCAATCGATAAATGGTGTAAATATTTATTTCGAGATGTACGGTGAAGGTGAACCATTGTTATTGATTCACGACAATAATGGTTCTGTGGAATCATTTAACAGTCAGATTAATTTCCTCTCAAAAAAATTCAAAGTTATTGTTGTTGATTCACGTGGTCAGGGAAAATCTACTTTAAATAAAGACAGTTTGAGTTATGAGCAAATGTCCGACGATTATTATTTATTACTCGAAAAACTGGAACTCGATAGTGTAAATATTTTTGGTTGGGGCGATGGCGGAAAAATTGGATTGTTATTGGCAATTAATTATCCGCAAAAAGTAAAATCATTGGCCATTTTGGGGACTTCATTGAATGGAGATACAACTGCTTTGCAATCAACAGCCATTGCAAAAATTAATGATGATATTAAAGCTGCAAAAGATTCTATTAAAGCCGGTAACCTTGAGTATAAAAATGTTTTACGATTATTAAATCTGCAAATCAATCAATATGCAATTGACCCGGAATTATTGGTAAATATTACTGCACCGGTATTAATTGTGAGTGGCGATAAAGATAATGTGAAACTCGCGCACACCGTCGCTATTTATGAAGCTATACCCAATGCACAATTAAGTGTAATGCCGGGAACAACGCATCAACTACCAAAAGAGGTTACCATGCAGTTTAATAATATGCTGTTGCGCTTTTATACGAAGTCAAATCCAAAACCCGGAACATCCAAAACAAATCCGGAAGGCGATAATTAAGATTGCCGGAGTAAATTAATTAGTTGAACTTATTCATCGCACGTTCAACACCTTCCATTATGATGGAAACAACGGCCTCGGCTGCTTTTGTTACCGTTTCAGTTACAGCAGGCTGTTCTTCTTTTTCCCATTTGCCTAAAACAAAATCAACTTGTCGGCCACTCGGAAAATTATTGCCAACCCCAAAACGCAAGCGGATATACTGATTGGTTTGTAATATTTCCTGAATATTTTTTAATCCGTTATGTCCGCCATCACTGCCATTTTTGCGGATGCGTAATTTGCTGAGTGGTAAATTCAAATCATCCGTTACAACTACAATATTTTCTAGTGGAATATTTTCCTTATCCATCCAATACTTAACAGCCTTCCCACTTAAATTCATGTAAGTGGTAGGTTTAATTAACAGAAATGTTTTCCCTTTAAATTTAAATTCAGCTACGTCTGCATAACGACCTGAAGTAAATACTACATTTTTATCCGCAGCCAATTTTTCAACAACATCAAAACCAATATTATGACGAGTATTTACATAATCAATTCCAAAATTGCCCAGGCCTGCAATAAGATATTTCATATCGTTTAGCGGAATTTCTTTTTTATGCGTTTGCGGAAATAAAAAACGAAGCAATTTCATAATCATTAAAGATAGAAATTGCTTCGTTTAACAGAAAATTGTATTTAGTCTTTTTTCTCTTCTTTGGCAGCAACAGGTGCAGCAACCGGAGCCGCTTTAGCATCTGCAGCAGCAGCAGCGTCAGCCGCAGCTTTAAGTGCACGTGGAGAAACAACAGTAACTACCGGGATACTTTTAGAACCCAATACGTCTACTTTAGCCACTTTTAAATCACCTAAACGAATTGTTTTGTTTACGTCTAAATCAGTGATATCGATTGTAACTTTATCAACTAAATCTTTAGGAAAAGCTTTAATAGTTGCTTTTCTGATGCGTTGAACTAATTTACCACCACCTTTAACACCAATTGATTGTCCTTCTAAAACGATAGGCACAACATGGGTTACTTTTTTTGATGGATTTAATTTTAAGAAATCAATGTGCAGAATTTCATCAGTTACTTTGTGAAACTGAATTTCACGCATTAACGATTCAATTTCTTTGCCATCAACCTTAATAACTACTTTGTATACATTTGGAGTATACACTAAGTTTTTAAGTGCAATTTTGGTTACTTCGAAATTAATGTTTTCGCCATCGCCATACAGGATACACGGAACCATAGCTGAAGCGCGGGCATCTTTCGAAGCGCGGCGACCCAGTGTGTCTCTCAATGTTCCCTCTAATACAAAAGTTTGCATTTGAATTTTGATTTAATTATTAATAAATAGTGAACTAATACTTCTGTGTTCGTGCGTATTACGAATTGCTCTTGCAAACAATTTCGCAGATGACAACACACGAATTTTTGGTGATTCCCGTTTCAGCGGAATGGTGTCGGTAACAACAATTTCCTCTAAAGCAGAATTTTCGATTGTTTCATAAGCCTTCCCGCTTAATACGGGATGGGTACAAAACGCACGCACCGTTTTTGCGCCTTTTTGTTTCATCAAATTGGCTGCGTTGGCAAGAGTATTACCGGTGTCAACCAAATCGTCAATCATAATCACATCTTTACCTGTAACATCGCCAATTACAGTCATTTCAGCAATTTCATTCGCTTTTTTGCGGTATTTATCGCAAATAACGAGTTCGGTGTTAAAATGCATGGCGTATTTTCTGTTGCGTTTAGTGCTGCCCACATCAGGGGAAGCAAAAATCACATTTGTCAGGTCCAGATTTTCTTCAATGTAAGGAACATAAATCGCTGTAGAACTCAAGTGGTCAACCGGAATATCGAAAAACCCCTGAATCTGATCAGCGTGTAAATCCATGGTAACAATTCGGTTAGCGCCCGCTGCAGTCAATAATTCCGCAACCAGTTTCGAGCCGATTGAAACACGTGGTTTATCTTTTCTGTCCTGACGGGCAAGTCCGAAATAAGGAATTACCGCTGTGATATACGATGCTGAAGCCCTTTTAGCCGCATCAATCATCAGCAACAACTCCATCAGGTTGTCCGACGGGAACATAGTGCTTTGAATAAAGAACACATAACTACCCCGCACACTCTCCAGAATATTCGGCTGAAACTCGCCGTCACTGAACCGCTCAATGGTCATTTTTCCAAGGGGCTGACCGTAGTAATCCGCCACTTTTTCACCGAGATATCGGCTGGTGGTGCCTGAAAACAGTTTTACATCGTTCGTAACCATTGCTGTCGGGTTAATTGAGGCCGCAAAGATAGCAAATTGACTACGGATTTTGAAGTTTTCCCGGAAATGAAATGTCAAATTCTGCTGCGCAAGTCGCCAAAGTAGTCGAAAGCCCCCAGCAGCCTGCTTCCATACCAACTGAACAATTCCCCGTCTGCCAACAAAATAACCGCTTCAGGTAACAATTTTTGTAACCCTGAAATATGTTTTTCCGTAAAAGGGTAGGGCTCCGAGCTGAGTAAGATTACCTCCGGAGCCAGCGAAATAATTTCAGCCTCCTCCAATACCGGATAACGACTTTTTTCCCCGCAACAATTTTCAAAACCGGCAACCGACAACATTTCATGTATAAATGTGTCGCCACCAACACTCATCCAGGGTTTTTGCCAAATGAGATATAATGTCCTGAAACGTTTGCCACTGCTGACTTTAGCCGCTTGAAACGCGCTTTTTTTCTGATTGAGTGCATCGACTAGATTTTCCGCTTTATTTTCAGTTCCGGTCAGCGCACCAACCCGGGTTATCATATCCAGCGTTTCCTGCCATGTGCTGATTGCACTTGTATACACCGTAAACGCCGAAGCCAGCGTTTCCACCTGTTCCTTTACGTTTTCTTCCTTATTCGCTAAAATCAAATCTGGTTGTAAGCTGCGTATTACATCCATCCGCAGGTTTTTTGTCCCGCCAACTATGGTTTTCTCTTTGCGCAAATGTGCAGGGTGCACACAAAATTTTGTTACCCCCACAATACGATCTTCCAACCCCAAATCCACCAACAATTCGGTAATACTTGGAACCAGCGAAACAATACGTTTTGCGCTCAAAATAAAATTATTTAGTCAATGCATTCATTACATCGTGACGTGTAATAATATATGTTTTGTCCACCTTAAAATCGCGCACCAATAATGCGGGATTATCAGAAGTAAGCATCGCACTGATTGAATCAATTGGTGCCGAAATATCTACAAACGGAAATGCAGCGCTCATTACTTCACCAACATGTTTATTTTTAATGTCGGGGTGTGCAACAATTTGCTGATATAAAACACTTTCATTAATTGCACCAACAATGCGTCCGCCATCAGTAACCGGCATTTGCGAAAAATCATTTTGCATCATAATTTGTAATGCCTGTGCAACGGTGGTATGTGTATCAACACTAATTAACGCACCTTTCTGATTTGTAGAAATTAAATCTTTTGCAGTTAAACCTGTTTTATCGATATAACCCATTTTCATCATCCAGTCCGGGTTAAACATTTTACCTAAATAACGTGTGCCATGATCCACAAAAATCACCACCACCACATCGTCTTTTGTAAATTTATCTTTTAATTGAATGAGTCCCTGCAATGCAGCACCCGAGCTGTTTCCAACCCAAATACCTTCTTCGCGAACAATACGTGCAGTCATAATTGCACCATCTTTATCCGTTACTTTTTCAAAATCTTCAATGATATCGATATTCACATTTTCCGGTAAAAAATCTTCACCAATTCCTTCCGTCACATAAGGATAAATTTCATTTTTATCGATGGTTCCTGTTTCCTTTAATTTTTTGAAAATAGAACCATACGTATCGATGCCCCAAATTTTAATATTCGGATTTTTTTCTTTTAAATATTTACCAATTCCCGATATCGTTCCACCCGTTCCAACACCCGCAACTAAGTGCGTAATTTTTCCTTCCGTTTGTTCCCAAATTTCCGGACCTGTAGTTTCATAATGCGCAACGGCGTTACTCGGATTATCGTATTGATTAGGCTTCCACGAATTCGGCACCTCTTTAATTAAACGACTGCTCACCGAATAATAACTGCGCGGGTCTTCAGGGTCAACATCGGTTGGGCAAACAATAACTTCTGCGCCAAACGCTTTTAATGCATTTACTTTTTCTACACTTTGTTTATCGGTAGTCGTAAAAATACATTTGTAACCTTTTATAATCGCCGCAATGGCAAGTCCCATTCCCGTATTCCCACTGGTGCCTTCAATAATAGTTCCACCCGGCTGCAGGCGACCATCCTTCTCCGCATCTTCAACCATTTTCAGCGCCATCCTATCCTTAATCGAGTTCCCCGGATTAAACGTCTCCACCTTCGCCAGCACAGTCGCCGGAATATCTTTCACAATATTATTCAACTTAATCAGCGGCGTATTGCCTATCGCTTCGAGTATATTATTTTTCCACATGATGCGGCAAAGGTAGGAAGATTATTATTTGGCAGGAAAAGAATGGTGAAATTGAGGGAAGAGCGTGCATTGAAAAAAGCTTGCCATGAAGTGAATCCGTAAATAATATGAAAAACTTGAATCCGGTAAAAAAGTAGCTACGATGTGTAAAATGAGAAACCAACTTGGAATTAGGATTCTACTTCATGGGAGCAACGAATATGCTCACCAAAGAAGAATGACGTCATGTGCAGCCCCCAATGGTCGCGTCCCCAGACCGACCATTATCGGTTACGATGCAAGACATTAGTAGTAAACAGGATTCTATTGTAAGGGCCTGCCCTGAAGTGAATCCGTAAATAATATGAAAAACTTGAATCCGGTAAAAAAGTAGCTGCGATGTGTAAAATGACAAACCAACTTGGAATTAGGATTCTACTTTATGGGAGCAAAAAATGTTCTCTCTAAACGAACAGTCACTATATATGCAGCCCCCAATGGTCGCGTCCCCAGACCGACCATTATCGTTTAGGATGCAAGACATTAGTAGTAAACAGGATTCTATTGTAAGGGCCTGCCCTGAAGTGAATCCGTAATTTTAATAAGGAATTTTGTTTTTGGTAGAAATTGGATTTTCAGGCAGAATTACAATTTTAGTAAAAAACAGGATTCTACTTCAGGGAAGCATGGACATTGCACTTCGTAGCGAATTCAGCTCCCGCTTTCCACTGCAACTCCGCACTCGTTCCTCGCTTGCGGGGTTTCCGCTGCAATCGGGGCTAAATTGCAATTTTCGACTACGATTGAAATTCATTTAATGGTAATGTTAGAATTTAGAGGCTTGCCCTGAAGTGAATCCGTTTGATTTTGAGCTATGCCATTGCTGTTGTAAATGTGAATTAACTCGTCATGCTTTGAATTCTGAGAAATAGGATTCTACTTCAGGGGCTATGATACCATTTTCGACTACGATTGAAATTAATTTAAGGGTAATGTTAAAATTTAAGGGCTTGCCCTAAAGGGAATCCGTTTGATTTTCAGCTATGCCATTGCTGGTGTAAATGTGAATTTACGCTTCATGCTTGGAATTGTAGGAAACAGGATTCTACTTCAGTGATTTTCGTATAATTTGCTTTTTTGTGACATGATAAATTTGGGTTAGATTGGAGGCTTGTTTGGTGTGTGTATTGTTTTTGTGATCATGTATTTGTTTATGGGTGTTGAATTTTTTGAAAAATGTGACATGATTGGGGTTAACGGTTTTCCGTGAATTTGAGAGGGTAGGAATATTTTTGAGAGTAAAATTTGTATGTTTGAGATTGAGGTTAGGTTTGTGAAGGTAGTGGCGAATTAGAAAACACGTGGCTCCTCAATGGATGCATTTTTTTTGGGAATATGAGAAGTTTTTTAAGGACAACCTGCTGAAATAAACTAGTTACCTGCAAGCCTAAAAGTCGGCACAGCAACTATGAACGACTGAATAAAACTTAAACAAATGACTGGACAATTGAACTATCAGGCAGCCGACCCAAAAGCCAACGCTTCTGTATTTTTATTTTTACCCAACGCTCATTATTTAAAAACAAATTTAGTCAGCCACACAACTGGCACATTTGCTTTTGCCCGAAACACAAACCGACCCTTCGCTATACCGAAATTGTCATTTTTTGCCAACGTCTTTCCAGTGGAATTTGAAAATTCAATAAACTTATAGCAATGTATGTAAATCCAATCGAAATTTTAGGCCTATCAAATGCTACTGACACAACATGCATTGATAACGAAATTATAAAAAAGGCAAAACGCAAATTGTTTGTAGATATTGACTTGTCTGACAATGGAGCGTTTGAGTATTATGGACTACAACTCACAAAAGGAAATTGTGAAAAAGCAATTGACGAGTTGATGAACAATGACTGCAAAGAATTTTATCTGTATTTGGCAAACAACAAACCTCTCAATGAATTTTTAGCAAGTGGTAAAGAGGTAATTTTCAAAAACTTCAAACATGACAGCATTTTTAAGTTGCCCGAATTTGTCAAATTCATAAGCCCATATTTTGCACCAAGATTTGACAAAGCCTTATTGGCTGCATTTGAAAATGACAATGTCGAACTTACAAAAGCAATTTTAAATACCTCAACTTTAATTGCACAGTCAGAATTAAACATTGCGTTTAAGAGTGTTTCAAATAACATTCAAAATAAAATTGCAGAAATTGATGGAATAACAAAAGACATTAAAAATGAAGAAACTTCTTATGATGAGGACGACATTGAAGAAGTTGTTTTGTTGGTAAAAGACCACTTTCCGACCAATACCCTCAATTGTTTGCCGCAATATTTTCAAAGCCAAATATTAAAAATTGCACACTCAATTAACTATCTATCTAATTCTATTTGGGATACTTTTGATTCAACGCAAGTTCCAAATGATTTGACCGAATATTTGTTGACATTAAACATTGGCGGATTAGATAGGCCAACATTTGAGAATAATTTCAAAATCATCAATAAAAAAAATAATGAAAGAAAAGAGCAAGAAAAACATGCTCCAATTTTAACAAAATATGCTATAAGCTTAATGGCCCTTCGCAAGTTAAGAGAGGAAATTGAAAATAAAACAAAGCAACCCCAAGTTATTATAAAACAAATGAATTCAATACTGTCAATTGATGAATTAAATGAAACTCCTTCCGTTTTAAGCGAAATTCGCAATCAAATGGCAATGCTTTTTCGTGGTATTTCCGTTTCAATTTGGAATAAGTATGGTGAGTTAGATGAATCAATTTTATTGATACAAATTGCTATGACAATAAAGGTTGATAGCGAAACAAAAAAGGAATTAAGCGAATCATTGAAACAACTTTTGGAACTGAAACAGAAACAAAAAGATAATGAGAAAAACGAAATAAAAAGTTTAATTAACCTGATTGAAAATATCAATTCTCAAATAAGTTCACACGGCATGGTAAATATTAAGGCAGTTAAAGTTAAAGAAATGTTGAACGAAATATTCACTGATAAATTAATCAAATCCTTATCAGAATCAAAAGAATTAGCTTTAAAACGTAGTTTATTTTATACGCTTGAAAAAACATTAGTAAAACTGGATGCTTTTTACTCAAACAGTTTTTTTAAACGTATCAAGCCAATTGGCAATAATGATGGAGAATTAGCTGTAAGCATTGAAAAAAATATTTCAGGAGTAGAGTTTAAAGCAAAAAATGTTTTAAATAATGTAGGAACTGGTGTTGGTAAAGCAAATCAAGCAATGGTAAATAATTTATCTCCGCAACTTACATTTATAATTTACATAATAATTATTGGTTTAATAATTTCTGCAATCGGTGCTTTAATTGGAAATTGAAACAAATTTTGAAAGTATAAAATTAACAACGAAACAATATGCAAGAAATAAAAAAAGTCACCGTAAAAGTGCCACAAGCATATCTAGATTTTATGAATCAGATATTTGAAATCGAGAAAAAAGTAACCAACTTAAAAGAAGAGAATTCAATTCAAAGAAATCTCAATAAAATGAAAAGGATACTTGAAGAAGAGTTTTTCAAGGGTAGTTCCACTATTGGTTTAACTTATCATAATCCAATTGGCGAAAGCTATTCGGATACAAGAACTGACTGTGAAGCCACAATTTCAGGTACAGGTGTTGAAAATCTTGAAATTATAGAAGTAATAAAACCGATTATCTTTTATGCTTATCAAGAAAATGAAAAAGTAATAAAAGTAATTGTTCAACCTGCTTTAGTTATAGTTCAATCTAAAATAATTAATCTTTAAAAAGGATTCAAAATGGAAAATACAATCAATTTCGGAATTGACTTAGGTACTACAAACAGTGCTATTGCAAAGTTTGTAAAAGGAGAAGTTATCATTTTTTCAAACCCTCAAGACTATGGCAGAAACACTTTGCCATCAGTTGTTTCCTACAAAAAGGACAAAATAACAGTTGGAAACAAAGCCAAAGAATTTTTGGAAAAAGACCCAAAAAGTGTTGTTGGCGTTTTCAAAAGGAAAATGGGAACTGCTGAAAGTTTTAAAATTAAATCAATCAATGAATCTAAAACACCTGTTGAGCTTTCAGCCCAAGTATTAAAAGAGTTGAAAACATTTGTAAATACAGGCGATACGTTAGACGCAGTTGTAATTACTATTCCGGCATCGTTTGACACGATACAATCCAATGCAACCAAGGAAGCGGGAATACAAGCGGGTTTCAAACAAGTTGTTCTGCTTCAAGAGCCAATTGCAGCCAGTTTAGCATACGCTAATATGAAGAAGGAAAGAGAAATGAAAGACGGGCAATGGTTGGTTTACGATTTGGGAGGTGGAACTTTTGATGTTGCCCTAATAAAAATCAAAGAGGGAGAAATGAAGGTTTTAGACCACGAAGGAGACAACTTTTTGGGTGGTGCTGATTTTGATAATATGATAGTTGAGAAATTAGTTATTCCAAAAATCCTTGAAAAATATAGTTTCTCCAATTTGGAAGACGAAATGAAAAGTGCGACAGGTAAATTTAATGCAAAATACTACGTGCTATTAAGACGAGCAGAAGAAGCCAAAATAACTTTGTCTTCCAAAACATCAGCAGAGATAGTAATAGACGGTTTTGAAGATGAAGATGGAAACGAGGTAGATATGGAAATTGTAATAACACGGTCCGAGTTTAACGAATTAATCAAACCGAATATTGACGAAACAATTGATATGATTAAAAAAATCATAACAAGAAATTCACTGAAACCAATTGATGTTCAATTTACGTTAATGGTTGGTGGCTCTACTTACATTCCATACGTTCGTAGTCGTGTTGAAGAAGTTTTACAAATACCCTCAAATTGTGAAATTGACCCTACAACAGCAGTAGCAATTGGTGCGGCATATTATGCAGCTACCAAACCAAAAGAAATTTCAAAAAGCGACAACAATAAAAAGCAAACCTCAATTTCAATAAAAGCATCTTACAACAAAGCATCTAAAGAAAAAGAAGAATTATTTGCTGCAAGATTAACTGGTGATTTAACAGGTTTGAGTTACCGTATACAAAGACAGGACGGAGGTTATGATTCTGGAATTAAGAAATTAAGCAACCGTATAAATGAAGATTTGCCATTAGTTGACGGAGCATACAATTTTTTTACACTTACTGTTTATGATGAGCAAAACAATCTAATTGAAACCGACATAGAGCCAATTGGAATCAACAGTGGTTTTGGAATCAGTGGGCAGCCAATTCCTGAAGATATTTGTTTGGAAGTTGACGATTATGACAATCCTGGCAAAACAAGATTAAAGCTTGTATTCCAAAAAAACTCAATTCTTCCGCTTCGTTCACACGGTATTAGTTTTCCGCTAAACAAAGGAATTATTAAAGGAAACGATCTCGATTTTATCTATATCAATGTTTTAGAGGGTTCTCATTTAGCATTGCCTGAAGCCAATAAAGGAATTGGGTTTATGGAAATCAGGGGAACGCAAATAAAAAGGGATATTGCTAAGGGTTCTGATATAGAAATTACTATTTCAATTTCAGAATCAAGAGACATTACAATTTCCATTTATTTTAACATGGCAGACCAAGAGTTTAAACAAACTTTCAATCCAAAAGAAAGGCATACACCTATTGAATTTCTAAAGGAACAAGTTGAGGATTTATCAGAAAAATTAGAATTGGAAATTCAAGAAGCAACAAACAAAGAAGATTACGAAACAGCAGGTGCATTAAAAAAATTAAAAGATGAAATGGATAAAGTAAGTGAGGAAACTGAGAACCTCACAAATGATGATGTTACAGACAAGCGTTATCAACTTGAAGATAAAAAACGAAAAATTGCACAAGAGATAGATAGTGCAACTAAAAACAAAAGGATTCAACAGGTAAAAGCACATTACTATGAAGTTAAAGAGGAATGTTTAAAGATTTTAGAAGAAAACGGAAACGACCACGAACGCAAAACATACAACGACATAGTTGCACAAGAGAACGCTTTTTTTGCAACTAATAGCCCATTGAAAATTCAAGAAAAATCTGATGAAATGCACAGCATCCTATCAAGAATTAGATGGAGAACTCCAAAATTTTTAACAGGCATTTTTCAATGGTGTAAAAGCAATCAAACAAAGATGAATGACCAAGCGCAAGCAAAAAGTTTGGTTGATGCTGGGAACTTTGCAATTGGAAGCCAAAATTGGGAACGACTTTCTGAAATAAATAGCGGACTACTTAACTTGCTACCAAAGGGTGCTGAAAAAGAAGCAACAACAAAAATTGGTTTTGGACTTTAAAAAACGACAAAATGAAAAATCAAGATTTTAAAGATTTCCTATTTAAGTCAGCTGTTATGGCAATGGCTTGTGATGGTGACATTGCGGAAACAGAAATTGAAGAAATAAAAGCCATAGTTACCAATGAAATATATTTTATGGGATATGACGTTGAAGCACCGTTACAAGATAATATTGACAATATCAAAGCCAACGGTAAAGGTGCAATAAATCAATACCTAGAGGAAATAGGAACAAGCAACCTTAATGAACACCAAGAAATATTATTAATTGAAGTGCTATTGCGCATTATGGAAGCGGACAATGTTGTTCAACCAAGGGAATTAAAATTTCTTCAAATGGCAAAGTCAAAATTGAAAGTAGACGAGCAAACCCTGATTGTAAAATTCCCAAAACAAATAGACTATTTACTTAACTTCCATAATTACGGTTTACATCAAGAATTTACAGATGAAATTAAATTTGATTAGCACCATTAAAATTGTATTGGCGATTTTATTTTTTATCTGTTTGGCTGATATGCCCTACGGTTATTACCAGTTCGTCAGGTTTGTAGGACTAATTGCTTTTACAATTTTAGCTTATCAGGCGAACAAAAAAGGCAGCCAAACAGAAATGATAATTTACAGTGGACTTGCATTACTATTTCAACCTTTTTTCAAAATTGCGCTTGGCAGAGAGATATGGAACATAGTTGATGTAGTTGTAGGAATAGGACTTTTAATATCAATATTTATGAAACAAAAGGAAAGCTCACGCTAAAGGTAAGCCCATATGCAATTCGCACAAACCAAAGCACAGACCAAAAATTGCAAAAGAGTTTGCTTTGCCAACCCAGATAAAAATTGTTTTTTAAAAATTACCAACACTAAAAAAAATAAAAATACACCGACACACGGCCCGACAAACACAACAGACATTGACACGGAAACTCTATATTTACAAGGCATTCAGCGACACGACAGACAGAAAGCAAGCAGGTAACAGCGGTTTTGAAAAAAAAACGGTTTCAGTGGTTAACTGAACATTCTACTTCACATCAAATTTTATGGAATGTTGATAGTTTTAAGCTCCGAAATCCGATTCTTCTCAAAGCCGCCAACCGCTAAAATTCTGCCCTAAAGTGAATCCGGCTGATATTTGAACTAATTATTGCCTTGGGAACTTTGAAAATACTCAGGTAGCTTTGATTTAAAGGAATTAGCATTTAACCCTAGGGGTTAGGTGAGGTTTTTAACGTAACCATGGAATTAGGTTTTCGTATAATTTGCTTTTTTGTGACAGGGTATATTGGAGTGAGATTGGTGGTTGGGTTGGTGGGGGTTTTATTTTTGTGTTAACGTGATTATTAAGGGATGATGGATTTTTAGAAAAATGTGACAGGGTGGGGATTAACGGTTTTCCGTGAATTTGATGGGGTGGATAGGCACTGTCAGCCAAAAATTTGTAAGTTTGAAAGTAAAGTTTTGGACAGGATTATTATAGCGGGTAATTTATATATAGTTTTTGTGGAAGAAGTGGAGAATTAGAAAACACTTGGCTTCTCAATATATGTATTTTTGGAGGGATATTAGAAGGTTTTTAAGGGAAACCTGCTTAAATAATCTATTTATAAGTGATTTTAAGAATGAACGCAGAAACTATAATAAGAGATGAAGCCTCAAAGTTTTCAAGGGTAATTGAAGGCTATGAGCATGAATACAACGGTGTTAATGACTTCAATAGTGATTTGAAGACGGCACTGTATGATTATTATGACAACCTTGACAAGCTAATATTTCTTTATGAAGTTGCCAAGCAAATTGACAAAGCCTATGAAAAGCACTTATTAAAATGTCAGCACAAAGACAATCCAGAAATGTGTTCAGTAAATCTATTCTACATAAAATGTAAATATTTTACTGAGCAAGAAATTCGTGAGTTAAATCCAACGTTTGATTTTACGATACTACGTCCTAATATTAATGCTAATCTTGCAAAAGAAAACCTAGTACTTTTAAAAGATTTTCCGGAAGCAGCTAAGTTATTTCAATCAGCACTTGACAAATTGAATGAATCAAGATTCGAACGGAATTTATTAGATGACCTAAGGCTTTCTCTTGAATATGTGGCAAAGCAGGTTTTAAATAATTCAAAGAGTTTAGAAAATCAGCTTGAGCCCTTAGTTGAATTTTTAAAACAAAGAGGAACATCTAAAGAATTGACCAATATGTTTAGAACCTTAACAGACTATTATTCCAAGTACCAAAATACTTATGTAAAGCATAGTGACTCAATTAAAGAAGATGAAGTTGAT
The DNA here is from genome assembly GCA_016706255.1 of Bacteroidota bacterium. Classification (NCBI taxonomy): domain Bacteria; kingdom Pseudomonadati; phylum Bacteroidota; species Bacteroidota bacterium. Next base: position 241,645 of record JADJJZ010000001.1, on the reverse strand, counting down.
TTATTAATAAACTTGACATCTTCCTTTATGAGTTTTTAATCAACAAGAAATAAAATGGAAAACACCACAATTGCATTGATAGCAATATCTGTTTTGACAGCTGGGTCACTATTAGGGGCATTAAAAAAAATGAAAGATGGATTTGGACCATTTAATCTAAAAGTTTACGGATTAACACTGGTTGTAGGATTCAGTGCAATTATTGCATTGACTGACATTCCAAGCGACAAGCTGTCTGCATGTATTGGAATTTTAGGAGCAGTAGCAGGGTATTTATTTGGACTGAAAAAGGAATGATCAAAAAAACCGCATATAACAGCGCCTACCCAAAAGTGGCGTTTCAGTGGTTAAATCAAGCTTTGTGCATCTATCAAAGTTTCTGCTTGGTTGACAGTGAAGTGCTTCGAAATCGCCATCTTCGGGTAGCTGCAAAACGTTATAGGCAATGCTACTTGACAACAATGCAGCTTGTGCAGACTGACAAGAAAAAAATAGAGGACAACCAGTTTGACCAGTGGACAAACATACAAAGTAAAAAATGAATCCGTTCCGAGCAAATAGAAATTGGCTAAGACATCGTGTCATTTCTCAAATGAAAAAGAGGCACAGAGATTTATTTGACCCCATACATAAATCGGGATGGAGGTGGTTTCTAGGTTTTATCTCTGAAAGTAAAAACGGTTGGTTTGTTTTTTTGGGTGTCCTTCTGATTTTCATCATAAGTCCTTTTATCGATATCTCAGTGCTTAATATTATTGACATCAAATCAGAAACTGCAGTTTACATTGTTGACCAACGAACAGCAAACATTGCCACCATCATTAGTATTACATTGGTAGTAGTTGGTTTCATACTTAACAATCTTGCTGTTAAATCTGCCCTTGTTTACAGATTGCTTTTCAAAAAATCATTATTGTATCCTATAATTTATTTAACACTTAGCACTATCGCTTGTTTTATAGCAGCTTCAACATTGCGTGATTCGCTTCCATCTTTTGAATTTACAAGAGTTGTTATGGCAGGAACCTATCTTGCATTACTCATCCTTTTTTTAATTGCATTCCTGTTTCGTGCGGTGTTTAATTTTTCCAATGATAAATACATTGCCAAAATAATTGAAGACGAATTGATGAAAGAGGCAAGAGAAAACACCAAACAAATTCTTTTGCGGAAGTACAGCAGCGAGGAATTCATCGCTTTGATGAATACAAACAATGCAAAAGAATTTGACTGGGCAGAAGCATGGGATGGTGGAAGTCCAAAAATTGAATTCACGGAAGTATCGCAAGAAGAAATTTCGCAGAAGCAATCTAAAGAAAAACTGATTCACGATTTAAACTTAAAAAGAGTTTCTTGGTTTTTCAAAAAGAAAAGAAAGGCAGAAAAACTTTTTTATAGAAAGCTGAATTTGGAAATGAGCGCTAATAATGCCAATGATTTCATTTGGGATAAGGCTAAAAAGAATTCCTGGCTTGATAAACTGATTCTAAGGTTCAGCATTGTTGTTAAACAGAAGCCTAAAAAGCCAAAAGACACTGATGAAATGAGAAAGTACTTTGATGAAAAATTAGAAGAGTATAGTGAACAGGGAAAATATAGAAACCTTGAGTCATTACTTGATACTTTAACAAAACTTTACGAATACCAAATGCAACATCAGAAATGAGATTATTTGGAGATGATACAGACATTACAGACGGCATTGATTCAAATGTTTGGAAAGCAATTGATAAATCAATTAACATCAATAATGCTGAAACCTTTCGTGTATTAAAAAGTTTTGTCCGCCATGTATTACAGACAAGCGTTCGCTACCAATCACTTAATCATTTTCGGAAATACATCTTTTTCTTTTCTTACTTCTATAGCGTTTCTTATAAAAAAGCAAAACAAAAACCTTCGCTCACTGATCTTCATTTGTTCTGTTCGGAGCAGGCCGCAATTCACTTGAAAGAAGTTATATGGTTTGATATTGCTTTTGCTGGGAGACGAAGTAAGGAGATTGAAGAACGCAAAATCATAAATCGGTTTTACTACAGCGCATTTGAAGGATTCAGCAGATTACTCTATTACATTGTTCAGAACGGGGATATTGCTCAATTCAAATTTGCAATGGACGAGTATGAACAAATTTCAGATGTTGGATATGGAAATTATTTTGATTTGAAATGGGAAATAAAAAATTTGGAAAGGGAAAATGCTGATGGAAGCAAAGATGAAATTATTAAAACGAAAAAAGAAGAATACAAAATTGTAAAATCGTTTGACGATTACAAAAGGCATGTATTGCTTGGAATAAAGTATTGGATTTATTACCTCTACCGAGTAAATAAAATAAAAGAAGATGTTGCAACGGAGTTCCTCAAACACTTAAATATTCCTTACGCTGACTCGGAAGATTTGGTTAATGACATTTTATTTTTCCGTGGAAACGCAAGCAACTTCTACATGGGTTGGAGTGAATGGGATTTCATGGAAAGGCATTCAGGAAAAGTTTATTCACCACCGCAACCTTACGATTGGATGACTTTCGGATTCATGGCTGACCAGATAAGGGAAAAGAAAGTATTCTTTAATCTCAATGAATTGGATGCTGAGGAAATAAGCCAAGCAAAATTTCTCTTTGATGAGCTAAAACGAACTGCTGAATACTTTGAAAAGAATTTTGCGAAATGGAAAAAATTATTGAATAAAAATGGGATTGAGGACCTCCAATCAAATTCAAAAGACATTCTTAAGGATTTTGAACTAGTGAAAAGAAAAAGCATTAACGATAAGGACAGAGCAGTTGCAATTGCACCGCTACATCAACCATTCATTACCGATTTTAAAAACATCATCGGCAAAGCATGGAAGTCACAAGCAAGAATGCACAGAATGTTTAAACAGTTTGGGAATTCAGAGGATGTAACTGGTCAGGAGGTTGAATTGAAACGCATCGGGCAGCGAACAGTTTTTGAGAAAGCGAAAATGATGTTCACCAAAGAAAACAATCAGCACATGTATGGCATTGACCAAATCGGAGGGCAAACAGGCAGATGGGAAGACAATTATTTTTTTAGCACAATACTCCAAGGCGAATTCAATAAAGTAAATGGTACAAATGCTTTGCAGATACTTGATGCTGGTTTAAAAGAGCTTGAAAAGAAAAGCTTTCAGCCCGATTTAATTTTACTTGCACCCGAATACGGTTATAGAGACAAAGATTTGTTGGACAGCAAAAGATTTGTTTCAAAACTAAATGAGCCGCAACCTGATAACGACTTGGCTTTTTTCCTGATTGGAACATTTGATGGAATTCCTATTTACAGCTCATTCAGTGATTTTCTTAAAAGCAGAATTCTAATCTGCAATTTCCAACAGGCATTTAAAATGCTTTACAAGACGAATGAAAACTGGTTTGAGAACGAATTAACAGTTGAGGTTTTTCAAGTAGAAGATGCCGAAGCTCAAAGAAAACTGAGTGAGAACAGAACTAAGTGGACTACAACCGAAGACGGAACAGTTTTAACAGATGCCGAAGCATTACTGTTAATCAAGACATCTGTAATCATTGACATATGGACAACGATTGAATTTAGAGTTTTGAATAAAGATGCCTTTGTGGTTGGAAACATTAAATCTGACGTGGCTACAGAATTACTAACATAAGAGGTTGTCTTTATATTTTTAGATAAGCGGACAATGCATACAGTTGACCCATACAAACACGACAATTGGACTGCAGAAAAAGAAGGGCATGCCCATAACAAGGGTTACTGTTGCACAACTTAAGCGAATAAACTTTAAATATTTTTTCAGATTGTAACATAGGGATGCCATTAACACATGCTTATTTGCTTTATTTATGCCGCGCGTGTTCACTCTACGCATACCCATAAAATTGAGTAATGTTCCTAGCACAGGTTCTACTGTTTTGCTCCTTATACGCACCATCGTTTTTGCATACTCGGTTTGCATACGTTCATGCATCCGGTCGTAATATGGTTTATCGACTGTGTCATCAAGTTTTTTAAACTTTGTTTTTTCTCCGGCACAACTTTTTCTTAGCGGACAATTTTTGCAATCCGTTTCACTACTGCGATACGTTTTTTTATCATAACCTTTGCTGTCGGTTCTTATTCCTTTTAAATGGTTATATCGCCTTATTTGAAAGTTGACATTAATGTTGATCCTGTTCCATGTTGTAAATAAATCCCTCGCTTGTTTTACGGTATTGCCATAATTTGGATTAATATTGAAAACATGCTAATCAATATAGCTGAAACAATAGGTGGTAAGTTCAAGTTTTGTAAGAATTTTTATCTTTACCAGAAAATAATAATTTCCGAACTTCGCGAATGCCGGAGCGGCGGAACGTCAGCTTATGAAATAACGAGGGTATTGGATTAAAAGCCCCAGCAGGAATTTAAAAGGTGAAAAACCCTTAATTGTCAGAAGGATTAATACTTATTGCAAATAAAGCTATATCTTTTGAAATGTTTTGTTTTGAAGTAGCTTTTAAATAATATGCCGCTTCTAAATGGCAATGTTTTAATTTTTTTTCATTTCCGCAAAAACATTTATCATTACGATTTATTTTTGGTGCCTTACAATAGTTTTCTAAAAACAAACGAACAGTATTTTTATTGGTTGTTCCCAAAAGAGTTTCATAAAATTGCTTTGTGCCCTCATCACCATGTGCCCATTCCTGTAAATTTTGCGCAGCGCCATATTTCTTTACCAATACCCAAGAAAAGTATTTTGGTAGATAATAATTTGCAAAATCATATAACCTTAATCCGCTTTTGGAGATTGCATTAGTTATATAGTCGTGTTCAAAGCAAATAATTCCATCAACGCTCATGTGGTTATCTTCATTTTTTTCAATTTTATCATCTATCAATACTACAATAGGAAAAACATTTGGATATGCTTTACCAATCAAAATAACGATTTCAAAGCTTTCAATTAAATCACCTTGCGGATTAGTAAGATAAAAATTGCCACTAAACTTAAAAAAGTCCTTTACCTTGCCAACATATCTTAATCCTTTATTAGCTTTTAATGTGGCAATTTTATCTTCTTCAAAATTCCTTATTTGGAAACTTCTATTTGAGGTAAGGTTTATAGTAAATAACATTTTGTTGTAAATGATTTATGTTTTGCTGTACTTGCGTATTTGGTAATATAGGCATACCTCTAAAAGTCAAATTTCCATCAGCAGATTCGTCAATAGACGGGTGATTTTTTAAGTATCGTTCCCAATTAAAATCGTGTTGTTTGTATCGTAAATTTTCCTCGGCTATTTCATAAACATAATTATGTTCACCGCCGTTATGCTTGTATTTTTTGTAAGTGAAATAATCACTGTGTTGTGGTTTAAATGGCAAAACATTATCCCCAGCAACGATGCCGTTGCTTTCAGCTTGTGCCTGCATTTTACAAGCCAAACTTGTGTGTAAACTTGTAGTGGTTACTTCACTACATTCACCGATACCCGCATTATGCCAAAGTGTAGCAGCAGCTTCGCCAAAGTCAATACCTATCCTTGTGTAAATTCGGTTTACACCTTGTTCGTCAAACAAGTTTTTCAAATCGTTTTTTACGAAATAACTAACAAAAGAGGCAGCCATTAACGCATTATCTACGGCAGCTTGTTTAGTTATTCCTTTTCCACCAAAATATACCATCAAACCATCACCTTGCAATCTATGTATGTAACCATCAAAATACCAGCAAGTATGAATAGCTGCAAGTTGTATAGTTCGACAAATGTTGGCAACAACATCAGGTTCATACTTTTTGAATAACCCTGTTGAGTTTCTTACGTCAATAAACATAGATACGATATAGTGGTATTCACTTTTATCACTGTTCTTTAAATGGCTAAAACTTGGATGTGCACCCAATTTTTCTTCATACTTAACAGTATATCCTGTTACAGAACTTAACGCGCTAAGACTTCTAAAATTCGCTTCGCTTTTGGTTTTGTCTTGCCAAAGCATTGTTGGCGTGCTAGAAAAACTTTCATTTAAACGAACGCTACCAAGTCCTTTTGAAAGATTACCTTTCTTTTCTTGTTTCAAGTAGTGGGCAATATCATCTACATAGTTTTTGTAAAGTTTATTATTCATCTTTTTAATTTAAAATTTTAAATCCAATTATTATGATACAGATAAAGCACCCACCTATTAAATAGGTTGCTAATTTCAACCTGTGAAATTTATTTTGAAGCCCTAAAGCCAATAAATGCACTTGTTGAAGGTAATCTTCATACCGCTTTTCATCAGTCATTTCACTGTAAATCTGTTTAAAGCTTTGAAATGAAATATTGGCAACGTTTCCGAAGTAAATTACTGACCCATATACGCTATCCGCTTGCTTACTTAAATATGGGACAGTTGCCCATAATGAAAAGGCAATGCTTAGTAAGCACAGAATTAAGCCCGCCCATACAAAAAAGTGTATGTCAAAACCACAATCAATTTGATCTTTTATTGTGTAATACCCAGTAACAATACCACCCAATAAAAAAGTGTTGAGTGTTAAAAACACGTTCGCCTTATTATTTACGCTATCATAGTAATGGTCGTATCTATCCATTGTATGTTTAAGCGTTTCAATTTTTTCAGTTATACTAATACTACTCATAACTATTGTTATTTTGAAAGTCCAATGCCAAGAACCAAAGCGAACAATCCTAACACAAGTCCGTTGCTGACTTGATTACTGTGGGTTTTTCTATGTTGTACAGTATTTGCATAATGTTCGCAGTTGAAATAGAGTAAATCATACTGTTTGCCTTTGAGTTGCAACGCAAACTTCACAGCAGCATTTCGTTGTTGTTGATTTCCTGTAAATCGTTCAACTCTTGTCAATTCATTGCCACCCCTAAAAAGGTAGGCTTCGCTTACAATTTGAACACCTTTGCCGATAGCGTTTTCAATGTATAACCTGTTACCGTTGTTGTCTTTACCAAGATAAATGGCGTGATGCTGAACCAGCCTCCAACCACTTTTAGGAATTACTAAACGGTCAGCAGGCCGCAAGGTGTCTAAGTAAAATTTTCTGTTCATAATGTTATCCTTTAATGTTTCGTGGGTCATTTCCAAAACTGTCTTTGGTCCTAATTTTTCCTTCTTTATTGTGAACTACCAATTCTGATTGCTGATTTTTGGCAATCTCTCGTGCTATGTCAATAGCCTGTTTCTGTGTTGGTGTAATTTTTGTGCTCTTGTCATTACCGGCACCTTTTACAGCCCAATCTCTACCGTGGGGCACTACGTGTTGATTTTTTCCCATTTATTAAAATATTTAAAAGTTATGGGTGCAGTCATTTGCATCCGGCTACAAAGTTACAAAGTGTATGCCAAATAACAAATGTGTCAATCGACTATTGTCAACTGTCAGTTTTTTTCCAAATTCGGTAAAAATGTCAGTATATTGGTATTTTAACTGTATGAAAAAATGGCATAGTTACATATTTTTGGAAATAATGGCAGTTATTTTGCTTGTTTGTAAACTAATAATCACTACCTTTGTACCATAATTTAAACAAACAATGGGAATAAATGCTGTATTTGCCGAAAGATTTAAGTCAGCTCGTTTGATGAAAGGATTTTCATTGCAAGACTTAGCTGACGCCTTGGATAATCAGTTGTCTCGTCAAGCATTACACCGTTACGAGAAAGGGGAAGTAATTCCCGATGCTGAAAAAATCAACGCAATGAGTAAAGCTCTGAATGTAAATCCCGATTACTTTTTCCGAACTACTAAAGTGGAATTAAGTGGAGTAGAATTTCGTAAGCTAAGTAAGATGCCTCAACGAGAAGCTTCTATAATTAAAGAAATTACTAAAGAAAAACTATCACGATATTTAGAATTAGAAGAAATTTTAGGTTTATCAGTCGATTTTAAAAACCCATTAAATGGTATCGGAAAAATTACTGCTTACGAGCACGTAAACGAAGCAGCAAAAAAAATCAGATCAGATTGGAATTTAGGAAATGGAGCAATTTTCAATGTTGTTGAACTCTTAGAGGACAATAATATTAAAGTTATTGATTTGAGAGTTAATGATGATTTTGATGGTTTGCAAACCTTTGTAAACGAAATTATCCCTGTTGTGGCATATAATGCCAATAAGATAAACAAGCCTGACAGAATACGTTTTACACTTTTACACGAGTTAGCACACTTGCTATTAGAATTTGGCGATGTAACCGAACGGCAAAAAGAAACTTTGTGTCATCAGTTTGCAGGAGCAATGTTATTACCCGAAGAAACTATTAAAACTGAATTGGGCAATCACAGAAATAAACTTTCAATAAATGAGTTAGGTATTATCAAAAAACAATATGGCATTTCTATGCAGGCAGTTGTTATGAGAGCTAAAGATTGTGGAATCATTAATGACCATTACACCAAGCAGTTTTTCTTTTTAATCAAGCAACTGAATTGGAAGGTAGATGAACCTGTAGAATATAAGGGAGTGGAAGAAAGCAATCGTTTTGAACAACTTTTATTTAGAGCACTCATAGAAGACCAAATTTCAATGTCCAAAGCAGCTTCATTGTCAAATCAATCTTTGGCAGAATTTAAGAAAGAGCATCAACCAATGTTTTAATTATCATATTTTTATGTCAAATATTTGTTCGGGCTATGAAATTAAAAATTGCTGTCACGGATGCCTGTATCTTTATAGACCTATATGATTTAGATCTTGTAGCTTCATTTTTTAATCTTGAAATAGAAATACATACTACTTCCGCAGTATATTTTGAGTTATACCCCGAACAACAGCAAGTTCTTAAGGCTTATCAGTCTGTGGATAGGCTTATAGTTCATAATTTACAGGAAAAGGATTTCATAGAAATTTACTCGGAAGACTACCCCAAATCACTATCAGAAACAGACAAATCAGTTCTGCACATTGCCAACAAAATAAATGCTTGTGTTTTGAGCAGTGATAAAACAGTTAGAAATTGCGCAAAAAACAAGTACATTGAATATCACGGTATGATTTGGATATTTGATAAATTAGTAGAAACATCTGTTTTAACTAAGAAAGAAGCAGTAAACAAACTAAATCAGCTTGTAGTTACAAATTTTATTTTTCGGAATAATCAACAATTAGTTGCAGAAATAGAAAAACGTATGAAAATTTGGAAATAACTATGAATAATTGTTTCGCTATACAGCCAACTGAGAAGGCCAGATGCCAATATCTGTAGCTGATGCACAACCGATTAATTTTTAAAAATTCAATTTTAAATCAAATGAAACATTCAGTTTCGGTCCTTTTAAGGCCTGCCGATTATTCATAGGCTATAAATTTTCTAATATTCGCATACTGCAAATGCATTTAAAATACATCCAATAAAACTTTCATTAAAGCAGAACATTCACGTAACAAAGGGCCCAGGTACACCGGAATATTTAGAAGTGTTATAAAACCCATCTCTGGTATGTTTCAAAAGGTATTACATGTTAAATAAATTATTTGGTAGTTTTGAAAAGGTTAAATTTAAAAACGAGTTTTTTTACACTTTGAATTTATACTCAATGATGCTAAACACAAAATATTATGTCTCTGCATAAATGCCCAAATTGTAAAGAAATAGGATTCTTTTGGTCTGTAGATCATGAAATCACTTCATTAACTATTTGGAATTGTTCTATATGTGGTTATCATGCATTGGAAGACGAATCTTTTGAATCAACATGTCCGGATTGTAATTATGCTTATAGGTTGTTAATGAAAAAGGAAGATTCAGAATATTGGTGGTGTAGTAAATGTGCTCGAAAAACGATAATAAAATAATTAAAAATTCTATTGTATCGAAGTTCTAAGAATGGGACGTTTACCTCACTAAAACCATTCTTCGATTATAATTTAGTGTTGTCATACCTGCACCCACCCGGGCAAGTGATTGCAGCGGAAAACCCGCAGCCCGCTTTTTCAGCGGGAGAGGATTTGGAGCGAAAAGCACGGTGCCGCAGCAGGATTGTGAATCGAAGGAAAATTGTAATGCGGCATGCCCCCAAAATAATATTATCTGTGCAAGGCAGGTTTCGGCTGCATAATAAATACAATACCGGTGTAACGCTGCGTCAATGTTATTACTGCATTTAGGATTATTTAGTAGTTTTGAATGGGCTATATTGTTGGAGAATTTTTTCACAATCTCATATTAGCGGTTGCGCCATGATGGTAGTGATAACTAAAATTAATTGGAGCTTTTAAACAACAAATATTTAAATGGAAAACAAGATTGACCAAATGGCGCACAAATAAATAATATGACAACAACACTATATCGACCAGTTGGCCCGAAAGAACTAGCTTTGATTGAGCAGTCAGGCTGGAAAAAGTTTCCACCACGACTTCCCGAGCAACCTATTTTTTATCCGGTAATGAATGAAGAATATGCAATACAAATTGCAAGAGACTGGAATGTTGCTGCATCAGGAGCGGGGTTCGTGACAAAATTTGCAGTTAAAACGGACTACTTAAAACAATTTGATGTGCAAAACGTGGGTGGACATATTCATAATGAACTTTGGATTCCGGCTGAGCAACTTGATGAGTTTAACAACAACATTGTCGGGGAAATTGAAGTAACAAAATCATTTTATCCGACTGACAAATGAAAAAAACATTGTCTACAACAATAGGGTTGCGAAAGTGGCGGTGCTTTTCTCCACAAACATATTTGTATATAGAGGAAGTACTGTTCTTCATATAGAGTTTAGTGATGCAACACCCTACCATCGGCACTCCCAAAAATATTATTCACAATTTTAATAAACGAAATCAATTGAGACAAATCCCAATTCTACTACTTACAATTTTCCTCTCTTGTAAACCAAACCAAGAGCCCAAGCAACAAATTGCCAAGGCTGACACAACAGAAATAAAAAACAGTGAAATACCATTAGGTGACAACCCTTTTGTTGCCAATCAAAATGTAGATACCGCTAAAACAGCAATTATCGAAACCTTTGTTGACAGTTTAAATATCGGTGTAAAAGGAAAATGCAAAGTTGAACTAATAAAACATCGAGTTTATGACGACATTTTTGTAATAATTAAGTTTTATATAAAAGGAAGTAATACAACTAAAGACCCGGAATATTGGATGAATACAAATACTTATAGTTATGAAACCACCGCTATAATGGGGTTTGAGCCTGTTATTTCAGATTTTAATAATGATAATTTTAATGACATTACTTTTATTTCAGGCACTGCTGCTCGTGGTGCGAACGAAGTAAGACGACTTTTTATTTATGATAATCAAAACAAAAACCTAGTATCAATCGTCAATTCAGAGGACTATCCAAATATGCTTTATAACAAAAAACTTGACTGTATTGATGCGTTTTTAGTTTATGGTGGATGTTCAACAATATTTCTTAACATAGCTGGTGATAGTTTAAAAATGTTTGCAAGTGTTGAATTGTCGGATGGTTTAACAGTAAAGACTTACGATAAAAACGGCAACGAAAAAATAATTAAAGCAGACAAAACAAACAAGGCTGGTTATATAAGATATCAAAATTTTAACCCGTTGATAGAATATGATAATTACTAAAAAATTACATTTGTGGTTAATCAAAGTTTGGTTTCCTGTATCTATATTTGTAGTGAAAATCACCACGTTAGCCAAGCCTAAAAACGTTAAATGAGTTGTCGGCATAGATATAACAAAGCAATTAATTAAAACAGAATAATCATGAAACGAAATAAATACTTAATAAATGAATACTCCGCAGCAGCAGGAGTATTCATTTTATTTAGTAATATTTCAGATGCGCAGGTAATTTATGTAGACTTAGAACCGGATGTAGTTTGCGATTATGGTGAAGTGAATTTTGATATAGATAATAATGGCACTCAGGATTTTAGAATTTTGAAGGAGACTTTTTACACATTCGATTCCTATTTTTTTAGTGCTCACTTATTAAAAATTTGGGAAGTAGGAACGAGTTATACAGGCAACTCTATTATTGGAATACCAACACAAATCGCCTTTACACTTTCAACTGGGTTTCATATTAATGAATCTGCACCATTTAATACTGGTTTTTTCAATATGGCAGGGAAGCGCCAAGAGGTTTCATACACTTCGGCTTTACCAATTGGGCCTTGGACTTATCACTCTGGTTTATGGAATGAAATTCCAGATGAAGATCGTTATCTTGGTATTAAATTTATTGATGAAGCAGCGTGTATTCATTACGGTTGGATGCGTTGCTCATTTACAGATTCGGTCGAAACCATTCATATAAAAGATTATGCCTATAACGCCGAATGTGGAACGGGACTTTATGCAGGAGAACTGATTAGCGGAATAAACGAAACGCAAAATGAAATCGGAGCAGTCGTATATAGCTTTAACAAAATAATTTATCTACATCTAAATGAAATTACAGAACTACAACTAATTATTTCAGATATTACCGGTAAGGAATTAATAAAAGACGAATTGCTTATTGCTAACGATAAAATAGATATGCAGAATTACCCGACAGGAATATATTTGGTATCATTATTAATTGATGGAAATCGTTTTGACAAAAAGGTTTTCATCGAATAACTCATTTGAACCATCCAGTCCAAGCAGGGTTCCGGCCATAATAAAAAAATAAAATACCGGCCTAACCCTGCGTCATTCGGAGTTGTGAGTTATTTAAATCGAATTTTTCGTGTCCCAAAGTCGCAGGGTTTCGCGGGATTAAATTATTTATTATTGGTCGCGAGAACCCTGCTCGGACAGGAAAGATGCCATACTACCACCCAACCCGGGCAAGTGATTGCAGCGGAAAACCCGCAGCCCGCTTTTTCAGCGGGAGAGGATTTGGAGCGAAAAGCACGGTGCCGCAGCAGTATTGTGAAACGAAGGAAAAATTGTAATGCGGCATGCCCCCCAAATTATTATTGAACACAACGAAATTTATTTTATGCCAAAAGATAAAAAAGACACCAATAACAACAACTTCGGAATTTTCAAAGTATTTGAATTTATTACTGAAGTATTTGGATGGCTGCAGATTGTTATCTCACCACTACTAATTGGACTTGGAATTGGAGCAATAATTTATTTCCCAAATCCATCAAATTCTAGATTAATCATCGGAGTAATTGTAGCATGTATTGGGCTTGTTATTGGTATCTATTGGGCAACAAAAAAATGGAAAGGGAAGGGGACTATTTTTTTTCTCTCCCGAATTTCGGCGACGCCTGAACTGGATAAGCGGGATGAAGAAAGTAGTAAGACAAAGCCAATTGATAATAACGTGAAAAAAGACTAAGGCGAATTATAAAGTTGTAAACTGGACAATGTCCAAACGTAGCTCGGGTCACAATAAAAATACCGGCATAGTCTGCATCATAGCTATTACTACTTTTAGGATTATTTGGTATTTTTGAATTGACTTTGATTGCCGAATGTTAAATACTAAAAAATGTCATTGAGTATGGACGTGTTTCGATACATTCTTGTTGGATTAATAGCCATAATTGCATCGAAAGCACTTACATACTATTTAAACAAGGCGAAACCGGCGAAAAAGTGGATACGTAATTCTTGAAATGCCAAAAATTTACATCTTGGTTTCAATAGGACTATTTTCATTATTTGCTTTAACTATTTATGTTTTACTTTTTGATAACAAAAGTGACATAAACAATACTGAGTTTATACTTTTTGGATTATTCGGTGCGCTTATCGGTTTTGGTGGATTTAATACTTTGTTACTATTTACTAATCATAAAGTGATATACGATGACGAAACAATTGAGGTCATTAGCTGGACTGGTAAAAAAAGGAAAATTCATTGGAGTGAAGTTGAGCGGATTTCTCATTCGATATTAGCTTCATCAATGAAAATTGAAACACCTCATACTAATGTAATGATTCATGAACATATTATGGGCTACAAAACCTTTGCTAATATCATAAAGGAACGGACAGGTATGAATCATCCCTAATAACGCATGATAAGGCAGGGGGGAGGATGGTTATTTTTTAAAAAGTAGTTCGACCTTTTCGAATTATTTGGTAGTTTTGAAGAGGCTAAATAACAAACTTATTTGTTACCTGGTCTGCTGTTAGATGCAACCCCTTTAATTGTAAATTTTAAAATCAATGAGACGATTTATATCTATACTCTTTTTTTTAGCGCTGGTTGGTGCAGGAGCTTATTATTACTATAACACAAATGAGGAGTTTAGAAACTTTGTGGTGGAGTTGTTGCCAAAAGAGGAGCAAAGTGCAGATACATTGACTACACAAACCCAAACTCCTCCTGTAATAATAGAGAAAAAGTCCACCCAAAAGAAAACCCCTAAATCACTAAAGCCGGGCGCTTATGCGTCACTTGACGAATATGCAAGAAAAACCCCAAAGCAAAATGAGCAGGACATTGAAACACTTGCGGCATATCTTATTAAGCCTGCAAAAAATGACTTAGAAAAAGTAAGGGTGATATTTACGTGGGTTGCGACACATGTAAGTTATGACGATGACGCTTTCAATTCTGGGAACTACCCCGATTATTCGGCAGATAATGTTCTGGTAAACAAAAAAGCAGTTTGTGAGGGTTATAGCAATATTTTTAAAGCATTATGTGAAGCCGCAGGATTTGAAGCGGAAAAAATAGTGGGTTATGCAAAAGGTTACAGTTACAGCATCGGAAAAAAGATTGACGAAACCAATCATGCTTGGAATGCAATTAAAGTTGACAATAAATGGCTTTTGTTTGACCCAACTTGGGGCAGCGGTTCCGGGACACAAAAGAATGGGAAGTTGGTTAGCACTTTAAAGTTTGAACCCTATTGGTTTAATGTAAATCCGAAAGCATTTATTTTTACGCATCTGCCTGAACAACCTGAGTGGCAACTGACAGGTGGTTCAATTACCTTAGATAAATATCAAACGATGCCATTTATACCAGTATCGTTTTTCAAATTTGGTTTCAACCCGGATATCATCTATAATGATGTAATGTCGGGGAAAGCAAAAGAGTTCGTTGAAATTTATAGTTACGAATTCCCAATTAAGGTGATTCAGGTTCCATATGCATTAAATTTAACTCGGCAAAGTGAAATAAAATTTGAAATTCAATCCGACTATGCAGAAGAAATCGCATTGGTTGATGATGACAATTGGCACTATTTTAAAAAAGAAAATGATACCTTCACAATATCGCACAAACCGGCCGGAAAAGAGTTGTCTATATGCGTAAAAATTAATTCGTTTGACAAGAGTTTTTCAACGATAGCAAAATATAAAGTAACAGACAGCGGTGATAACACAGCGTTAAACTAAAAGTATTCATAGCAATGATCCAACGCGGCACCAATTTCAACGATTTAGTAACAACTCCACTTAAAGGCAGCGCAAATGTAGTATGCTGGGAACGTGCATTCATTGGTGATTTTAATGAAATAATTCAGCAATGTGTTTCCCCTGAAAACATCACCGTTATTGAGCCGGAATTATTACGCAGTATTAAATTAAGTGCCGCAGGTGAACTTGCACGAAATATAATTTTAAACGACTTTGAATTACTTTCCGAATATGGTGCAGCGCCAACATTAAATATTATAAAACAATACGACAGAGATACTGATGAAAATATTTTCCCAACCGATGTATATTCATTTCATATCGACCGTTCGCCAATACCTGTGGATACTTTTTTATGCACTTATTATGGTGCAACCACTGAAATATTACCCAATGCACAAAGCATCCAAAAAATACTTATCCCCGAAATTCGCGAACAGCTAAAAAATAATTTTGCCGGCTCAGAAGTCGCCTTCGAAACATATTTAACAGAACAATTTTACGACTTACATTTCGCAGCCTTACCCAACGCTCAAATCGAAAAAATTCCGCTGGGACATATTTGTCGCTTAGCAGTGGATCATCCTAATAGTCAGGCATTACCTTGTATACATCGGGCACCGATTGAAGATGATGGTGAATATCGTTTGCTGTTAATTTGTTGAATGCTGGCCGCGTCCTCATTGGTTGGTCTGGGGACACAACCAATGGGTGAGCTTCGAATGATAGGTGGTGCTTTACCAATTACTTTTTTTCTTCGATAGCAATACCTTCGAAGCAACCCTGTAACTCACTTCGAATCATCCCAATAATTGCAGCTCCACATGGTTGCGTCCCCAGACCAACCATGTGTCGATGGCGGAGCTGCAAATGATATTTTGTGCTAACAATTTCAATCACTACGAATAATCACATTAATTCCTCCGAATGGTTGCGTCCCCAGACCGACCATTCGGATTATATTTATTAATTTTATATTCCCATCCAAACCCATTACCATGAACACCTTAAAACTATACTTCCTAATAATATTTTCTGGCTCAGCATTTAACCTGTTCAGTCAGGTGGATAGTAATCAATTATATGAAGTGCATTTATTTCATAAAAAGTTTATTATTGGCAATATTGTTCAAATTAATTCAGAAAATATTGTTGCCATTTCGTTAAACGGAAAACAGGATACCATAAATAAAGATTTAATTCGCTGGATTGAACCAATTGATGCTGCTAATATAATTAAAGGAGAACATTGGTATCCAAACCCACTTCCCGGTAATTATTTTTTTCAGCCAAGCGGTTTGCCTTTAGCAAAAGGAGATATAAATGTAAAACAATCGTATCTGTTTTTTAATTCTTTTAATTATGGATTAACTAAAAATATTTCATTGGGTGCAGGTTTTCAAAATGTTGTAAATCCTGAAAAAAATTATGGTTATGATTATTTGTATTACCTAAATACTAAATTCACATTTAAACTCGATGAATTGGTTTATGTCGGCGGTGGAGGCAATTATTATCAACTTGCAGGCTCAAGTTTACCACCTCAGTTTTTAAGTTATTTAAATATCGGACTCGGTAATACAAATAATAATATTACCATTACTGGCGGATTAATTTCCGGTGATGACACACATCCATATGGCAGCTTATCGGGAATGGTAAGAATAAAAAAACACCTATGGATAATATCCGAAAACGCTTTTGGCATTGTCGAAAATGAATTTTATTTTTTAGGCGGTTTGCGTATCAATGAACGAGTTTTTACAGCAGATATTGGTATCATGTATGCCGGACCTTCTTATGTTGAATGGGTGCCAATTCTTCCATACCTCTCATATACGGTTACATTGCCTGCTTACTTGAGAAATACTGTAAAATTTTGAGTAAATAATTTACTTTTTTCCTTCGATAGTAATACCTACGAAGCAACCCTGTAACTCACTTCGAATAATCACATTAATTCCTCCTCCTCATGGTTGCGCCCATTGGTTGGTCAGGGGACACAACCAATGGGTGAGCTTCGAATGATAGGTGGTGCTTTACCAATTACTTTTTTTCTTCGATAGCAATACCTACGAAGCAACCCTGTAACTCACTTCGAATAATCACTTTCATTCCTCCTCCTCATGGTTGCGTCCCCAGACCAACCATGTGTTGATGGCGGAGTTGCGAATGAAATATAGTGCTAATAATTTCAATCCCATCGAATAATCACATTAATTCCTCCCCCTCATGGTTGCGTCCCCCGACGAACCATGTAGTATGCGATACATGAATTTATTCACCTCCTCATGGTCGCCCCCCGGATTGACCAATCATGTGCGATTGCTGGCAGTAGAGATAATATTCTAATAAACAACTACAGTTCTGCCAAATTGGAAGCTATTATTGATGGAATATACCATTACAAAATAAAATCCTTCAGGTAAATTTTGGACTGAGAACTGAACTTCGCCTTCAGAGGATGTTAATGAGATTGCTTGAACCTGTTCACCAAAAGTATTGAATAAAATTGCAGCAGCATCTTTTTCAAGTAACGAATAATTTAAATTAATGATGCCAGTTTCGGGTATATACCAAACAGTGATTTCCTGATTTTCTTCAATTAAATTATTTCCTGTAGTATCGGTCACTTTATCTGTTATTGAAAATGATTGTATGATATCATCAATCGCATCATAATTATCATCATCAGATGTTGTTTTTATTAGCAAGTTTCCCGTATGCAATGGTTCCGTCAATGTGTCGTAAACGGCATCAATATAAAATGTTTTACTTGTAAGCGTACTCTGTAGCTGAAAATGAATTGAATCATCTGAACCAGCTCCTGCATCTAATTGATTGTCCGTAATAAGTATGAAATTTACAGGATAATCAACTGTAGTATTTAACTTTATTGAACAGGCTGTGCCAAATTCACCTTCTGTGATTAAAGTATCATTGCAAGTTAAAATTATGTTATTGATATTATCTGCAACAGGGTAATCATTATCAATTATCGTATAATCCTGTATTATACTGTTAGCTAACGGATAAGTATGTTCATGGTTGTTTAATGTATATGAAATACGACCGTTTTCGATGGCATCCACTTCAGGATCATCGATTGCATGTATTACAAAATATTGATAATCTAATGCTGAGCTGTCTGGCAATAAAAATATTTCAATTATATCTGTAACTCCATCGTTTAACATTACTTCAGATTCCAGACCTGATACTGAAATTACAGTTACGGTCATAATTAAAGTGTCATCAGGAATTGCCGATAATTTAATAAAAATGGTATCTGATAATAATTGAGCTTCATCTAAAACTTTATCTGTATTTGTAAAATAATTGATTGGGTAAACCGGAATTTCACCTAATTCTTGTGCATATGCATAATTAGTGGAATAAATACCGGCTATTTCTATAATGCCATTCTGATTAATATCGGTAATTTTTCTGTTTACATAATTAAATGGTAAAACATAAGGGTATGGATAAAAACCAAAGCCGTCCATATTTAAATAAATTTGCGTGGTTTCGTTTCCGGTAAGTAGGTCTTTAAATCCATCGCTGTTAACATCTTCGAAAGTAAGACGTTCAGGTTTTCTTACTTTGGCATTGTAACAAATTGTTTGGGGGGCTGCATATTCATTTGGGCCAAGGTGTTTTATATATTTTATCAGATCACCGGACGTATTTATCACTAAATCTTCAATTCCATCACCATCAACATCAAACGGATGCAAATATTGGCCATTATAAATATTTAATATTGGACTTCGTGGAAAAAATTCGCCTAATCCATCAACATTATAATAACAATATACATTATCATCAGTTTGGTTATATACAAGAATGTCAGGGTCGCCATCTAAGTCAACATCAGTTGCTATAGGATAACCTTCATCTAGAAAATAATCTCCTGGTAATGCTTCATAAGTAAATACACCGGTACCGGAAATGTTTTTTAACCAGAAATAAGCATCAAATTCTTCATAAATTTCAAAACCTTCATAATCGTATCCGGTAAAAAATAATTGACCATTTGAACCCACGATATCTTGATATCCATCTCCGTTTATATCCTGTGCAAATACGTTCCGACAACTATATGAAGTTTTGATTGCATATTTCTGCACCAAAGGTTTTGTGAGATTGCGATAAACCTGCCATTGAAATTCACCTTCAGATCCTTCGTACATCTGACCGCCGGATGTAAACAGATCGTCTTTAAAACCATCGTTATCCATATCAAATACAATGGTGGAATATGCACGGTTGCCATTGTCAAAATTAATTCCTGTGGATTCAATTGCTTGTTTATATACTGCAATATCACCACTTATATTATAACTATAGATATCGAGTTTGTCATCAATTATGATAGGGACAATGCCAGAGCTATCTGCATTTGTAATTGTAAATAAACTCTGCGTGGGGGCCCGTGGTTTAAATGCTTCATGATAACTTGAAAATAGAACATCTGAAGTATCACTACTGTAAGCAGTTAGCAATAAATATTCATCCGCAAACACGATATCATCGGTCCCGTTAAGATCCATGTCTGATATTGCCAACGAAAGTATCCCATCATTGTAAGGAGATGAAATTACACCATCCAGAGGGGTTAATGACGGTTCAAATAAAAGGTTGCCATCATTAATAAATACTGCGGATTCATTAAAAGATATTTCGTCATTAGATAATGTAAAATTATTATAAACTGCCAAAATATCAGGAAGGCTGTCTGTATTAAAATGCGCCGTAGTTAAGCCGCTGATATCGTGTGGAATTGCCCAACTGGTTTTTAGTGTAAAAACCCCGGCTATATTTTCATACAATTCAATTTCAGCTGAAACAAAGTTATCATAACCCACCAGCATATCCTGATCATTATCCAGATCAAAATCATCAAATTTTAAAGCTGTTACATATGTAGCTATTAATAGTGGTATACCTGCCATTGTAAAATCACCATCTCCGCTATTTACTCGCAAAATAATTTTATTATTAGTATCATCATAATAAAGGATGTCTTGGTCTCCATCATTTTCGATATCTGTCACATTAATTAGTATAGGATCTGATGCGCCAATATCAATTAATTCCTCTGTAAAAGTGGGATCTGTTGCTCCGGAATTTTTATAGATAAGTAAATTTGTAGTACCCATATTGGATATAATATCCATGCTGCCGTCATTATTAATGTCGGAAACTACAAGTGATTTTGGCCCTGTTCCAACCCAAGAACCGATGCTAAGCTCATAAAATGATGTACCACCATCTACATTTTCAATCCATCTAATGTATTTATCATATAGCCCTGATATTACGAAATCCATATCTCCATCATTATCCATGTCTGCCGATCGTAATTTTGAAATTGTATTAATAGAATTAAAAATAAACGGTAGATTTTCTGAGGAATCACCATAGTATTCATACATAGCCAGATCGCCGGTATAATTCGCTCCGGCAACATCTTTAAAACCATCACCATTAAAGTCAGTTATACATAAATTTGAAAATTGACCGTGCAAACTACTATCAACACCAATCACCAGCTGGCAGGAAGTATTTTTTTTGAACAAAAATGTTAAAAGTATTATAAAAAAATATTTCATGGATAGGATATTTATTTAATAAAAATCATTGTGGCATAATGATAATCTTCAGATGTAACATGTATAAAATAATTTCCCGGACTTATACTTTCTGGGATTTCAAGGGCTATCGTATAAATTCCTCTATCATAATGTGCAGATTGTAATAAATTATTACAAACTTTACCGGTTATATCAGTTAAATCAACATTAATGGTGGTATTTAATGGCAAAGAAATTTCTAAATTAATTAAATTCGAAACAGGATTTGGAAATACAAAGATTGGCGGATTTTCTATATTGATAATATCGGGTTTAATGTTACCATGAATTACCCGAAGGGCGATCATTTCCCCAATATTAGAACCAACCGCAAACCCACCACAAATCACAATATGGTTTTCAGGATCAATTATAAGATCAAATCCTACATCATCCTTGTTTGAATTATCTAATATCATCAGTCCATTCACACCAAATGTATTGTCAGGAACCCCTTCCTGATTAAAGCACATTAATAGTATACTACTATTGTTGTATACATTCATGAGCTCACCAGTGACATAAATTTTATTATCTTGAATGGCCAATTTGCGGAAATTGGAGGAAGCCGAATCAGAAGCAAGCCACACACCATTATCACCAAATGTTTCATCATTTGTTCCATTGCTGTTTAATTGTAATAAATAACCAACTTCTTCTTCATTACTTACTGCATAACCTGCACATACTATTTTACCGGAGGTTGTAATCTGGAGATCCATTACCCTGCAATTTGTTCCGTTTATTTTGGTTTTATATACACCATCACCACTAAAACTGTTATCCAATGTCATGTCAGTATTTAATCTGATTAATTCCATATAAATATCAGTCTCCTCCGGAAAAGCTCCATCCATATAATATCCGCCAATCACTATTTTACCATCAGATTGAATTTCCATTGCTCGTGGAATATTATGTTCTGAACTCAAATTCAAGCTCAATTGCCCGTCGGTTGAAAGTGTATTATCAAAACTACCATCCGGATTCAGTCTTATCAAGAGTAAATCAGTATATGACCCAAAAAACCTCCATAATATAATAATCCGGTTACGAGAATTTTGTTGTCGGGTAAAACCACAACATCAAAAGGTAAATAGTCTTCTTCGTCCAGTGAAGATATAATTCTGTAGCCTCCGTTAAATGATGAATCCAATTCTCCGTTTTCATTAAATCTGGCAATAAACAAATCATAGGTGTCTGTGTACCCGATTATTATAATTTTTCCATCCTGTTGTAAAGTCATTTCAGTGAGTACATGTTTGTCATTACTATAACGTGCCCACCTTGCATAACCATTATTTCCGAAACTGGAATCGACAGAACCATTGGTATGTAATCGGACCAAATAACAACTGTCATCATTACCGGCAATTAAAATTTTGTTATCGCTTTGGAGTGAGATTGCGTGCCCTTCCTTGCCTGTTTTAAAGCTGTAAATGCCATCACCGTTGAAAGAGGAATCCGGCAACCAAGTTACCTGTGCGTAACAGGAAATTGGTAAAAGTAGAAGTATAAAAAATAATCGTTGCATGGGTTTACCAAAGATATGAAATAAAACTAAAAATACGTATAGGTTGGTCTGGTGCACAACACCCTTGATTAGTCTGAGGACACAACCCTATTGGTTGGTCTGGGGACACAACCAATGGGTGAGCTTCGAATGATGTGTGGTGCTTTACCAAATACTTTTTTTCTTCGATAGTAATACCAAGGAATCAACCCTGTAACTCACTTCGAAAAATCACTTTCATTCCTCCGCCTCATGGTTGCGTCCATTGGTTGGTCTGGGGACACAACCAATGGGTGAGCTTCGAATGATAGGTGGTGCTTTACCAATTACTTTTTTTCTTCGATAGTAATACCTACGAAGCAACACCATCAATCACTCCGAATCATCCCAATAATTGCACCTCCCCATGGTTGCGTCCCCAGACCAACCATGTGTCGATGGCGGAGTTGCAAATGATATATTGTGCTAATAATTTCAATCCCATCGGATTATGAAATTATTTCCTCCTCCCCATGGTTGCGTCCCCAGACCAACCATGTGTCGATGGCGGAGTTGCAAATGATATATTGTGCTAATAATTTCAATCCCATCGGATTATGAAATTATTTCCACCTCCCCATGGTTGCGTCCCCAGACCAACCATGTGTCGATGGCGGAGCTGCGAATGATATTTTGTGCTAACAATTTCAACCTCTTCGAATCATAGTTAGTGCTATGCCTAATACTTTATGCGCTGCCAACGCAAACCCCGCGTGAGTGATTGTAGCGGAAAACCCGCAGGACTGACCCCGATAACTATCGGGGGAAGGACGAGGATTTGCAGCGGAAAGCACGGTGCCGCGCACGATGTTGTTGGTGTAGCGGAATTGCCATTGCGGCACACGCCCAAATTAAATTAATTATGATGCAATTAGTTGCCGGAATTTGTATTCAATTTTGGAGATAAAAAATATTTCTAAAAAAATATACCAATCGGTATATTTTATATATTTGCATCATTATGTCCAAAGAGTTGAGCAAATCGGAGCGCACCAGGTTGTTTATTATTGAACAAACGGCACCGGTGTTTAATGCAAAGGGGTTTGCAGGGACTTCGCTGAACGACATGACTGAGGCGACGGGACTTACCAAGGGCGGCATTTACGGCAATTTTGCGAATAAAGATGAGGTGGCGCTGGCAGCATTTGATTATAATTTTGGGCGGATTACCAACTACATTAAAAAACGTATTCTGGCTACCGAAAATTCGATTGAACGTTTGCTGGTGTATCCGAATGTGTATCGCGATTTTTTGAAAATTCCTTTTTTAAAAGCGGGTTGTCCGATATTAAATACGTCAACTGAAGCAGATGATACGCATCCTGAATTGCGCGAACGCGCTGCAACTGCACTTGCTTTTTGGAAGACATCACTTGAAAATCAAATTAAACGCGGCATACAACGCAACGAAATAAAAAGTTGCACTAAACCTGCTGAAGTAGCAGTTGTTATGATGTCGCTCATTGAAGGTGCTGTGATGCAGGCAAAGGTGCATGGTAAATCCACGGAATTAAAAATTACCATGCAGTTTTTAACACAATATATTTTGAGTTTAAAAGAATAATTTTTTTTTGCTATAAAAATATACCGAACGGTATATTTTATTTTGAAACTAAAAAACAACTAAAATGCAAACAACCTCATTACCTAAATCGGCAGAAAGTAAAGTGCAGGCACGTTTCCCCGATTGCGACCCGTTTAATCATTTAAATAATTCGAAATATATCGACTACATTATTAATGCACGTGAAGACCATTTGATGCAAGTATACAACTTCGACCTGCACCAAATGGCCAGAACAACCGGGATTACCTGGGTGGTGGCGCAAACCAATATTTCGTATATGCTGCCGGTTAATTGTATGGAAACAGTCACGATTGAAACCCGATTACTCACCGCATTTCCAAAAATGTTGTTAATGGAAGCTGTTATGTGGAATGACGATAAAACAAAAGTAAAAGCGATGATGTGGTGTTATTTTGCACACTACAATTTACGCAGCGGAAAAAGTCAGGAACACAGTGCTGAATTAATGACTTTTTTTGATCAAATTGGAGACCCGATTCCGGAAAATCCTACCTTTGATGAAAGAGCTAAATTTTATCGCAATATCAATAATAATTAATTACTAAATTATATATCATGTCTGCTCAATATTTACAAAGTGTCATCAAACAATTTGAATATTACAAATTGTTAGGCGAAAAAACATTTAATCAAATGCCGGATGAAAAATTGTTCTGGCAAATGAATGAAGACAGCAATAGTGTCGCCATCATTGTAAAACATTTATCGGGAAATATGCTCAGCCGTTGGACTGATTTTTTAAACAGCGATGGCGAAAAAGAATGGCGCAACCGCGATGCGGAGTTTGAAAATGATATTGACACCAGACAAAAAATGATGACTGTTTGGCAAGCAGGGTGGGAGGTGTTTTTGCAAACATTAAATGCATTAACTGAAGCTGATCTTGACAAAATTATTTATATCCGCAATCAGGGGCATACGGTGCTAGAAGCCATTAACAGGCAGTTGGCGCATTATCCATATCATATTGGGCAGATTGTATATATCGGAAAATTGTATGCCACGCATTGGGAATCGCTTTCGATACCGCGCGGTAATTCGCAACAATTTAATGCTGAAAAATTTGCAAAGCCAAAAGGGATGGAACATTTTACAGATGATGTTTTAAAAAATAAAAAATAAATATGGAACCGCATTGGTTGGTCTGGGGACACAACCAATGGGTGAGCTTCGAATAATGGTTGGTGCTATACCAAATACTTTTTTTTTCGATAGTAATGCCTACGAAGCAACCCCGTAAATCCCATCAAATAATCACATTAATTCCTCCTCCTCATGGTTGCGCCCCCAGACCAACCATGTGTCGATGGCGGAGCTCCAAATGAATCCCGGAACCCACCACCCACTGTGATTCTCGTCACATAATTCCCAATCATTTGCACCGCTGTATAATAATTCCTAAATTTATTTACCAATTAACCCTCCGCCGCGGCGGATACAAACCCAAATTAAGGCATGCGCAAATTTTTTAAATGGTTGGGCATTACTGTGCTCACACTTATTGTAATTCTGGCTATTGTAGTTTTATTAATGGTCAACAAAACAAATAGTATGGCTAAGGCCACTTATGAAGTTACCTTACCCAAATTTGTTGCTACAAACGATTCTGCTTCGCTCGTTCGGGGAGAAGTTATTGCAAATTCATTGTGTGGTGGCTGCCATGGCGGCGATTTTGCCGGGACTGAGTTTTTTAAAGATGATGCCACCGGCAGTGTTCCGGCACCTAATATTACTTCAGGTGGTAAAACAAAAAATTATACCGATGCCGACTGGCTCAGAGTAATTCGTTACGGCGTAAAACCGGATAATCATGGCGTAATTATTATGCCGAGCAAAGAAATGGGCACCATGAGTAATACCGATCTTGCTGCCCTGGTTGGTTATCTTAAAACTGTTGCCCCAAGCGATAAAACATGGCCCGCTCCTGAATTTACAATGTTCAGCAAAGTTTTAGCAGGCGCAGGTTTGTTCGGCGATTTATATCATGCAAAAATTATCGACCTGAACGATACTTCAACACGCGTTGCTCCAACTTTCGGAACTTCTCCGGAATTTGGTGCCTATACTGTTGGTTTTCACGGTTGCAAATCTTGTCACGGCGATAATATGAATGGCAAAAAAACACCCGACCCAATTTCTCCTCCCGGTTCCAATATTACCAAAGGTGGAAATTTCGGAAAATGGTCGCTCGAGCAATTTAAAACAACATTGCGTTCAGGAACTACACCCGAAGGCAAATCGCTGGATCCGAAATTTATGCCCTGGGTGCCAATCGGTTTAATGACGGATACCGAATTGGAAGCCATTTATAATTATTTGCAAACCCTACCGGCAATGCCCGATGATGAAACTGTAACTAAATGGAATGAAAAGCATCAATAATGTATAAATGGAGCATGTACATCCCGCTCCGTTTCACATGCGCTGCCCGCTTTCCGCTGCAACCCCTTTTCCGAGGCGGGCAAAGGGGGTTTCCGCTTCAATCGGGGCTATAAATTGCTTGTTGTCTTCGAAATCACATCAATTCCTCCTCCTCATGGTTGCGTCCCCAGACCAACCATGTGTCGATGGCGGAGCTGCGAATGATATAACACAAGCAAGAACCCCATTGGCTAGTCAGATGACCAAACCAATGGGGTTGCTTCGTTTCTTATTCTGAAAATTGCGAATCAAGGATTCATCTTCGCATATATCACCCCCGCAATAATTCCTTGCAGTGTGCCATATAAAATCCAGGTTGCAACTACTGATATTGAAATGGAAATACCACTAAATGTGATCCACATAGCAGGTAATACTGCTATTAAGCCATAAATTAATCCAACTTCTGCTCCGCGACGACCGGGACCACCTTTAAACATGTGGCGAAAACGTTGCCAAAAATATTTTAATGCGAGTGCTACTATAAACGGATGCGCAAAATACATCCAGGTACGCTTCTCACTGCTGGAAAATATTGGGTCAAAATACTGTTCCGCAATTTTCGGGAAAAAGAAAATTGAAAAATACAAAGCTGCATAACTGAATATCAATAATACAATTACGGCAGTAAAATAAGCTGTTAGAACGCGTTTCATATAGTACGTATTTATTAAATTAATATATGGATTAAATAAATATAACAATGGTGCTTGCTTGTTGTAAATTTACATATCTGCACAATTGCTCAAATTCTTTCACAAAGATAGGTTGCGTTAAGGTTTAAAAGGTGACTTAAATCACTTCCCGGTAGTATAAATATCATGTATAGTCGGTACTGACTATAATTACTTTGCATTGTTAAATGATGACAGCTATTAAACATCAAACTATGAAATTCTTCAAATTAATATTAACCCTCTTTATACTACCTGCTGCAATAATTGCAAAAGGTCAAAGTAATTATGTATTGGCAAGTGACCATAAAATCACTATTGATGGTACTTCAAATGTACATGAATGGGAAGAGGTAGCCCAAACAGCTTCAGGAGATGCAGTTGTATTGTGGAATACTGACGGAAGTTTTAATATTCAGAAATTAAATATTAAAGTTTCCGTAAAATCTATTAAAAGCGATAAAGGTTCAATCATGGACGATAAAACCTATGATGCGCTGAAAGGCGAAAAATACCCTTATATCACTTTTAAAATGTTATCTATCAAATCAATCACAAAAAGTGGAACCGGTTATGCTGTTAAAATAAACGGTGAACTAACTATTGCCGGAGTTACTAAAAATGTAGATATCAGCGGTATGGTTTACGTAAAAGAAAAAGGTAAACTCTACATTGAAACTTCCAAAGCAATTAAAATGAGCGATTATGGCATTGATCCGCCAACAGCTATGATGGGTGCAATGAAAGTAGGGGATGACATTACTATCAAATTCAAATTAAATTACACTATTAAATAATCATCAAATAAATTTTAACCTGTATAAAATAATATGTTATGAAAAATTCAATCAACCAAACATTACTTG
This sequence comes from Bacteroidota bacterium, assembly GCA_016706255.1. Lineage (NCBI taxonomy): Bacteria > Pseudomonadati > Bacteroidota > Bacteroidota bacterium. The sequence goes on along the minus strand of JADJJZ010000001.1, from coordinate 213,570 downwards.
CATTATTCGTGCTCGTAATCTCTGCAGTTTCATTATCTGCTCAAAATAATCAAAATAATAAAATCAATTTCGACAGACCATACGATAAAGCTGGTTTGAATATGTTTGAAACACCTAAAATTGAAACAGTTCCGTTTACCGGATTTCAATTAAAAATAAGTGGTGGATTTACTCAACAGTATCAAGGTTTATCACACAGCAATACTGCCGATGTTGTATTAAAAGATAATACATTAACTCCTGCAACAGGCGATTCAGTTAATATTAATGCATTATATCCAATGACAAACGGATTTAACCTTGCAACTGCTAACTTAATCCTTACTGCACAATTGGCAGATGGTATTTCTGTTAAATTAGAAAACTATATGTCAGCCCGCCACCATAACGAGTTTTGGGTAAAAGGTGGTTATGTGCAAGTAGACAAATTACCTTTCTTTGGAAATCCACAATGGTTTTCTGACAACTTTACAATTAAAGTTGGACAAATGGAAGTAAACTACGGTGATGCACATTTTTACAGAACTGATAATGCCAATGGTATTTACAACCCATTTGTTGGTGAAAATATTATGGATGCATTTGCTACAGAAATTTCAGGTGAATTATATTTCAAACCTTCAAATGGTATTATTGCAATGGTGGGTATGTCATCAGGTTTATTAAATGCTGACTTATCTTATTTTAAAGATCCTGCAACAGGCGATACTATTTCAAGAAAACCATCTATTTATGCTAAAATTGGTTACGACAAACAATTGAACGATGATTTAAGAGTTCGTTTAACCGGTTCAGTTTATGCAAATGGTGGTACTTCACGTAATACATTATATGGTGGCGACCGCGCAGGTTCTCGTTATTATCTTGCAGGTGAACCTCAATATTATATGAGTGGAACTACTTTAACTGCATCAACTCCAACAAATAAAGCATTTTCAGGCAGAATTGACCCTGGTTTCAGCAGTCAGGTAATGTCAATCATGGTTAACCCATTCATTAAATTCCATGGTTTAGAAGTATTCGCAACTTATGAAATGAGCAACGGTAATGCAAGTTTATCAAATGTTTTAGATTCTGTTGACCGCTCATTTAATCAAATTGCAGCAGCTGTTGTTTATCGTTTCCTTCCTGAAGAACAATGTTATGTTGGTGTTCGCTACAATACAGTAACCGGTCGTTTATACGGATATTCTGATACTGATGGTGATATCAATGTTAACCGTTTGCAAATTGCAGCAGGCTGGTTCCCAACTGAAAACTTGTTAGTGAAATTAGAATATGTTGATCAAAAATATGACAACTTCAAAACTACAGATGTAAGAAATGGACTTGAATTCAAAGGCGTGATGGTTGAAGCATCCGTTGGATTCTAATCATTATAATCAATAGGTTAAAAAAAATGCTGCGTCTTAATGATGCAGCATTTTTTTTATGTTTCATATCGAAAGTATGTTATTAATGATAATCAGTTTTTTACAAATGAATTTGTAAACTGAACATCTTCAAAAACCATTTTTACAAAATACACACCGGCGTTTAATGTTTGAACATCTACTTTAGTTGCAATTGATTCAATACGTTGTGTAGATACCAGTTTACCTGTCACATCAAACACATATAAAACCCCAACACCCGGTAATTCACTTATTGTAAAAGTTACAATATCTGTTGCAGGATTCGGACGAATGCTAATTAAACTAATAGGTGCTTCATCTGAAATGCTATTCGCACAAGGTGTTACAAAAGCAGCACCCGGACTACCTTCCGGACAACTTTCGGTCCAGCTGCTAGGTATATTTAAATTGAGACCAATGTTTGCCAATTGCAAAGCTGTTCCACCACCATCAGGTGATAACGGATATGGAGCCTGGTCTTCATAACTCACACTTTGAAAAATATTACCGGCTGCATCATAAATTAACAGTACATCACCATTACCATCAAATCCGAAATTTAATGGACCCACTTTATTTTCCACTTCCGGAAATTGTAAATTAAATTTCACGGCATCCTGATATATCGCAATATATCCACCTGCAGGAATTGTTGTTCCCGACGGGAATATAAATTGATTACCATTTTCATCTTTTACAGACCACCCATTTAAAGCAAAATCAACAGCACCCCAATTATACAATTCAAACCAGTCGCCGGCATCTTCTAATGCTGATGATTTATAATTAATTTCATCTATTATCGGGTTTTCACCACAGTTTGCAAAAGCTGTTCCCGGTGAGCCTAAAATACATCCCGGAAACCATGAACCTGATGCAGACGGATCTCCATAAAAATCATAATACTCCATAGTACGGCCATAACCATCAGCAGTTACCGGCCAAGGAAAAACATCATCAAACCAAAATGCAATGAAATTTTTTCCAGCCGGATCACGAATTATTATCGAATCACCATCATTGTATAAACTAAATCCGGTATTTCCAATAACATTCGCTACAGCAGGATAAACGGTGTTAAAAGCAGTGATGTCTTCTGCTACAATTAAATAACCATTTGCCGGAACAATGGCATCTTGCCCCATAACAAATTTATTATAAAATTCTTTGTTACTAAAAATATAATTAGACAATGAAATATCAGAACCGGTAGTATTATATAATTCAATCCAGTCGCCGGAATTTTTCGTGCTGTCGCTGTTAAAATTAATTTCGCTAACTACTATGGCATTGCTAACTGCAGCGCCGGTGAAATTTGCTGTGGCTGTTGTATTATCGGTAAAATCTCCGGTAAATGAGATTGCAGTTTCATCATCAATAAAAATATTATCATCCCAATTAACAAAAGTATATCCCGGATTTGGAATGGCAGTCAATGTTACCGGAACACCATCAAAATAAACGCCTGTCCACGGCAAGTTTTCCGGTACTATTGTAGATATTTTAATATATCCGGCGCCCGGAGGATTAACGGCAATGGTAATATTCACCTGGTCATTTAAATCAAAATAATTTTCAATTTCATTGCGCTGATAACCTACACGTGGTTCAAAAAAATCTTTTAATTCAGTAACACCTGAGTTCCATGCTGCAACGGTAGGTGAGCCCCAACGGTCTTTTTGGGCAGGAATTTCTTCTTCAATTTCATCCGCATTTTCATCAATTAATGTTTCAATAATATCCCACGTAAAATAATAATTCATCAAATCAGCATAACGATTAATAAAATAATCTCTGAACGACGGGTTATCCATCAAGTCATTCATCATATTAATTTCTTCACTTAAGTATGGGAAATTAATAAGTGTTTCAATACTGTTACAAGCAGCGCATTCAGAACCGGCCCCTGTATCCCACAAAATAAATTTCCATTTCATGTTCGGTTCATAGGAACGGAAACAACGGAGATTGTAGGCCATTTCATCATTGTTTACAAAAAATTGTAAAGCAAAATGATCTACCCAGTTTTCCATATCAATTAAATCTAACGCTAATGCATAATCGGCATCGTTGGCCATATTATGTGTATTAAAAAATGTTTTTAATTCGTTATAAGCAGTTATTGTTCCGGCTTCTGCAATATCCCAAACGTCTTCACCGGCACCACTTCTTATGATATCTACTTTATCTATATTAACACCCTGATTATTTCTCAAAAAATATTTATCCAGTTCTTCTCTAGCACTATAATGACCCCAATAGTCACCATTAATAAATGTTGCAACATTCTGGTAAGCAGGTGCAACTAAAAAAGTTGGTGCAGCAATTCTGTTATTAATTACATCTTTCATACGTGCGGCTGAATTACCCCAGTCATTATTTGCACGCACACGAAATCCGTTTAATGAATCAAGATATTTATATTGATCAAAAATGTTGTATTGAAATTCACCCGCATCACCAAAATCTTCATCAATAGTAAATTGCATTCCGCGCTGTGGATATACGTATATTGATGAATTTCCTGCTGTTTCAAATTTTATGTTTTTATTAAACTGTTGCTGGTGGTCTGCAGTAAAATATTCAACGCTTGCAGGTATTTGCGGATTATCCGGTTCCCATCCGTCAGCACCATCATATGCTGCAATACACGATGGACCTTCATCAAACATATCACATGAATTTGAACTGATACTTACAACCGGTAACAATGTAGTTTCATTAATAAAAAATGAACCGGTTACTGTGCGACTTGGCAATTTACCGGGTTCTATAGTTGCAATTTTTACTACTTTACTAATGCCAACTGTAATTGGTGATGTATATGCGATGCCGCTTGCTTCAGGCCAATCGCCATCTGTTGTATAATATACATTTGTTCCTGTAACACTAACGTCAACACTTCCGGCGTAAAATCCCGGAGCTGTATTAAATGCGGGTTCTGTTGAGTATCCGCTGTAACAGGTTACATCATTTGCATTATCAGGTGTAGGCTCATTTGAATAACACCATGCTCCACCATCAGGAATTCTAGCCATCGTATGTCCGGCATACAAATCACCAATTGTAATACTGTCAATTAATAATCCGGCATCATCAAACAACGCAACTGTTTCACCATTACTCATTTTAAAATTGGTATGTAAATAATTAATCACGCCCGGACAACCATAACAATCGCGATTTTTTTCTGATGCATAAATGATCAGTCGCTCGCCCGGGTAAATTGTAATATCAGGTAACAACCATTTATTCCAGGTGTCCATATTATCGGTAATACCAAATTGGGCGACATTGATATTGTAAACACCAATATTCATAATCTCAATCCAGTCCGGAAAGGTATTATCCTCATCATCAAAATATCGGTTATTAGGGGCTACTTCGTTTATTACAAGTTGCGAAAACAGGATTTGGGGGATAAGACAAAGGAGTAGAAGGAGTTTTTTCATTCGGCTAATTTACATAAAATTAATATTGTTCAAATACCCTCAAAACCAAGCCTGCTCATGATGAGACAAAAATAGGTCGGTTTTTAGCCATAAAGCAGGTTTCCAAGGCCTAAAAATGCCGATAAATGGTTGCAATTGGACCTGCATGCCTTGTTTCTGTTGGGAAAAAATCCCTATCTTGGACCTGAAATCACTCAGGCTAATACTTCAAACTTCAAAACAACCTCCTTTTTTTTATGAAAACATGTCTTTTATTGCTTACAATTTTAACTTTTTCTTTGTGTACACACACGGTTCATGCTCAATTGGATTGTGAAAACACCTCAACCGGAAATATTCCAATATCGGAAATAGGCCCGGGATTTTTTATGGGTTATCAGGGTGGATTATACCCAGAGGGCAGTAACACAATGCCCATGGTTCATGCCCAGGCCGGAAAAAACATTGGCAATTCCATTAAACCCTTAAATGAAGCTGGTGAAGTTGATTTTGAAAACGGGAAGGTGGTATTTGTCGCATTTGGTGCTTCTACCGCCGGAAACACGTTTAATACCTTTAAATCAACAGTTAATAATACACCCGATCTATATAACCCCTGTTTGAAATTTGTCAATTTATGTTTAGGTGGAAAAGGCCTTGAATCAATGGTTCCACCACATAATAACCTGCTATGGGCTTATATTACCGATACACTGATGGTTGATGCAGAAATTAGTAAAGAACAAGTTCAAATCGGCTGGATTAAAACTGCTTCCAAAGATGATTCAATTCCTGAATTTCCAATGCAGGCAGATTCTTTGTACGATAAATATATTCCTACAATTCAGCGTATGAAAGAAAATTTCCCCAACCTGAAAATCCTATACATGAGCAGTCATGCTTATGGTGGTTATGCGGGTGAACTTTCCGATAATGCAGATTTAGCAGGCGAACCAGCGGCCTATTACGGTGGTTTTGCTGTGAAATGGGTTATTGAAGACCAAATTGAAGGTTCTCCTGAGTTAGTATTTAGTGGTCCTGCTGCAAATTCACCATGGTTAAGCTGGGGGCCTTATTATTGGGCAGATGGCATTATTCCTAGAGTTGCCGATGGCCTCACTTGGGTTTGTTCCGATTACGAACCCGATGGTGGAGGATTTCACCTTTCTGAAGAAGGAAAAGCCAAAGAATCAGACATGCTGATTAATTTTTTATATAATAGCCCGAGTTCAAAAAAATGGTTCCGCAATGGACCTAAATGGACCGGTTGCATTCCGGTTGAAAGATTAGCTGATGGTTCAGAAACAATAGTTTCTTCAAACGATAATTACTTCGAAGATGAATTAATCATTTATCCTTCACCAAACGATGGCAATTTTTATATTGCATGGGAAAATGTAATAGAAAAAAACTGCACAATTAATATCGTAAACAGTCTGGGGAATACGGTTTACAGTAATACCATTCAAACCACAATTGGTGGTGTATCAACACATGTAAATATGCCAGATTTGCCTGCAGGAATTTATTTTGTTGTTGTGTATGCCAATGATATAAAAATGACTAAAAAGATTATAGTAGATTAGTGTGTTTTAATTAATTCTTTAATGCATAAAAATAAATAAAGCGACCCGATGAAGAGTCGCTTTATTTGTTTAATAAACAATATTTTTTTTATTTCTTCACAAACACCGGCTCCAGTGTAAACCATGCCAACGCAGGAAATAAATGCATTGGCGCTGCTAAACCTAAAAATAGTTCCGGTGCCATTATATCTAATGGTAAAGCCTGTGATAAAGGACCGTAAAAACTGGCTATCGATAAGGTTGCAAGCAAAATATTAAATACCAATACACCATGTTTTTTAATGTACTTTGTAATAAAAAAATATCCTGTTGCCATTAAAATACCGGCAAAAATATTTGCACCGAATATTGAACCAATATTGATAATAGCCGAAAAATCGGTCATCATCGCAAAATAATATATTTTATCCCAAACAATGCAAGCAATAGCTGCAAATACAGCTGACACAAGTCCGCGTATGAGAAGATTTTTGTAGGTCATAATTTATTGTTTTGTTACAGGAACAGAAACAGATAATTTAATTACTTCAGATGCTTTGCCACCAGGTTCACCAATTTTCCAATCGTTGCGGTTCACTTCAAAACTGCCATTAAAGGTTGCTCCTGTGCTGCTTTTTTCTACAGTAAAAGGAATGGTAATTTCTTTCTGAACGCCATGCATATCTAAAATTCCTTTTGCCATAAATCCGGCACTGCCTTTTGTAATGCTGCTCGACGTAAATTTAATAGAAGGATAAGTTGAAGCATCAAACCAATTAGCACTCACAGCATGTTTATTTTGCATACCATTACCGGTATTAATCGAATTTACATCTATAACAACATCAAATTTTGAATTCGCAAGGTCATTTTCATCAAATAAAACATTACCTTTTAAATCATTAAAAACACCTGAAGGGTCTGCACTGCTGAAAGCAACTTTATAACCATCGGCAATTTTCCACGATTGTGCAGCCTTAAATGTAAATGCAGAAGCCAATAGTAATACTATTGCAACTGAAGGAATCATTAGTTTTTTCATAATTTTTGTTTGTTTGTCCTGTAAATGTATGTATATACATAAAAGTTCCCAAATCATAAAATTTAATTTAACAATCGTATGACATTAAGGGTGGACATCAAACAAGCAAAATGCCTGCCAGTTTAATTTGCGTCGAAACGAACGCCCTTAAAATATAGCTCAGCAACAGAATAATTGGGGTAAGATTCCGGACCATATATCAGCAGCACAATAAGATATTTACTGTTTATCCATCCGGCAATACTGTATTTTGTGCTTTCAGCATCTTCCCAATAATCAATAACCCCAACCACATCAGGGTATTGCACTAGGGTATGTCCTTTGCCATATCCGGCATTACCGGTAATCGCAAACTGATTTTGAAGAAAGTCAAGGTAAGTAATCAATAATTCTTCATTCGCATTATAATCATCACCCATATCAGCGCTAAACTCCACCACAATCGCGCTGAAATAAAAACTGTCCACTTCCATATCTGTAGTGTAAACAGCCGAGCTGTCTTCTGAATAGGAAAGGTCAAATTCAGGTGTTGCCGGACAATACAACGAAACACCTGTTGTGCCCACCTGATGTTTTTCAAATCGCGGAACCTGTGCGAAAGCCGTAACAGAAAGGAAAACAATAATCAGTAGTAGTGTATGTTTTATCATGCTATAAAGATAAAAAAAGCGGCAGAATTACTGCCGCTTACTATCACAAAAATTAAATCTTACTGTTTAATAAATTTTTTAACAACACGCATATCTGATTCATCAGTTACAACCATAATATAAGTGCCCGGTATTAAATTCGAAATACTGATTCCTGAATTTGCTTCATCTAATTTTAAACGCATTACTTCGTTACCTGTAAAGTCTAATATCACTGCTGTTGCATTTGAGGTAATTCCTTTTAAATCAACAGTAATAATATCATGTGCAGGATTTGGATATAATTGCATTTCCATTACCGGATTAATCATTTCTTCAGCAACAATTCGCAAAGGAGCAGTGTAAATATCTACACGTTTGGTATTGGTAGGAGTAGGGTAACCATAAATTATAGTTCCACCTGCAAAATATCCTTTACCGGCAACTGTAGTTGCGGCAACGCCTGTGCGTGCAATAGATAAAGTTTCTGTACTCCAGCTATTTGTTGCAGGATCATAAATTTGTAATAAATTGGAATATGCTCCTCCGGCTACTAATGTTCCACCTGCAAAATATAATTTATTATTAATTACACTCATCGAAAATCCTGTTAAAGCTGTTGGCATACTTAAAGTTGTCCAAACATTTGTTGCAGAATTATAGGCATACACATCATTCGCAACTCCACCGGTTCCACCTGCAAAATAAGCAGTTGTTCCTATTGTTGCAGTGCGCATTGATGATCTGGCAGCCGGCATATAAATCACTGACCATGTATTAGTACTTACATCATAAACATCAACATTGGTTACATCACCCATATTGCTTGTTCCACCTGCAAATAATATTTTATTACCAATTACAGCCGCAGTTATATTATCACGTTTTTTCGATAGTGTGGTTTTTGTCCAAACACCTGTTGTAATATCATAAATATCTACATTATTGGATGGTAAAATACTATACATCATATCCCAATACCATCCGCCTGCAAAAACAATTTTTGTTCCTGCTGCCCCACATGCAATATTGCTTCTGCCTTTCGATAAACTCGCATTTGTTCTTGCGCCCGTAGTTACATCAAAAATATCAACTTTGTTATACATATAAACCGGACCGGCTATATCGGCACGTCCTGTTCCTCCTGCAAAAACTACTTTATTTCCAAGCGCACCGGCACCACCAACTTCACGTGCGGTTTTCATTGTTAATGTTGACCAGGTATTGGTTGCACTATTATATACATTTACAGTTTTGGTGTATTGTGGGTCAGCAAAATACCCGAATTTTCCACCTGCAAAATATACTTTATCACCAATACTTACAACGTCAATCATAGTTCTGGCAATGGTTAAATTGCCCCAGGTATGCACTCCAGTTGTTGCATTAAATACATTCCACTCTGTGCCGTTCGAAAAAACAGCTGCTGTTGAGGTAGAGGCAGCGTACATGTTTACACCTGCCGTGTTGGTAGAGTCAATTGCCCATTGCGCATTGGCAGCAAAGGCAAAACATACAACCAATAAAAAAGTTATCAATTTGTTTCTCATAATATGTTCGTTTTTAAGTAAACTTATTTTCATTACAAAGTTCACCTGCAAACGAACCGGCTAATGTGACATTTGTTACTTAGTCACATGACATTAATAGCCATTTTCCGCTAATTTCTCATAAAATGAAGTATGTGTTTTTTTTTGGGGGGGGAGAAGTCATTTTCCACCTGCAACAAATAGGTCGTATAACTGCCCCCTTTTTCTTATATCGGAAAAAACGATGTCTGGGTTGATGAAATAAAATGGGGGAGTAGTTAACCAATCGTTTTCATTGTAATTATATTTTACGAGTTCATTGTTAGCATAGGTTTCCAGCGTTTGTTGTATTGTTGGTGTTATCACATATCCTATAGAATCGCATGTATATTCCGAGTAGTCGGTAACCTTATATAATAACTGATTCGTTGCCACATGCGTAAACGAATTGGTATGCGCATGATAAATGTTTTTTAAATAATATTTTCCCTCAAATAACACAAAATTTATTTCCAGAAAACCTTCATCAAACTCACCCGTATATTCTAAATCCGGCATTAAGAAATTATTGTATTTTGGATATTGATAACGTTTATCACGAATAGTTTCGCGAACAATTTTTAAAATGGCATAATCCGATTTGTTAATTACATAATAACCGGTTTCTTTACCTTCTCCAAAAAAAGCATCCGGGTCATAATTATCAATGCCATGATTTTCTCCGATAATTCCCCTTAATCTATAATTAATTATCCATGTACTATCAGTAGATGCACTGTCAATTTCAAATTCGGCATGTCTGAAAAAATATGGATTAAACACCGCAAAAGCAGTATGATAAATTAAATTTTGCCTGAACAAATCCATCAATGCACGGTCGTAAAAATCATCAATTGGTATGGTATACCTTGTCCGCCGCATTGTTTGAATGCCAAACGCTTCCTCATTTATTAATTGGTCATGTTCATTTTTATTGATGCGCATTACAGTTGCAATATCACCTTCGGTAAATTCTTTAAATACACCGTTTATTTTTTTATAATTTCGGTAAAACCCAAATGCGACATAAGCTGAATCGGCATATAAGGTTGGTATTTTTGCTGCAGCTTTTTTAATAATTGTATTTGCATCCATGTAAGTAATATCAACGGGTGCTAATTCATAAGTAGGGCAAAATATTAAAATAGGCTCAAATTGGTAGCCGGGTTTTTTGATTTCAACTTCAGTATGACAATTTAGCGCATAAACCGTCAAACTGATTTTACCTGTATCCGGTAAATTCACCTCAAGTTTTCCTAAACTATCTGTGCTATTAATGGAATTGTAATTATTCACTTTTACCGGACAATTGGCAAAGGGTTTTCCGGTTTCAGAATTAAATATCGTTGCAGTATAAATCTGCTGAGCAAACGTAAATTGTTTTACAAACAGTATTAAAACAAAAAAACATAAATATTTCCCCGATTGCATAATAACAAAGTTATTCAATTTGATGAAATGTGCTTAGTTTTAGCGGACAATGGAACTGGTTTTTGTATACAACGCTAATGGTGGAAAATGGAATGGCTGGCTCGATTCGATGCATAAAACATTTAGTCCGCGCACCTATCCATGCAGCTTATGCGCTATTACCTATGGCACATTTGTAATCGAACCTGAATGGGAAAACTTTTTAAAAACACTCCCTTCAGCACCTGTTTTTTTACATAAAGATGAATTTGAAACCTTATATCCGGGAAATAAAACGAAGTTGCCTGCTGTTTTTAAACGTGAAAACAATGTCTTAAATGTAGTGATTCCTGCAACCGAGTTAAATGAAATTAATTTGCAGCAGTTAATTTCAAAAATTGACAGTTTATACAAATTATAATACCACCACAATATTTTTTGAGCGAATTAGATAGTTGGTTGGAATACCAGGTTCTAAATCCTTAAAACAAAAAAAGCATGTATCGTTTAAAATACATGCTTTTTATTTAATAAAAATTTAATTATTTATCGCCAATCAAATTTAAAGCTGAACCTGCTTTGAACCATTCAATTTGTTGTTCATTGTAAGTGTGATTCACTGTTATTGATTCGGTTGTTCCATTGCTGTGATTTAAAACCAATGTTAACGGAACATTTGGTGAAAATGTGGTTAAACCAACAATATCAATAACATCATCCTCCTGAATTTTATCGTAATCATTTTTATCAGCAAAGGTTAATGCAAGCATACCTTGTTTTTTCAAATTGGTTTCGTGAATACGCGCAAACGATTTTACTAATATCGCGCGCACGCCTAAAAATCTCGGCTCCATTGCTGCGTGTTCGCGGCTTGAACCTTCACCGTAATTTTCATCACCAACTACAATACTGCCAATTCCTGCAGCTTTATAATCGCGCTGCACTTTTGGAACCGATTCATAAGCACCCGTTAATTGGTTTTTTACTGAATCTGTTTTTTCATTAAAATAATTTAATGCACCAATCAACATATTATTCGAAATATTATCCAGGTGACCACGGAATTTTAACCACGGACCAGCCATCGATATATGGTCAGTTGTACATTTACCTTTTGCTTTGATTAATAATTTTAATCCCCTTAAATCAGTGCCTTCCCATGCTTTAAATGGCGCTAATAATTGCAAACGTTTTGAATCAGTTGCCACCAAAACACTTACATTACTGCCATCAACTGCCGGTTCAATATATCCTGCATCTTCAACAGCAAATCCTTTAGTTGGTAATTCTAAACCTTTAGGTTCATCTAACATTACGGCAACACCATCTTCATTAATTAATGTATCGGTAAGCGGATTAAATGTAATTGAACCTGCAATAGCCAAAGCTGTTACAATTTCTGGTGAAGCAACAAAAGCATGGGTATTTGGATTGCCATCGTTACGTTTTGCAAAGTTTCTGTTGAAAGAAGTAATGATGGTATTTTTTCTTTCAGGATCGTTGCTATGACGCGCCCATTGTCCGATACATGGTCCGCAGGCATTCGCTAAAACCACACCGCCAATTTTTTCGAAATCAGCTAAAATACCATCGCGTTCAACGGTGTAACGAACTTGTTCACTACCCGGTGTTATCGTGAATTCTGATTTTACTTTTAATCTTTTTGCTACTGCCTGTTTAGCCAATGAAGCTGCACGATCTAAATCTTCATAACTTGAATTCGTGCATGAGCCAATTAAACCTACTTCTAATTCAGCAGGCCAGTTATTTGCAATAACCGCATCTTTTAATTTAGAAATCGGCCATGCTAAATCCGGTGTAAAAGGACCATTTACATGTGGTTCCAATTCACTCAGATTAATTTCAATTAATTGGTCAAAATAAGCAGCCGGATTTGCATAAACTTCTGCATCACCATTTAAATGTGCTGCAACAGTATCAGCCAGTGCAACAATATCTGCACGGTCGGTTGCATTTAAATATCTGCGCATGCTGTCATCGTATCCAAATACCGAAGTAGTTGCTCCAATTTCAGCACCCATATTACAAATAGTTCCTTTTCCGGTGCAGGAAATACTTTCAGCACCTTCGCCAAAATATTCCACAATAGCACCTGTTCCACCTTTTACCGTTAAAATACCGGCAACTTTCAGAATTACATCTTTCGCGCTGGTCCATCCACTCATTTTACCGGTTAATTTCACCCCAATTAATTTCGGCATTTTCAATTCCCACGGAAAACCCGCCATCACATCCACTGCATCAGCACCACCAACACCAATCGCTACCATACCTAAACCACCTGCATTTACAGTGTGACTATCGGTTCCAATCATCATACCACCCGGAAAAGCATAGTTTTCCAAAACAACCTGATGTATAATTCCCGCACCCGGCTTCCAGAAACCGATGCCGTATTTATTTGAAACCGAAGCAAGAAAATCAAATACTTCTTTGCTACTTTCTAATGCCGAAGCTAAATCCTGCTGTGCACCTACTTTCGCCTGAATTAAGTGATCGCAATGCACAGTTGAAGGCACAGCCACCTTTTTTTTGCCGGCACTCATAAATTGTAACAAAGCCATCTGAGCAGTTGCATCCTGCATCGCAACACGATCCGGACCAAAATCCACGTAATCTTCCCCGCGACTATAACTTTTTGTCGCAATACCTTCGCTCAGATGAGCATATAAAATCTTTTCAGTAAGCGTTAAAGGGCGGTTGAGAATAGCTCTTGCAGCAGCAATTTTTGAAGGATAATTAGCATAAACCTGTTTAATCATTTCAATATCGAAAGCCATATCTGAAGGTGTTTTTTGAATTCGTCTGCAAAGGTAACAAAGCTAACGCAGTTTTAGTTTAAGGTATGCAAAATTATTTTTTAGGCAGGTCTAAAATTATATCTGATAACTGCCATTTTAATTAAAAACCTGTATTTTTGATAAAACTCCACCATGAAAATAGAATCTTTAGCTGCCTATTCCACAGCTTCAAGTCTGCTTTTAGGGCTTTCCAATGCAGCAAATGCGCAAATGACTTATTTTAATATTGATCCGGATGTCTTTGTGGCTGGTGATATGGATTATCCGATTGATTTGAACCAGGATGGTGTGTCAGAAATGATGATGCATGCTTCTATGTGGTGGGCCTCGTCAGCCTTTGGAATTTTTACGGTACAAAAAATTTATTTAACAAATTATGCTGAAATCGCAACTGATAGCGGTCTGTTGCAAATGTTTGAGGGAGATGTTGTTAGCCCTGACTTGGATTTCAATGTAAATAACCAGTCATTTGTTTATTGCTATCGACATGATGGTTTGATTCATTTTTATGAAGGTACTTCGTGGGTTAATAACAACAGTTATATTGGAATGCGTTTCGAAATTGATGGTAATTCACATTATGGTTGGGTCAGATTAGGATTATATCAAGCTGATGCGTATCAACTGCCTAAGCTAATTGTTAAGGAACTTGCATTTAATTTAACACCTGATTCACCGGCACCAATAAATGTACATATTGGAACAGCACAATTTCCTGTTTTAAGTGATGCGGGAGAAACCGGAACCCCAAATGATTTGCAATTGCATTTTCAAAAAGCTGATGATGAAAGCAACATTAGTGCATATCGGGTAATTTTATTTAATTATTTTCTTGCACCATCACTTGAAGAGGCAAATGCATTAACTTCCGAACGCTATACTGAGTTGACTCCAACCGGTGCTGATATCACAATAAATTTCACTGAAGAAACTCGCGATTTATATGGTAATCCCCTGTTACCGGGCATGTATTACGAGGCTATTATCCTTTCAGTTGCTGATGGTATAATTGTATCTGAAAATGATTTATCGTATGCATCAAATAATATGGCATTTATTTATAGAGAGGCTCAGGTTGCCATGGATATTAGTATGGGTTCTGATGCTGAGATCTCTGACATATCAGGCATTTATGGAAGTTTTTATATGCCATCTACTAATCTTGCAACATTGCGCGCATATATTTCCGATAGTTGGATGGAAATCGGGGAATTATTAGCCTTAGGTTCTGAATATTATATTGAATTTTTACCTGATTCAGGTTCCAATTACGTAATGTTTACTCCGGATAAATTAATTTACAGTTCCTTAACACCCAATCTTTATGAAAAATATTATTTAAACATTGTTTCCATACCGGATAGTATCACAAATTCAATCCCAACCTATGACAATACCTTTGGATATTTTAAATATTATAACTATGAAGTAGCACCTACTGTTACAATAGTGGACTCCACAGGTACGGGAGCAGATATTCAATTGTATTTTCCAATGTTGCAAACTGAAGAAAATCTTAAATATTACCGAATTTTTATTGCTAAATCGGATGAAATTATTACAATTGACGATATTCCGGCAATTCCTTCAATAAAACGAATTGATGTTGCTCCTTCAGGATCAGATCTTGATATCAACTTAGCAGAAATTAATTATGATACAGATGGTAATAATATTCAATTTAACCAACCGTATAAAGTTTACGTGGCTTTAGTAGGTGATTTTGATTTTGCTCCGGATTTTTATTCACTTGCCGCCCCTGCTGAATTTATTTTAGAAGAACCATTAGTTGAACAAATACAGGAATCAAACCTTATAGCGGCACCTAAAATATGGGCTGATAATAATTTGATTTATATTGATGGAGCTTCAGAAGAAAATCACACGATAATTATTTTAAATGATATAGGCCAGGAAATAATCCGCAAGAATTTTTCAGGAACAAATTATGAATTATTAATTCCGGACTTACCCGAAGGTATCTATATTATTGAAATTGAAAGTGGTGTTGTTAATTATCGGCAACAGATTTATTTATTTTAAAATGAACAAAAACGTTTTAAGATGCTGTTTTGTGTTTTAGCGCAGTTTTATTAACTTTAACTTAATTTTATATCAGATGAAAAAAATGGATTTAACAATATATGCCTCCATTGCAGGCACATTTTTGCTACATTCCAAAAGTGTCGATGCTCAACTGGTATATACGGATATAGATCCGGATTTTTACAGTAATGCTAATGATATCTATCCTATTGATTTTAATGATGATGGAATTAATGATATACAATTTAATTTTTATGAATATACTAGCTATGTCTACGGCGAAAATTCAATAATTTGTTCTGTGGCTGCCCTAAACGGAGGTATTTATGAACAGGCAATAGAATCAATGGGTTTTAATATAAATGGTGACTTGTCGTTTAATTCCGATTATTGGGTGTTTTTATATGCAAATAACATTGCATTCCCAATTTATGGAGATGAATTTATAAATAATGAAGTATTTATAGGCTGTAATTTCAATGTTGACGGTCAAACTTATTATGGATGGGTGCGCCTCTGTATTAGTTCTCCGGGCAAGCTATACTCACCTGTATATTTTATTCGTGATTATGCCTATAATGCTACCCCGGGTGAAGGTGCGTTGACGACATTTTACGCAGCTTCAATTGCAGAAAACTTATTTCTGGAAGAGTTTGGCGAAACAAACACTGCCGCTGATCTATACCTGAGCTTTGGACCGGCGTGTAATCAAGAAACAGTAAGTGAATATAGAATAGTATTGACTTCCGATTATGTCACTACTTTACCACTTGATTCAATAGATAGTTTAGACGAAGATCAATTTATAAGTATACTGCCAAATACAGTATACGATAATATAAATTTATCAGGCATACTTCGCGATTTTGAAGGTAATATTATTACCGGTGGAATTAATTACAAAGCGTTTATTTTTTCCATTAATGATGGTATACTGGTAACACAAAATTCTGTTTCAGTTGGTTCAAATCCCGAATATCTGAATCAAAACGCAGCACCAACTCCTTCTATCAGTTTAGATTACTTTCCGGGTGATGAGGGAACAATTACTGATTTTAATGTAACTTTTAATTATGATGAAGATACAGTAGGTATTGGTGGAATTAAATTAGTTGTTTCACCGTATGATTATCTTGATTTAGAAGATCTGCTTGGTTTGGAAGATGTATATTACCATGATGTAACGCTTGAGGATTATAATCAGTATAATTTTACCCTACCTGCTGATTTTTATATTTATCCCGACATAACGCCTGTATTTTTTGAACAATATTATCTTTACGTTTTAACCTATCCAGATTCTACAAACACCTCATTTATTTCTTCTAAGGTAAATCAGGCAGCGGATCTTTTTTATGCACCCTATTTTCATCTAACCCCAATTATTTATGATAATTACATTTCAAATGATTCAATAGATTTGATAGTTGACTTTCCATCTGTTTACTTTGAAGATTATTTGAAATC
This sequence comes from Bacteroidota bacterium, assembly GCA_016706255.1. Classification (NCBI taxonomy): domain Bacteria; kingdom Pseudomonadati; phylum Bacteroidota; species Bacteroidota bacterium. Next base: position 196,196 of record JADJJZ010000001.1, on the reverse strand, counting down.
ATATAATATATTTATTGCACCTGCATCTGAAACTATTGATGCCCATAACTTAACTAATGATCTCGGGGCTTCTAAGGTGTCAGTTACTCCTGATGGAAATGCTTTACATGTTACCTTGCCGGCACACTTGGAAGATTATCATTCAAATCCACTTATTACCGACTCAAGTTATGTTTGTTATGTGGCGATGAGAAAGGATTCACCATATGCCTATTATATTTTATCTGACCGCTCTGAGCAATTTACAGTTGCAAATACACCCACTCCCATTGATTCTGTATCAGAAATTTCGTTTGATATTTTAGAAAACAGTATTATAATATATGGAGTCGATTCAACAAATAATAATGTAATTATTACCAACATAACAGGTGAATTAGTTTATAAAGCACAATTAACAGATGCCGTAACAGAAATTGATATCAATACTTATGCACCCGGAATTTATTTGATTTGTATTTTTACAAAAGAAAAAACAATCACCAAAAAGTTTTTTCACAAATAAATTGGTCATTGATGTAATCTCGATATCCAAAATAATCTTGTTAAGATTAAGTGTTCAGAATTTGAAATAATTAATAAACGTTAACAATACATTCTTCTCCCAATCCCTTAATTTTACACCACATTTTATCACTTGACGCTAAAAGAAAATATCAGTCTGGCCCTGCGTGCTATCCGTGCTAACCGCTTGCGAAGCATAATAACCATTACAATCATCGCAATTGGGTTGATGGCACTAATCGGCATACTGACGGCTATTGATGCACTGGAGGGCTCTATAAACTCAAATTTTGCCACTTTGGGCGCAAATTCCTTCTCCATCCGGAACTTTAATGAGATTTCCGATGGTAATGAAAAGCCGAAACCGGCAATCAGCTACAAGGAAGCGACAAACTTTAAAAACGATTTTCAATATCAGGGTAGTTATGTTTCTATTTCCAGCGTGTTTATCCGCGGCTCCGCTATTGTTAAGCAGGCTGAAAAAAAGACCAACCCCAATGTGGATGTTATAGGGGTAGATGAAAACTTTATTACCATTGGCGGTTATACGATTAGCTCCGGCCGCGGCTTTTCAGGAACAGAACTCGAAAGCGCTTCCCGCGTTGTAGTACTTGGCAGTGATGTCGCAAAAAAAATATTTACCGAAAAAGATAATCCTATCGATAAAGGTATTTCTATTAATAACCAGTATTTCCGTGTTATCGGTATTCTCGAAGCAAAAGGCAGCAGTTTTATGCAGTCGGATACGAGGGTGTTAATTCCGCTCACTACTGCAAGAAGTGTGTTTCCTCAGCCCGGTATCGATTCATACGTAATTTCTGTGGGCGTAAATAATCCTACAGATATGGAACCGGCAATTGGAGATGCAACAGGACTTATGCGCCAGGTACGTAAACTGAAGTTAGGAGAGGCGGATGATTTTACCATCTCCAAAAGTGATAGCGTAGTAAATGTAATGCTCGATAATTTAAAATATGTTGCCTTTGGTGCCATGTTTATCGGATTTATCACCCTGATTGGTGCTGCCATCGGACTGATGAATATTATGCTCGTTCAGGTAAACGAACGCACCCGCGAAATTGGTGTAAGTATGGCAATTGGCGCAAACAGGGCTACCATTCGAAGTCAGTTCCTTATTGAAAGTATCGTAATTTGTATCATTGGTGGTATCTGCGGAATTATACTTGGAATTGTAATCGGAAACCTCGTTGCACTGGCACTTAGCGCCAAATTTATCCTTCCCTGGATTTGGATTTTTGTTGGTTTAACCGTTTGTGTTATCACAGGTGTTGCAGCGGGATATATGCCTGCTCGTCGCGCCTCACGCCTCGACCCAATTGAAGCCCTCCGTTACGAATAATTTTTTGCTTCGCTAAATAATTAGCACACTTCACCCGCAATTTGAGTTGTTTCAGGTAAACCCGTTTTTATTCACAAAAAACGAAATCTACCTTTATTTCATAAAATCACTCAAAATGAAAACCCGACAACAACAACTCCTGCAATATGCTGCACTTTCATCGGCATTTTTAATTGCAAATAATACCAACGCCCAGGTTGAGTATCACGAATTTGATCCGTATTTACCACTTACTAATGCGCATGATGTATTTATTGATGTGGATGATGATGGGGTAAATGATTTTTCCTTTTATTTTGCGAAGGACTGGGTAAATAGTTCTTCTTCTTATAATGGCGATGTATTTCAATTTCGGGCTACTCAAAATGCAGAAAATGAAGTAATGGTGATTACTATGCCATCTGTTGAATTTTATTCCTCATCGATGATGTTATATTGCTCCTTACCTGAAGCATTGGGTGTAATGCAATTAGAAGAAAATACCGTTATAGATATGTTTGCCGATTGGGGTAAAGCAGATATTATGGCTCAGGTTGATCAGTGTGGTTTTTATGGAGGCTTAGGTGAGCAGGGCGATTGGCAGTTAACCGGTGGCACACGTGATTATTTTGTGGGATTTAGAATTAATACGCCAATAGCTCAATACGGATGGATGCGTCTACGCCATAATGATATTGGTGAGGTAGATTTTGTAAAAGATTTTTATTTAAATGAAACGGCAGGTCCGGGATTAGTTACGCCCGATTTATTTAATCATATTGCACCGGCTCCTGATAATTTAAATTTATTTTATAACGCTGAAGGAAAATTAACACTCACCTTTGATGCAGCTATACATGAAGATAGTTTGGAAGAATATCGTGTGATACTGCGCAATACAATGTTTACTTCCGAATTTACCGCAACTAAATGTGAAATTACACTTCCGGAAAATTATATTGCAGTACCTAAAACCGGTATTTCAAATTATACCGTTGATTTATCTGATTTAACCACCGATTGGGTGGGCGGTGTTTTAGAAGAAGGTGATGGAATGGTAGCATACGTTTACGGCAAATTTGATTATCCGGTAACACTGTTAAACGGATTGTCACCCGTATCAAATGAACTTGAAAAACATGCATTGGAAATTGCAGTGATGGGAGATGAAAATAACCACTATCAGGTATGGCAGTACGATAATATGTTACATATTAAATCAACAAATTCAAACATTCAACAAATTATTATTACAGATATACTTGGCCGAATTGTTTTTAATGAAACAACAGATTTAATTCAAAATGAAATAAATATTCCTTATCAATTTAATGAAGGTATTTATATCATTTCACTATTAACATCAGATGGAATTGTAAGTAATCAAATTAAATTATAATACCATGCCAAAAGATCTTCAATCGCAGTTAATGCAATACAGTTTGATGGCAAGTGCAATAGGTGTAACAAACAATTTAAATGCTCAGGTTATTTATACGGATATAGAACCTGATATTTTATTATACCAATATGTAAATGAAGCGGAAGGTTGGGGTTATGTTGATTTAAATGATGATGATATTATTGATGTTGGTGTGTTATTTGAAGTGGGGTATAATTGCGGGTATTGTCCATATTGGTTCGATTTTAGGGTGAATGTCAATTTGCCAAACGAAGCTGCTGTTGCTTTTGATGGTCCTTGTGTTTTATCTACAGCTTACAGTGATGGCACTTGTTATGTTCCAGGAAAATGGTTAACCAATTTTTTAGTAGAAGGGCAGGAGGTTAATCCTGAAGCAGAATTTTTAAATGATGCACCCGAGTTGTATGATTTTAGTTGTGGTATGTATGGTGATCGATGTATTCAGGGATTTTTCAGAGGTGATTATGGCTCAATTGATGATCAATTTATTGCTGTCAGAATGATTGAGGAGGACACTAATTATTGTTGGATTCGTTTGCGATGGGAGGGAGAGGCACTGTATCTGAAAGATTATTCCTGCAATTTAAATCCGGGTGAAGGCTTAATTATTGATATTCCTGAACCAATTATATTGAGCGTTGAAAATGAACTTTGGCAGGCGTCGATAATTACAACGAATAATGGTATTCAAATACAATCGAGTATGATTCCTGTAAATGGAATTATTCAACTGGTAGATATGAATGGCCGTATTGTATTTACCTCAACCTGGGATCAAAAAAATGCTATTATTGAACCTGATGTTAGTCAGGGCTTGTATATCATCATATTGCAAGACGCAACAAATCATTATTCGCAACAAATTGCAATAACGTATTAAAAAACAAAACCCTCACAAAATAAATTGTGAGGGCTTTTACTATATATTCTCCAACCTTTTATGCTTATCCTTCGATAACTTCAAAGTTTACCGGAATGTTGTGGTCTTTATCTAACGCAATGTGCGCAGTAAAGTTGCCTAAAGTTTTAACTTCTTCAGGAAGAACAATTTTCTTTCTGTCAACAACTAATCCGATTTGTTTTTTGATTGCTTCAGCTAACTGAACGTTTGTGATAGAACCAAAAATTTTATCGCTTGCACCTACTTTAGCACCCACTTTAATGGTGTTTGCTTGCAGTTGAGCGGTAACTTCCTGGATTTTTTCGAGTAATTTACGCTCACGCGCAACTTCACCCTTTTGGCGTTCAACCATCATTTTACGATTACCTACATTGGCAATTACAGCTAACCCCCTTGGAATTAAGTAATTGCGGCCATAACCATCACGTACTTTTACAAGTTCGTTGGCATCGCCTAAATTGTCTACGTCTTTAATTAATATTACTTCCATAGCTCAATTATTTTAAAAGGTCAGTTACGTAAGGTAAAATAGCAATCTGTCTGCCGCGTTTAATAGCCTGAGCTACTTTGCGCTGATATTTCAGACTGTTACCTGTTAAGCGACGAGGTAAAATTTTACCTTGTTCGTTAACAAATTTCAATAAGAACTCAGGATTCTTGTAATCGATATACTTAATTCCGCTTTTTTTGAAACGGCAGTATTTCTTGCGCATCATCCCTAATTTGGGCGCTGCGAGGTATCTGATGTTTTTTCCACCTGCCATATTAAGCCTCCTCAGTTGCTTTGGTTAACTTATCTTGTGAATTAGCGCCCGCTTTGGCTTTGCGTCCAATTTCACCGCGGCGCTTGCGTTCGTTATAGTCGATGGAATACTTGTCTAAGCGAATGGTTACAAAGCGTAATACATTCTCATCACGGTTAAACTGGATATCCAATTTACCATTGATGTCACTTGGGCCCTTGTACTCAAGCACATAATAAATACCTGTGCTTTTTTTCTTGATTTTGTAAGCTAACTGCTTAAGGCCCCAGTGTTCTTCGGCAACTACTTCACCTCCGTTCGAACGAAGGAAGTCCTTGTAGGCTTCCTCGGTCCTCTTCACGTCGTCATCTGAGAGGACAGGAGTGAAAATGATGACTGTTTCGTACTGGTTCATTTTTTTTGTTTGTTTTTAGAAAATGGACTGCAAAGATAGCCTTTTTTCTTCAAGATTTCCAAAATTTCCAATATTTGACATTAAACCAATCCTTACATTTGTAGTCAAATCGCCAAAATCATATCAATTATGAAGCAATTACTGTTTAAAACCACCATCATCTGCTGCGTTGCCATTGCAACACTGGCCGGATGTAAAAAAGAAATTGCTGACACTGACACTACCATTGCTTTGGACAATTCGATTGCCGACGGCGCCTTTCAGGACATGATGGGCGTTGTTAGTCAGCAGGCTGCTGCCGGCGGCTTGTTCCGGTTAAACTCCGGCACCGATGAAGCCAAAATTCTGGACGATTGCCCTACAACCACCTTTAGTGAAACAATCGGCGTTTTTCCGAACACGATGACCCTCGATTTCGGCGCTTCCTGCGTTGGATACATGGGCGTTGAACGTTCAGGTAAAATTATCGCCACTTTCACAGGCCCTTACAGCACTGAAGGCACAACCATTACCATTACAACCGATAACTATTACGTTAACGGCAGTAAGGTTGAAGGCACCAAAACCATTGTGAATGAAGGTTTAAACGCATCAGACAACCCGGTTTTCAGTATTACTGTAGCCGATGGGCTCATTACCCTCGCATCAGGCGAAACCATTTCCTGGAACAGCACCCGCACCCGCGAATGGCAGGAAGGGGATGAAACCCTCGAAATTGAAGACGACGTTTATGCCATCAGCGATGGGGCAGGAGCCGATTTTTCAGTAACCGGCATCAACCGAAATGGCGTTGCCTTCACAGCACACATTGCCGAACCCCTCATTAAACGCCTCGATTGCCGCTATATCACAGCAGGTATTTTGGAAGTAACTCCTGATGACATGCTTACCCGCGAACTCGACTTCGGTTCCGGCGATTGTGATAATAAAGCAACCCTTACAGTAGGTGAATTTTCTACTGAAATTACCCTCTTGTATTAATTAATTGAAGTAAAAATAATTTCCGAGACTGTCATGTATGGCAGTCTCTTTTTTTTATACCGCAAAATTAATCAGCGTCCCGCTGGCGGGTATCATCACCTACACACTTTAAAAAATCAGCCCAAATCCATCCAAATCCGCGACCCGCTTGCCGGGTTCCGCGTTCCCTTTTTCACACCACCCAAAAAATCAGCGAGTATCTCCCACAAACACCCTATAAAAAATCAGTTTAAATCAATTAAAAATCCGCGACCCGCCAGTCGGGTTCCGCGTTCCCTTTTCACACACCACCCAAAAAATCAGCGAGTATCTCCCACAAACACCCTATAAAAAATCAGTTTAAATCAATTAAAAATCCGCGACCCGCCAGTCGGGTTCCGCGTTCCCTTTTCACACACCACCCAAAAAATCAGCGAGTATCTCCCACAAACACCCTATAAAAAATCAGTTTAAATCAATTAAAAATCCGCGACCCGCCAGTCGGGTTCCGCGTTCCCTTTTCACACACCACCTAAAAAATCAGCATCCCACATGCGGGAATCCTACATACATTCATCAAAAAAATCCGTCCCCATCCCTTTCCGCTTTAGCGGCCCATCCATCCCCCCAAAAAAATCCGTCCCATATCCGTTCAATCCGTTTAATCCGTGTTCCTTTTCACACGCCATCCAAAAAATCAGCGCGTATCTCCCACAAACACCCTATAAAAAATCAGTTTAAATCAATTAAAAATCAGCGACCCGCAAGCTGGATTCCGCGTTCCCTTTTTAAAACCATTCTTACAAACTACCGAAAACAAAAAAACCTCCCGAAGGAGGTTTCTCAATTATATTTTTAACTTATCAATTAATTAGCACACTTAATTACAGTTTCTAATTCTTTAATCAATGCATTTTCCGGATCCAATGTTTTTGCTTTAACTAAATAAACACAGGCATCGGTATTATTATCAATTGAGTTGTAATATACACAGCAGTATAAATATGCATCAACTAAATTCTTTTTATTTTTTTCCATATCCTTTTCTGCCAGTTCAATGTATTTCAGGTAATACGGTAACGCGCCACCTTTTACATCACTTCCTTCAATACGCACCTGTGTTTTTGCACGTTGCAAATATCCGTCAGGTGAATTGGGTTGCATAATAATAAAGTTGGCATAAGTGGTATCTGCATTTACAAAGTCACCAATTAAAAAATATGAGCGACCGAGAAAATAAACATCCAGCGGACCTTCATCATATTTGGCAATTAATGAATCATACATAATTATGGCTTCAGGATATTTTTTGGTGTTGTATAAATATTTAGCATATTCAGAGTACAATTCCAAAGATGAAGTTGTATCATTCATTACTGCAAGGTTGTAATAAAACATAGCCTTTGCAGTGTCTTTTGCTTCAACAGCTAACCGTGCAGAATAAGGATAGTCTAACGCAATTACTTTTTTATCCTGAATATTCCAGAATGTTTGTGATGCATTATAACCATCATTAAATAATTCGGTAGATTTTGCAGGGTCAATTTTGCGTAATGAATCACCCAAATCGAAATCGGCAAAATATTTAATTCTCCATGCCACAAAATTATTTGGCTCTTCAGCTACTATACTGTTACTTTCAGCAATTGCGCCTTCAAAATCACCAATCTGATATAAAGTAATTGCAGGTACTAAACGGGCAGCTTTATCTTCCGCATTTAATTCGCTGTATTTGTCGAAACAAGCTTTTACTTTAGTATACTGACGGTCAAGATAATATTCTTCACCTAATTCTTTCCAGGCAATAGCAATAGTAGGGTCTAGAGCAACAGTTTTTTCATAAGCTTCAATCGCTTCTTTATGTTTACCTGTTTTAGAGTGAATACGTGCAATACGTAAATGTGTAGCCGCAATATTATTATTTAACGTTCTGGCTTGTTCGTATTTAGTCATGGCTTTACTTGGGTCGCCTGAAGCTAAATAAGCATCACCATATGCTAATAAATTAATAACTAATGCCGGGTCAGTGCTATAGGCAATTTCGAAATAACGAATGGCTTCTGCATTATTAATATTTAAATACGCATCCCCAATCTGATAAAATATTTCAGCACTTTTCGATTTACTTACTTTAACGGCATCATCAAAATGTTCTTTTGCTTCAGCTTCGTTTTTATTAAGTAAACTTAATTTACCCATAGCTACATAAATGAGTGCATTTTTGTTCTCAATTATTTCGCTTGCTTTTTTGTAATAAATTTTTGCAGAGTCGATATTGCCGGTTAATGTATACACATTACCCAGATAATAATTCGATTCAACAGTTGGAGCAGTTTTATTTATACCAACCAGAATTTTTTTCGCTTTGAAATAAAATTCCGCTTCAATGGCCTTTTTTGCATCCTGGATGGTTTGAGCCTGGATGGCGCTGGTAATTAAAAATAAAACGATAAATGTTTTAATGCTCTTCATTTTAGGTTTTTATTTATTTTTAGTCTATAACTTGTATTTGCCGCTCGGTCATCTTCTCAGGAATCAATCCTGCCTTCAACATGATCCTTGAGGCCTTACTTCTATATAAGAAGTTGACAAAACCCGTGCCTAATAATTCGGACGTGTTTCCTTTAATAACGGTAACATTCCGCAAAAGTGGATATTTATTGGTTGCTAGCGTTGATTGTGACAAATCTGTAACAATTGCAGCACCGTTTGTATCAGCTTTGGAAACCGCCAAAATTTTGTTCGTTTTGAGTAATGCTGCCACAGCAGGGTCGTCGGTATCACTTAATTCGGCAAACGACATAAATCCTATTGCTTTAGGATTTGCTGCTATATAGGCTACTAATGTATCAGTATTATCCAGTGAAAATAAATTAGTAAAATTGTTATTCTGATAGCCTAATAATTGGGCAATCATATCGGTGTTTTGTTTATTAAATACAAAACTGGTTTCGCTATAAATTCCACGGTAACCCTGCGCACGACTTTTTATAAATTCATCTATATTAAAAATGCTGTCGGTGTTATTTATGGAAGTAATTACCGCAATTGCTTCTTTGCCAATTACATATTGTTTCGGAACAAGTTCATTCACTTTCGAAATGGCATCAATTTCTTGTTTGGTGAGGGTTCGGCCGGTAATTACCATTCTTGTTTTATCGTTGAGCATGGCAGTTAGCAGCTCGGCATCGCTGGTGTAGGTAGGGATAATATCAGAACCCGGATAAACATTTTCGTACGACTGAATTAATTCATCTACCAAAACACGATAACTTTCATCAGCATAAATGTTGAGTGTGCCTTTGTTCATATATTCAACATCAGGGTCAAATGATTTTTTGCTGCTGCAACCGGAATTAATTGCAACACTCATTATTAAACAGCAAACCCAAAATATTTTACTCCGTTTCATCTTCCTGTTCGTCAAACGACGATGTTTTTATTTCTTTATAATCGCTAATAGCCCGGTATAAGCGGTAAATGCCATAAACTATCAATAGGGCACCCAGTGCTCTGGTTAACGGGAGTGTAATTCCACTATACAAATCCATCACAGCTCCGGGATACAGCAAAACTAAGCCACCCATAGTTATATACATAACCGAAGCAAATAACTTCAGCAGTGTAAGCGGGTGGTTAAAAATGGTATTTCGCATTTGGCATTAAAAATAAAACCATCTTTGGAATTAACCGCAGATGGTTTTATAATAAAATTAGGAAGTAATTATTGATTCAATGTAAACTTAACCGGTACGGTATACCAAACAGCTGCCGGTTTACCATTTTGTTTGCCCGGTGTCCATGGTTTCATCTCTTTAACCACACGTAAAGCTTCATCATCGCAACCTGCTCCGATTCCGCGAACTACGAATGCCTGACTGATGGCACCTTTTTCGTCCACAACAAATTTAATATATACTGTTCCTTCAATGTTATTGTCTTTTGCCATACGTGGGTACTTAATATTGTTACCCAGGTATTCGTAAAGGGCTTTAGTTCCACCCGGATATTCCGGCATTTGTTCGAGGAAATCGTAAACTTTTTTCTCAACAACTACAGGTGTTTCAACCACTTTAGGTGCTGCTTCGATCACAATATCCGCATCTTCATCACCTTCCTGGTCAACAACTGAGATGTCTTTGTTGATTTCTGTAACGTCAACTACTTCTTCTTCAGCAACTTCCTCATCTTTTTTCACAACCATTTCAACGAATTTAACCGTTGGGCGAACCGGTGGTGGTGGTGGTGGCGGAGGTGGTGGAGGTGGAGCATTTTCATCCAGCGGAGGTGGTTCTGTTAAGGTAACTACACGCTCAATACTCAAATCTTCACCCTTTTTGGTTAAAAATCCAAAGTCGATATAGGTAAAACTGGTAAGCAAAACACTTACAATACCCATCAACACAAGGGCTCTAATGGTATTTTTTTGAGTAAGTTGTCTCAAAAAGAACGCGCCATAGGACTTATTCCGATTGTCGAAAACAATCTCGTCCATGGTTTGATTCAAATACTTTTTATTATCTTCCATCATATCGGATAATTTATTATTCAGATGCTCAAGGAATTAAAATTCCATAAAACATACTGTAAATTTATTCAATTACTGCATCTGGTCCTAAATCCAGGCGGCCGCCATTGGCAATTGCTTCTTTTTCAAGGTCAGCAATATCCTGAATAGCATAGGTTTTAGTGCTTGTAATGTCCATTTCATCCAGAATGTCAACCATATTTTTATAGGAAGCGCCTTCTGTCATTTTAATGATTACAATCATTTTTTCCGGGTCACCGAATTGTTTAGCCACCGCTTTTTGCTTTTTGTAAAGCACTTCTCTGATACCTTCCGGTGAATAGTTGGTTGTTTGCATATCATACACCACCTGACCTTCATAATACCAGATTTTATCGTCCTTATCGAGGAGCAGATTCATAACCTGAGATGCTTTAACATCGGTTTTAATCTGATCATCTTTTTTAGGCATATTTAATTGCATGGCCACAGGCTTGTTCAGCGTTGTAGTCAGCATGAAAAAGGAAATCAGCAGGAACGCAAGGTCAACCATCGGCGTAAAGTCAACGCGGGTCGACATCTTTTTAGAGCGAACCTTGCCTTTGCCGTGCTTACTGTGACTCCCTTTCTCGGGGGTTTGTATATCAGCCATTGCTTGATTTCTTTATTTCGCCGGCGGTGCAGCTTCTGCAGCAGGTGCAGAAACAGGGCCTTCCAGTGAAGTGATTAAATTAAATGTATGAATGTTAACAGGTTCTTCAGTCAATATCTTAATAACATCCTGAACAGCTTTTACGTTCGTGGTTTTATCGCCTTTTATGGCAACACGAATGTCTTCGCGGTCGGTAGCCCCTGATTCCTGCTTGTCAAGCCTGTCGGCCCAGCGTGCAGACTGAATCCAGTCGCGCAACTGATTATTGGCAGAATCGATAGGAACACCCGAAAAATCCTTTAGCGAACCCAGATCGGCAGCAGGTATATCTAATATTTGCGGTAACTGGTTAATGTCGTAACCATAAACCGGTAAATTGATAAAATTAGCTATCTGCTTGTCAGTGAGGGTTTTAAGCGAAGGATATGTTTCAGCATATCGTTGTTTCAGATTTTGTAAGGTGGCTACTTTCACTTTCGGATTTTCTACCGAAAAATAAACTAATCCTTCCTTGTCAATCGAAATAACCATCATATTATCCGGAACAGCAATTTCCGATTCCGAAGCAGGCATGTCTATAACAACAGGCTGTGCCGGGCGGAATTTCGCTGTTAGAATGAAGAACGTCAACAGCAAGAACGACACGTCAGTCATGGCGGTCATATCTACAATTGTGCTACTGCGTTTTACTTTTATTTTAGGCATCGTTAATACGTTTTGAAACGTGCACTGAATTAGTTATTATTTCTCTGTTGCAGAGAAGGTTTGTGTGATTGTGAAACCAACTTCGTCGATTCCGTAAGTTAATTTGTCAATCATTCCTGTAAATATGTTATAGAAAATGATGGCAAAAGCTGATGTTCCGATACCAATCGCAGTATTTACAAGGGCTTCTGAGATACCTGCAGATAAAGCGGTAGGGTCAGGAGTTCCTTCAGTAGCGAGGGCAGAGAACGCGCGAATCATACCCAATACCGTTCCGAGGAGGGCAATGAGTGTTCCGATTGACGCAATGGTAGCCAAAATTGGAAGGTGTTTTTCCAAAGCCGGCATTTCTAATGCTGTAGCTTCTTCAATTTCTTTCGAAATATTTACAACTTTTTGTTCAGTTGTTAATTCAGTATCACTTTTCATTTCGGCATATTTATGTAAACCTGCGTTTACAACGTTAGCCACAGAACCTTTCTGACGGTCGCACTCTTTCAAGGCAGCCTCAATGTCTTTGTTGGTTAAGTGATATTTCACTTTTTGTAAAAATCCCTGAATCGAGCCATTTCCTCTTGCTTTAGTAATTGTAAGTAAGCGTTCAACAGCGAAAACCATTACCGTTAAGAACAATGCCAATAAAACCGGTACAATAAATCCACCTTCATGTATTAATGCAAGGTAGTTACCTGGTTTTGGATGTCCATCTTCCGTAAAGTTGCCTTTGTCACCTGCTACGAAAATGTAAAACAAAATACCAATTACGAGATTGATTAGGATTACAATAATTCCAAGACTGGTTATAGTAGTCTTTTTAGTTGTTTTTGCTGCTGATTGAGCCATAAGGTTAATTTTAATTTCCTTTTAATAAATGTTATAGTGGGCAAATATAGATTAATTTTTAAAAAAACCGTTTTGCAATTGCCGATTTTAAAAATACTGCTTATTATTTTTATGTTAACCACAAAGTTGGCAAATTGTTGTATAACCTTGTTTACAGCATAAACTCCTGCGTAAAACATTATGGTATACAGCCCTTGCCGTTTTACACAAATTTGACAATAACCCCTTGAAAATCAGCTTCCACCGCGGTTTTTGTCGAATGGTAATCTCACTTTGTCGAAAAAAGATGCCGGCTTCATACAAATTGCACAAATTTGCAGCATGATGCGTATTTCACCGGGGGTGAATAAAATGTTGAAATCGCCGTTATGGCGTGTTTTCTTACATATTTCTTTTTGGCTGCTCTATTTGTCCAGCCCATTTTATTCCTATATCAATCAAGATTTATCAAAATACAGTTATGTAATACTGATTTTAGCCAACCTCGCGTTTCTGCCTTATTATTATCTTGTAGCCTATAGTTTGATTCCACGCTTTTTTAATAAGCAGAAATGGCCTTTCTTCATTATCAGCACACTTTTAAGCTATACGCTGTTTTCATGGGTTTGTCAGCTCATTATGCGGGCATTTTTCGATAAACTTGTTACCGAACATGAAATAACCATATTTTCGGAATCACTCAAAAGGTCGGTGCTGGATCCACTGGAGTTTTTCAGAATGGTGATTGTTACCCTTATTCCCTTGAGTATTATGACCATGCGCAGGTATATGCGCATGAATGCCGCTCATGCCAATTTGATTAAACTCAACACCGACCTGGAGCTCAATTTTTTGAAATCGCAGATTAACCCGCATTTTTTATTTAATACACTGAATAATATTTATTCGCTTTCGCTGCAAAAATCGGATCGCTCACCGGAAATGATTTTAAAATTGAGCGATTTGATGCGCTATATGTTGTATGAATGTAATGTAGCAACAGTTAGCTTAAAAAGGGAAATTCAGTTTTTGGAGGATTATATTGCATTGGAAAAAATACGACACGGCGATAAGGCAGAAATTACTTTTACTGTTGAAGGTGAAACTGAAAATAAAAATATTCCACCTTTGCTGCTGATACCATTTGTTGAAAATGCATTTAAACATGGCATAAATGCACAATTCGGAAATGCATGGGTGCATATAAAATTAAAACTGGATACTAATGCAACTGCTTTTTTATTTAGTATCGAAAACAATAAGCCAACCTTGCCGGAACCCAAAAAGCAATTGAATGGTGGCATTGGAATTGAAAATGCGAAAAAAAGGCTGCACATGATTTATCCTAAAACACATCAATTGCGTATTGAAGAAACAAACAATACTTTTATTGTAGAATTAAGTATCGAAAAATTATGAATGCAAAATTAAACTGCCTGATTGTAGATGATGAACCGCTGGCACAGCAGGTGATTGAAACGTATATTCAAAAAACACCATCGCTAACACTGGTTGCAAAATGTGATAATGCCATGGAAGCATATGAAGTATTACACAATACATCGATTGATATTTTATTTTTGGATATTCAGATGCCGGTTATTACCGGTGTGGAATTTATGCGCACGTTACAAAATCCGCCTGCTGTTATTTTTACAACGGCGTACCCTGATTTTGCAATGGATGGTTATGATTTAAATATTACTGATTATTTATTAAAACCGGTTTCGTTTGAACGATTTTTAAAAGCTGTAAATAAAGCTTCGGAACAAATTGCTTTGCTGCAACAAAATAATAACGAAAACGAACAAAATTTACCGGATTATTTTTTTGTGAAAGAAGACAGTAAACTGGTGAAAATTAATTTTTCGGATATTGATCATATTGAATGTATGAAAGATTATGCAAAAATTTTCACTAAACAACGGATGATTGTTACACATCATACCATGAAAAAATTTGAAACTGTTTTACCGGAAAATCTTTTTGTGCGGATACACAGAAGTTATATTGTGCATATTCCTGCCATACAATCTATTTTCGGGAATGTTGTTGAAACTACAAAGGGGCGGTTGCCGATTGGTGCCAATTATAAAGATGAACTGATGAAGGTTGTTGGCGGAGGATAGGGTAGGTGCTCTTAATTGCAAACGAAGGGCAATTGCAACGTTTGCCTGCGTGCTGTTTTGGTGTAGATGCACTGAACGAAAAAGTTACATAAAATTGAAAAATGAACATTTCCCCCAAAAAATTTGCACACCTATTTTATTTTCACTCTATTTGTAAAAAAACATACATGAAAAAAATTATCCTACTTATTATGATTACCTGCGGATTGCAGTTTGCGCATGCACAGGTGAATGATCACGCACTTGGTATCCGCATGGGTTATGGCGGTGGAATTTCGTATCAGGGCAAATTGAGTAAAACAAATCGTTTTGAAATTAATGCTGCTGTTGGTTTGGGCGAAAGTGTGACGTATTTGCGCGCGTCGGGAATTTACCAATGGGTATTTGATGTTGGTATCGGTTGGAATGTTTATGTGGGTCCATCGGCGACTGCTGGTTTGCAATTTATTGATGGTGATGTGGATGGCAGTAAAGATGGGTTATTTATTTTGTTGGGCGGACAAGCCGGTTTGGAATATAATTTACAGAATATTCCGTTTCAGGTTTCAGTAGATATTATGCCCCAAATTGGTGTGTTTAATAGTAAAGAAGATATTTATTTTGACCCTGCTTTAGGTATTCGTTGGGTATTTTAATAAAACCATTTTTAATTAAACCGTTTCGAAATTCCGGAACGGTTTTTTTATGCATTTTTCTCCCGCTTTTTTTTGTATAAACGAACTGCTATCATCATAATTACACTTAAAATTATGAGGCCAAGTAAACCATACAACATGTTTGCTGCATTTTTTAATTCAACAAGAAATACAATAGCTACCAAAAAAATTGTAGCGAGTTCGTTAAATAAACGCAATTTTTGAGAGGTTAATTTGGAAGTATTTTTTGCGAGGCGTTTTTGTATACGCAAACAACTAAAATGATAAGCAATTACACAAATTACAAACAGTAATTTAATATGCATCCAACCTTGTTGTAAAAAAATACTGTTTAAACTTAATAATGTGGTTCCTGAAATTACGACTAAAATCATGGAAGGTGTTCCGATGATATTCATTAATCGTTGCTCCATTATAATAAACTGATTGGCGAGTATACTGCGCTCCGGCTCCGGCTTTTGAAGGGCTTCGGTGTGGTAGATGTACAGTCGTACAATATAAAACAGTGCTGCAAACCAGGTAACAATAAAAATGATATGTGCTGCAACGAAATAATTATAATATGCCATGAAAAAAAGTTTAACGAACGAGTGTAAAGTTACCTTGTTTCGACAAACTTTTTTCGTTTAATGAGGCGGTTACCAAATAAGTGTATACACCCATTTCCTGTAATTCATTTTCGAAAGTACCATCCCAGTTTTTTTCCAGCTTATTGGTATCAAAAACTAATTGTCCCCAGCGATTATAAATTTCGATGTGATAATTTTCAATTGCACC
The DNA here is from genome assembly GCA_016706255.1 of Bacteroidota bacterium. Taxonomy (NCBI): domain Bacteria; kingdom Pseudomonadati; phylum Bacteroidota; species Bacteroidota bacterium. Next base: position 179,663 of record JADJJZ010000001.1, on the reverse strand, counting down.
GGAATAAATGGGTCCGAATACATCGTTTACATTATCGTTATTTGGAGAAAAGGCAGTAGGAAAATCGATATGGTCACCACAACCATCTATTAATGTAATTTCATCGGAAGTGGTGCATCCGTTGAAATCGGTAACGGTTAAAGTGTAATCGCCTGCAACAGTTGTTGTAAATGAAGGTGTGTTAATTCCATTGCTCCATTCGTATAAATTAAATCCATCGGGTGCAGTTACAGAAGTTGGTCCGCAAAAAGTAATATCACTGCCGAGATCGAGAGCAGGAAGCGGATATTCAGTTATAATAATTGAGTCTGTATAAAAACAATCGCCAACACTGATAGTAACCCAATAGGTGCCTGCATCTTCAAATAAATGGTCGGCAGTGGTGGCACCATCGTACCAAAGATAGGTTGCAGAATCCTGCGCCACGCTAATTGTTGTGCTTTCGCCTTCACAAAATCCTTCCTCAATTATTTGTGTTGTGCCGGGGTCAATAACGGTAACATCGAGGTAAGCAGTGTCGTAATAACAATTGTAGCTGATCATACATGCAAGCGTATAAGTGCCTGCGCCAGGCCAATCGGTTACTGTCATTGTGGTCATGTCGTCACCGGTATAAACCACACCTGCAGGAACATCCCAGTCGATAGTAGCTGCAGGCAGGGTATTCATGGTGTACTCATTAACAGAACCGATACAAATAGTTGTGGGCCCATCGATTGAAGCGGCTACAACATCTACGTTTCGAACACATAGGTCATCGATGGTTGCAGTGAGTTTTCGCTGATAAGAACCACCCGGTAAATTGCCGATTTGAACAGTGTTTAGTCCATCGATAGTTGATGGCACAATAAAACAATCAATTTGGCCGTACATAATTTCATGTTCTTCATCTTCATACACATCGAGGTGCATATAATTGTAAGCCACACGAATTAACTGAATATAATAGGTATCGTTGTATGGAGCAGATAACACTTCAGACGTTGTTACAACACCGTTATCGTTCGCATATAAAACAAAACCGATGTTTTCGGGTGCTGCTGCAAATTCGGAGGTCCACCCGAGCATGATGGCATCGGTATTGGAAAATTCGCAAATAGAGTAGGTGTCGGAATACGGATTTGTGGTGCCCTCAGTAAGTGATAATATGAGGTCGCCGGTTCTTCCGGAAGCCCCGCCCTGTGTAGGGGTGAAGGTCATGGAGGCGGTCCAGAAATCTTCGTTCAGGTCTTCGCCCAGCTCATGATAAAAGCGGGTGTCGTTCGCATCAATTACGGTTTCATAATTGAGGGTTCCACCTGAAATGGTTAAATCACCTGTTTGGTTGTTAGATGTACATGCACCTGTAACCGGGTAATACCAGTAAAAGTATTCCCAGGCCGATTCATCAGCAAAATCTTCAGCAAATAAACAGGCTTGTCCAAAAAGTTGTGGTGTGTGCAGCATGGAAAACACCACAAGGGTAATTGTAAATGATTTCCGCATGTGGGCAAATTTAGTGATTTTGTATTAAAGGGATATTAATTTTGCGGCATGAAAGCAATTGCATCGGGCGATTTAACGCTGGGTATTTTAGGGGGCGGACAATTAGGGAAAATGCTGATAGAAGCAGCCAGTAACTGGAATATTCAATGTCATGTGCTTGACCCTGATGCAGATTGCAGTTGCGCGCACATGGCACATACTTTTGTGCAGGGTAGTTTTAAAGATTACGATACCGTTTACAATTTTGGAAAAAACCTGCAAAAAATTACAATTGAAATTGAGCATGTGAATGTTGAGGCTTTAATTCAATTGGAAAAAGAAGGTAAATCGATTTATCCAAAGCCAGCGGTTTTACAAATAATTCAGGACAAGGGTAAACAAAAATTATTTTATGCTGAAAACGGTTTGCCTACAGCTGAATTTACCTTATTGTCGAATTTACAAGAAGTAAAATCAAATATAGATAATGGCAGTATTAAATTTCCGTTTGTGCAAAAATCGCGGACAGCGGGTTACGATGGAAAAGGTGTTGCGGTAATTCGCAGTGTAGCGGATATGGATAAATTACTAGAGGGTGCGTGTGTGATTGAACAGTTAATTGATTTTGAAAAAGAATTAGCGGTAATTGTTGCCAGAGATACAGACGGAAAAACAACTTGTTTTCCTGCTGTTGAAATGGAGTTTCATCCGGAAGCTAATCTGGTAGAATTTTTATTGGCTCCTGCGCATGTTTCTGAAATGGTTGCCAATGAGGCAAAAAAAATTGCTGAACAGTGTATTACTGCTTTTGGATTAACCGGTATTTTGGCAGTGGAATTATTTCTTACAAAAAGTGGCGCCGTATTAATAAATGAAGTTGCACCGCGACCGCACAACAGTGGACATCATACTATAGAAGCTAATTTAGTTTCCCAATACGAACAATTATTGCGCACCATATTTGAAATTCCGATGGGTGATACTACGCCGCGTGATCATGCCGTTATGGTAAATATATTAGGGGAAGCCGGTTATACCGGAACAGCCTTATATGAGGGGCTGAAAGAATGTTTGGCTATACCGGGTGTATTTGTGCATTTATATGGAAAAAAAATAACGAAACCATTCCGCAAAATGGGCCATGTAACGATAATTGGAGCAGATGCAACTGAAATAAAAGCAACTGCGCAAAAGGTGAAAGAGATGTTGAAGGTGGTGGCTTGAGATGTTATTCTGATTTATTTTATTAGTGTTGATGGCAATGAAAATAAATACAATTTTTTTTAAGCATCAATTTGCGATAGGCAGGTCGAAAATAATAATGGCTATTATAACGCTGTTATTAAGTAGCTCATTAAAAGCACAAAATGAGTTTGTAAATCCGAATTTTTTTTATGATGATAGCTTGATTAACGCACTTTGCAGTAGTAAGGAGCACGTAGCAACCAATTTCAAAATTCATTATATAACTGTTGAAAATGATTCAGACATTACTTACTTAATGATGTTTGACAGTAGTATAATTACAGCGTATAAAATTTATGCTACCAAGATTTTAAAATGTGTTATATTAAATACCTCAGACTTAGACCTAAAGGAAAATTCTAATTTATATGTCCGTGAATTTGAAAATAAATTAGTTTTTAACCCACCGCTGAATTTTGACAAATATTGCAAAACATCAGTAGTGCATATTGGCTCAAACCGCTACCTGATTCAATTTGGCAAATGTGAATACGAATTGGATAAATCAAAATCGCTAATACGGGAGGCCTATTTTAAGGATTTGGAGTTATTGGTAAATTCTTTGAAAAGCTGGGAATTTTATTCGGTTTATGAAAGATAAATTAATTTTAGTTGTAAAATTAATTTCAAAATCAATCAATCTCCTTGATGAAAATAATTATCAAACGTAAAACTGGTTTAATTACCGCGGTTATTATAGGGTGCTTAGCTTTAGGTTTCGTCTTTATAATATACCGAATGATAAAGCAACATTTTGATGTAAGCTGGAATGTTGAACATGTAAGTGCAGATGTTGCCATGTTTCAAAAAGAATTTGAATTTGATGAACGAATGGATTTGATGGCCGGATATAAAATGAAATTGAGCCAGGAAGAATATTTGAAATTAATTGATCGGTTAATAAAAAGTAAGGATGTAGAAGATTTATTAGTTGCATGTTTTATTGTGAAGAAATACGCTTATTGTCAGTTTATAAGTGCCATTAATGTAAATGTAGATGAACAAAATAAATTCATTAATAATTGGAGTAAATACGATAGCATTTACCAGTTCGGCTATACAAAAGAATTTTGCGTCCAACAATTGAAGTCTGTAAACATTGTAAAAGAGGAAATACAGAAAACCTGTGCCGATGTGTTATAGGCGAAAGGAATGGTATACATGGTTGTAAATTTAGTTACCCACAAGTAATTGCAATTGCTGCTGAACAGTCTTCATATTGTAGGTATCCGGTGACTGCTATTTTTACTTATTATTTTTATTGTTTGGGATAGTAGTTGTTTTATCCATATTGTAAAAGTCAACAAAAATTATGGGGTCTGATTTTTTTCACTTGATATTTTTCAGCTATATTTTTAAGTGCCTGCATCGCAATTGAAGGTGTGTTTTCTTCTATTAGTTTGATATAGGGCAATTTGGTGCTGTTTATTTGTGAGGGTTTAAGTAATGAATCAATTTCAACTTCAACGGTGAATTGAATATCATAATTTGGTTCGCCTAAATTGTAGTTGTAATAATAAGTTATTTTATTAACATTTTCAACTATAGCAACTAATTCGATTTGCTGTGTATCGGGTCCGTGCTTATAATAGAATGAGGTTGATGGAATATCAATTATTGCGCAGTTTGTCAGACCGGTGATATGTTGTTCAAAATTAGTTACGCCTATTGAAGCCATTATTGTGCTGTCTGCATATATTTTATTTTTTAAAATGAAAGCATTTTTCTTTTCACTATAGATATTTTTGCATGGGCTACAAGAAACAGCTATTGTTAGCAGGATAAAAAAGAATATGACTGGGTTTGTTTTCATGATTTCGGGATATAAAAATAAATATTTATTTTAAAGTTGAAAAATATATTAATTATCAAGCACAGGGGTGGATTGCGTTTTATATAACAAGCGGATAATAATTTTTCCACCTGACAATATAAGACTTTGGCTGTTTTTATCGTTTAAGGTGTCTTAATGTCTGCATTGGACCATAAACCCACTATTCAAAATTACTCCTATGATTTTCAACACGCTGTTTTTACTGCTCAATTTGCATTTTGCTGCAGAAGATACTGATTTTGAGGTAAACTGTTCCTATAATATTGCTGATGACACGGTTCGGGTTGAATGTGCGTTAAAGATTATAAACAAATCTACAACCGACACATTATTTTACCCGGTTAAAGAAGGGCAGATTATCAAAGACCACACGATTGATTATGAAACCTATGGTACTTTAGGTATACTAGGTGATAATAATGAGATTGAAATTTACCGCGTATTTGAGGGAGCTGTTGATTCGATTTACGCCATTTTGCCAATGAGCAATGTGGTTATAAAATATAAAAATAAATTTGTAAAAACTGTCGATGTAAAAGACCCCTCATTTTATTTAACCGATTATTTTTATTTAAATGAAACTGATATTCCTGTTGACTTTCAGCAAAATGATATTGTTAAAATTAAACCTGCCGTAAAAATTAATATTTATTTTCAAATCAAAGCCGCTGTTATTTCAAATTTATCAATACAACCTGATTTTGTTTATTAATGCTTCGTGTGTTAAATCTCTTTAGGGATTGGTGAGTTGTCCCCTTATGTATAAGTTTGGCTATTTGGTTTTGGGGGTTCTTAAGGAAGGATTTACATTCTTTTTCTTACTTTTATATCATCAATGAAACCAACTTATTTTATCCTAATTGTCATCCTGTTCATTAGCGCTGTTAGTTGCAAACATGCGGGCAAACAAGTTATTGATGCTGATTTGGGTAATCAAATGTTGTTGACTGATAATGCTAATACAATTGACTCAATTGACAGCAAAATAATTGACAGTATAACACCAATAAAATACATACTAAATGGAACTTCAGTAATAAAAGTTTATTTCGATTCCATTTACAAAGAAAAGAAACTATTCGAAACCCGCATTGTTTTAATTGATACTTCGCAAAAAGATTTCTTTACTAGTAAGGCTTGTATTAGTAGTGACGATTATTACTACGATACTCAAACAGAATTGGGTGAAATATTTGTGACAGGTGACTTTAATTTTGATGGGTATGATGATTTTAGTGTTTTAAATTGGGTGAGCATAAATCGTCAATTCAGATATGATTTTTATTTATTTAGTGCGAAAACAGGAAAATTTCTTTTCAATCAACAATTGACGGATTTAATTAACCCATATTTTGATAGTAGCACCAAAACAATACATTCATGTTGGAATATCGGCGTAAATGAGTTTGGGCATGCCCTGTTTTACTGGGGAGTTGATTCGCTTAAGTTAATAGCTCGTGAAACGTTAAGTTATTCGATAAACCCCGATGAAGAAGCTGAAATTTGGCTTGAGTTTTATGAAAATAATAAATTGAAAACTAAAAGTTATCTTTATAAAGGTGAAAATTTTGATTATCTCCATCAAAATTGTAAATTATTGCGATATGCGAAAAAATAGTTTTTATGTAGGTTTGCTATTTTTAGTTGGCTTACATGCGTGCACAGGGCTTAAGCATGTTAGTAAATCAGATCCTCCTTTTAAACTGCCGGTTATTATAACCTCAGCTAATGGTGATATTGAAAATTATATACTGCATGAAAGCGACAGCATGGGCAATAATGCCAGTTGGGTTATGATTAAAATATCAGGACAGGATAGTATTAACTTAGACACTATAAATTTTCTAAAAACAAATTACAAAGATTATTATCATGGCGGGCAAGCAAAACAATTGCGCGACTCACTGGGTCGCGATAGTATATTTATTTATGTAGACTACAATACAAATGTTTGTTTGAAAGGAGCAGATATTGAAAAAGGTAACATGTTTTTTCCGGTTTACTATACTAACTATAGCAAATCGGATAAAGTGTTTTTTTATATTGATAGCTGGACAATTGCCTTACAGGAAGTGTTAAATCCTGCAACGCAACAATACGAACCTATTGAAATTGTTACTCCTTACATATGTGGAACCTATTCAACAGGGATAGTATTACATCCTGGTGAAAGCGTTTTGGTATTGCAAAAAAAGTATTCAGGAACAGTCCAAACAAGTGCACGCTTGCGGTATGTTTGTAACGACAGCGTACGGGTTTCAGAACCTTATACCGTGTTTTTTAATCCCAACCAATTAAATGTGCCACTGTCTTATTTTAGAGCGCCTTGGTCTAATGGAGATGAGGATGCTTTTTATGAATATAATTTTTTAGGTACTGAACCCAGTTCGCTTCATAAAATAAGAAGCGAGTTAATTCCAGCGCCTAAGTACAATAAATAACCGGAAAATTCGTTACAAGATCATAACCCTTTACCATGAGGCCTTTTGTCACATTTTGCCTGCTTTTTGGCAGTTTTTATTTACCAGTATATTCGCAATCCTATCTCACACAATTCGAAAAATTTACAGTGGTTGCAGATAGTATATTTCTCGATAATTATTACAAACTGGATACTGCTCGTTATAGAGAATTGCTTGATGTAACCAGGGGCTACTACTATGAATTGAAAAATCGTGATAATGGTTTAAATACAGTAGATCATAAAAAGTACAACCCGTTTATGGCTAATGCCTATTATAATTTAAGTTGCACTTATGGTTTAACGAACAATAAAAATCAGGCCCTTAATTGTCTCGATTCCGCAATACATTTTGGTTATACGGATTATATGCATTTGATGGAGGACCCGGATATTGCGATTATCAGATCTATGCCCGAGTTTACCAAATTAGTTGAGCCGCTACGCGCTGTTGGAGATTATTTATATATTTTAAAAGGTGCTGCAGCATATAATAATGGTGATAACAGGTCACTTCCTGTTTTTACTTATCAGTCAGCCGATTTCCCGGAATTGCAGAAATTGCGTAAACAATATAATTTAGATTCAATTGCAGGAAGTGGTAACGATATTAGTCAGGTTTTAAATTTAATGCACTGGCTGCACGATAAAATACCGCATGCAAATGGTGAATATCCGAAGGAAGTAAATGCATCTAGCATGTTACAATTATGTGAAAGTGAGGGGAGGGGATTAAATTGCAGACAATTGGCAACGATTTTAAATGAGTGTTTTTTGTCAATGGGTTTTTATTCCAAGTATGTGCAATGTTCGCCCAAAGATAGCCTGGGCATTGACTTTGACTGCCATGTAATTAATTCAGTTTGGATTCCTTCTTTATCAAAATGGATTTGGATTGATCCTACTTTTGATGCTTACATTATGGATGAAACCGGACAATTACTTGGTATAGAAGAAGTAAGAGAACGTATAATAAATGGAAAAATGTTGATTTTAAATCCGGACGCTAACTGGAATAATAAACAAACACAAACAAAAGAGTATTATTTATATAACTACATGGCAAAAAATTTATATAAATTGGAATGCCCTGTTGAAAGTCGTTACGATTTGGAAACGATGGTTATCGGTAAAGAAATTACCTATATTCGTTTATTACCGACAGCTTATTTTAAACAGCAGCAGGATATAGAAGAAAATGAATGGGGCAATTCAACAACGGCAATCACTTATAATACCAATAATGCAAAATTGTTTTGGGCGCCACCTGTTCATTAATTCGTTTTCAACCAACCGGTAATACTCAAACGCGGCACGTTTGTAACTAAAACTTCGTGCTCCAGTTCATCACTTTTAAAAAACACACCTTTGCAATTTTCGGGTGCAATATGTTGCATGGTATTATTTTGATGTATACATAATTCTCCTCCATCATTTAAAACCCAATCCGGATTTAAATAGGTGATGACCGAAAAAGCGCGGTCGCCATTATTTTTAAAACGGTCGAAATGTTTTTTATAAAAACTACCTTTTTCGTATAACACAAAATGAAATTCGTAACCGGTAATTCCGGTAAAACAACTGCTATTTAAATAGGTGACAAACTGGTCAATATGATCTAGAAATGCATTTTCACTTTCGTCGTTATGTGAACGATCCAGCCAAAATATTTTATCGTTACGAATAAGTTGATTAACTTGTTGATTAGCCGTGTCGCCGGTTCCGGCACCAACCATTAAATTGGTTTCAAATAACGTGAGCAGACGTGTGGTGAGACTTTTAGCCAGGGTTTTATCGATAAAGTATTTATCTACACCCAGTTTGGTATCTACATACGATTGTATTATTGTCTCAAATGGCAACATTTATTTATGGATTGAATGATTAAGGAGAAGAAGCCGGACGGCTTTAATTTTTTAAAGGTAACTCTAAATTATGAATGTGGTATTATTATAACCGGATAATGGTAAAAAGCAATTTCCACTCTTTTTTAAAGCTATTTAATATCAGTTGAATTGCTGATAAAAATGTCATCACAAAATATACTAAAATGTTAAAATATGCGTTACTTTATCTCATTAATTAACCACATTATGTATTTCAGATTTACCCTAACTATTTGCATCCTTTTTTGTTTAGCTTTTAACAAACCTGAGGTTAAAGAGCAGTTTTTTGAAAATGGAAAATTAAAAGCATCAGCCACTATTGACCACGGCATGTTTAATGGCACATATACCTCTTGGTATTCAAATGGCATTAAAAAGGCAGAGGGCAATTTTTCCAATAATCAGCGTAATGGAAAATGGACAGTTTGGGATTCATCAGGCAATGTTCGTATTATCCGCAATTACAGTGACGCATTCACATTTGTAACTGAATTGGCGAAAAAGACAGACGGAACAACTATTCAATTACCTGCATATCCTAATTACATTTCTATAATAAACAGTGTTGGTGCACCGGATTATCCGATTGTGGAATATAGCGATATTCTGGCCTATAAAGATATTTGGCGTAAAATCGATAAAAATGATGATAATGCTATTTTGTTTGAAAATAATAGACTGCAAAACATCATTTCTAATTACCTCAAAGAAAAAGGCACTGTTGTTTTTGATGATCATAAACTCAATAATGTGTATGACCTTGAGTCTATCAAAAAGAAAATAAATAACCCCGACTGGGAAATTATCGGATATCGCATTTATGAAGGGTGGAATTTTTATAAAACATATCAGTTATCGGATTACAGAATAATGGCAATTACACCAATTATACGCGATAACAAATCAGGGTTGAGCGAAGACCTCGGCTGGTTGCGTTTCGTGGATTTACGTGGTGCAATGGAAGCAACTGTTGTTGAAACAACATCAGGCTCAAAAACTACACTGGATGCCATTTTCAGAACCGGTAGTTTTAGTTCAGTTATTTACCGTGAATCAAACATCTACAATCGCAAAATTGAAGACTATAAAAAAGGTAAAGCAATTACTGAGGAATCCGATAAAATTGAATTCAACTTAATAGATATGGAACATACCTTGTGGCTGGAGGCGCTTAAATAAGGGTATCCGGCATTTACTTCAATTCCAAGGGTTTCGTTAATTTTGCATTGATGGCTAAATCTAAATCCAATTCCGGCAAATCTGCAAAAGCAAAAATTGCACCTGCAGTAGGTATTATTATGGGCAGCGATTCTGACCTGAAAATAATGCGCGATGCAGCACTTATACTTGAAGAGTTTGGGGTAGCTGTAGAAGTTACCGTAGTTTCGGCACACCGCACGCCACAGCGTATGTTCGACTATGCTGCGAATGCTCATAACAGGGGAATTAAAATTATAATAGCCGGTGCCGGGGGTGCAGCACATTTACCGGGAATGGTAGCCTCAATTACGCCTTTGCCTGTAATTGGTGTTCCAATAAAATCGAGTAACTCAATAGACGGATGGGATTCCATTTTATCTATTTTGCAGATGCCAAATGGTGTTCCTGTTGCAACTGTTGCACTTAATGCAGCTAAAAATGCCGGTATACTCGCCGCCGAAATATTGGGATTAAGTAGTGTGTCGGTAAGAAATAAAATTATCGCCTATAAAAAATCCATGCAGGAAACGGTAACCGCTAAGGCAGGTAAAATAGAAAAAGAAGGATATAAAAACTTTTAACTGAAGTAATTATTCAGCAGGGGTTTCTTTAACAGACAATTGCTCTTCTTCCATAGCATCAATACTTTTTTTCAATTTCTTCTCATTGAAGAAGGAGAAAATAATTGCAGCGAGCAAACATAAGGCAAATCCAAATACACCCGATAAGCGAATGCCCAGTTCCTCGAAAGGAACATTTTTAAATACACCCGCAAGATATTTGCCTAATCCTTTGGTTTCATCTAACCCAATTAAAATTGTAAAAATTACTATCCCCATTGTTTGCCCGAACTGAATAAACAAACTGCGAATGGCAAAAAAGGTTGCTTCTCGGTTTTCTTTTGTTTCATGCGCATCGGCCTGTGTGAGCTCAGCTAAAATTACCGGTGGTAAAATGCCTAAAACAGAAAACGGAATAGATAATATTGCGGCAAATAAATAAGCTTCATATACATTTCCCATACCAAAATTACCTAAATACCGAACACAGGAAAACACCAGTGACAACATAAATAATGAAGATAGAATCATTATTTTTTTAGAAAAACGTTTAGCAAGAAAATATACAATTGGCGACCATATCATTGCCAATCCTACAGTGGTGGCAACCATTCCGGTGCCATGCTTCTCTTCCAGATGTAGCAAGGCTTTCACGTAATATAACGCACCGGTTCCGATAATGGTTAATGAAATAAAATAAGTGAAATCGGCAATTAAATACAACAACACATTTTTATTTCCTAAAACCGTTTTAAAATTATCTTTAATACTGGTAGTTACAGGATTTGGAATGATATATTTTTTTTCTTTCAGAAAAACAGGAATTAATAAAAATACCCAACCGATTACAAAAATGGTCCAAATCGCAACTTGATAAGCTCTGAACTTATCTTCCATATGGAATACATCCTGATAAAAGTTGAGTAAGGCATTTGAAGCACTTGCAATAACCAAACCGATGGTATATGCAATAGATTGAAAGGTAGAAATGCGCAGTTTTACTTCACTATTGTATCCAAATTCAGGAAGTAATGCGTTATACGGAATAACATAAAAGGAAATAGCGACATTAAATAAAATTTGAATTCCGGCTAGCCACCAGATATTACCCATACTTTCAGTTCGGGTAAGTGGCATCCATAATAAAAAACCGGTGACTAAAACGGGTAATAAGGCGAAGGCCATAAATGGAATTCTTCGGCCACGTTTATGTCCGCTTTTATCACTTAAATGCGCAATTAACGGGTCAATTAAAGCATCAATTAAACGTGCACTTAAAACCACCAGTGTTAGTGCATTGATGAAGCCTAAAATGGTTATTTTAGGAATAAGGTTATTCAGTTGGTCATCACCTACCGGTTGGTAAAAATATATGATGATACCAGCGAGGAGGTTTACTACCACGCTCCAACCAAGCGTTCCTGAAGCATATATAAGTTGACCCCTTAAGGGTAATTTCTCTGTTTGCATTACGGCCTAGCCAGAAATGAAGTGCAAAAATAGAACAAAGCCCTGTCAACGTTGGAAAAGTATAAAATATTCCTTGTTGAAAGTTGCGTAAAACCTTGTCCTGTCTGTATTTGGAGGTAATAAATAAAATTTGTTAAGAATATCTTTCTGCGATTTATAACAGGCAGCAGCCGCTGCTTTCGCCGGCCATTGGTCAATAATATCCACAGCAACAGTAGGTTCGGGTAAACCTGCGGAGTGCTGGCGTTCCAGTGCCGGTTGGTAAGAAGCCACCTTGCTAATAACAAATTGTTCCCAGGCATCCGGCAGTGTAAATTGATACAGTAATTGCGGTGCAAAAGCGGGATTCTGTTTTTCTCGTTCGAATAAGTCGTGCACCAACTGGGCAGTTATTTCATGCTCCTGATGCCCATAGCCACCTATTTCATCATCATAAGTGATTAAAATATCAGGCTTTAGCGAATCAATGGCACTGCGTATTACCGATAATATGGTGTCCTGATGATCATCCCAAAACTGCAACTGATTGTTGAGGAGGCTATCCCACGGGTTATTATAGAAATCATGTATATACATGTAATGATAGGGCAAAATTGTATGTGTACACATCCATTCTGCTTTACGTATTTTTTTACCCTGGGTCGATTCACCTTGTGTAAGGGTAAGCAAACTAACTTCCCAACCCATGTTCATCATTTTAGCAACTGTTCCGGCACAAATTATTTCATCATCGGGATGTGGAAATATGAGTAATACTTTTTGCGGATTATTGGCTGTAATATTCCATTCCGGAAGGGTAGTGGTGGGCAGATTTTTAATAGCGTTGTAATCCGGTTTTTCAGAGCGACAACTGTAAATTAAAACGGTTATTAATATGAGTATCGAGCTTTTCATAAAAAAATACCCCAACAACAAATTTAACGTGCTGTTGGGGTATTTATTGTTAAGTTACGTATTATTCAATTTTTATTCGAGCGTATTGAACGTCTTTTTTGCGTTCACAGGAAATAATAAATCCTTCATTAGGAATAGGCATCGAACTACTGGTTTCTAATATCACATCAATATCTTTTCCAATAAACAATGCTTCTTTTTCCCACTTACCTTCGCTGTCAACAGTTACAATTACTGCATTCGCTTTGTCTTTATTCGCCATCACTTTTACATCATCCAATGTGCGCGCATCGCCGTTATCGCGATGGTCGTTATACATGATATAAATTTTGCCATCCTGCTCATATGAAATATAACTATTGTATTTATAACCTTGTCTAATTAATGAACCTGTCCAAACAGTTACACTTATTGAAACTGCCCCTCCAAGACTCAACTTAGGCGCTGTAATTGTTGTACGCTGGTATTTAGGGATTGATGCCATATAGGTTATTTCCTGATTTGCGTCAAAGGCATAAATGATAATATGATTAAAATTAAAAGTTCTGGATTCAGAATTGGAAGAAGAAGAATAGGTGATATACTGTTGTTCAGCAATAACATATCCACTCCCATCAGCATGAATACCGATATCGCGAATATTATATGCATTTAATTGAGAACCACCCATCATTTTAGCCCAACCGCCTGAAGGGGTGATTGCAGCTTTTGTTTTTGCGTCGATTTTATGCGTACGTAAATCTAAATTTTCTAAATTTTGTACATCTGTTATACACATAAATGCACCTTCAATTCCTTCGTTTTTACCTTTATCTGTTAATTCATTATAAAAGCCTGTAATCATCAGATTATTATTGGTAACAAATCGGATGAGTGCACTTGAAATATATTTACCATCAATTTTTAATTCACGATCAACAATTTTTTTAGAGGCAGCATCAATTGAAAACATACGGGTGCTGTATTGCATTAATCTTTTTCCTTCACCACCACTAATTACAGCTAATGCCAATGCATTTCCATTATTGTCAACAGCCCATGATAATAAAGAGAAATCAGTATCATCATATTCTACATCATAAGTGTCCTGCCAAATTAATTTCAAATCGTTGGTGCCAACCACACATGCCGTAAATCTTGCATTTTCTTTATTTGGCATATTGTGATCCATTATGATGAGCAATTTCGAACTATCCGGTGATAATTTATATTTTAAATCAGTTATTTCATTGTTTTTTTCAACGGTGATTGAAACTAAAGATTTCGGCTTTACTGATAATAATTTACCGGTGTAATTAAATGAAGTTGCTAATACAGATAATCTGTTTTCTTTGTTTTCAAAATCGGTGTTTAAAAAAATAATATTTTCACCGCGGCTGAACATCATTTCTGTTTCGAATTTCTTTTCTGCAGTCACCAACTCCTTTTGCATAACGATATTATTTTTGGTGTCAACTTTTATCAGATTGCCATCACCTTTTTCAAACTGAACGGTATAAAAGAATCCACCGTGAAAACCTATCGGCAGGTAAGAAGCGGAATTACTTCCGGCCTCAGTTGCCGTTCCCCAGTCTAAATCGAAGTTTTGAGCAAATACGCCCGCTGTCATTAAACAGCATGTAATCATGGTCGTGATTTTGTTTTTCATAGTTATTTTAAATTTTGCCCAAATATAGGGCAATAAGTTGACCCATAGGGGTTTACACTTTTTAAAAGTAATGCAAACGGTGCCGTTTTAAGCACTAATCTGCTCAAATTCTTCTTACCTTTGCCCAAAATTTACCAACATGCGAAAACTACTGCTCAGTGCAGCAATTGCTACTGTTTTATTGGCTTCCTGCAAGGATAAGCTCGAAAAAAAGGACAAATCCTTAGCTGAAATGCAAAATGAGGATGAAAATCCCAATAATTATGAGCCCGTTTTAAGCACGGCTGATGCAACTCCGGTTTACAAAAAAATCAACGATACCGTTGAAATGCATCTCAACATATATTACCCTGAAAAACATAAAAAACAAGACCCTACTGCAGTTATCATATACTTTTTCGGAGGCGCCTTTTTACACGGCAGTCCTTCACAATATGAACCTCATTGCCAGTATTTCGCAAGCCGTGGTATTGTTGCCATTACTGCCGATTACCGCGTAATTTCACGCAACAAAGGCAATGCTTTAAGTTGTATTTATGATGCCAAAAGTGCAGTGCGTTATGTGCGCGAACATGCTGAGGAACTAAATATCGATCCAAATAAAGTTATTGTTGGTGGCGGCTCAGCAGGTGGATTCCTGGCTATTGAATGTGCTATGGACGACAGTAACTGGCAAGACCCAACCGATAATACTGCTGTTTCTTGTAAACCGAATGCAATGGTATTATTAAACCCTGTTGTAAACTCAATGGAACACGATTTCCGTATTGTGAAGTTTAAGGATGATGAAAAAGCACCTGACAGTGAATCACATGCCGGCGCTATCAATCCCTTAACCAATATTAAATCCGGTATGCCACCTGCAATTATTTTTCATGGTAAAGCTGACCGTATTTCAGGCTTCCAATATGTGCAACAATTTTGTACCGATTATCAGGCTGCCGGAAATACTGCTGAATTACATGCTTATGATAAAATGAAACACGGATTTACCAGCGTTAAATTTCAGGATGGTAAATATTATAAAGAATCATTAAAATTATCAGACGAATTTTTGATCAAACTTGGTTTCTTAACCGGAACACCAACTGTTCAATAATTACCGCTACAATTAATTGTAAGAGCCTGCACTTGCAGGCTCTTTTTTTTTGTTTATACGATTTAACATCAATTAACAGGGTATTTAGTAATATTTCGAAAAAAAATAAATACCATTGTAATCTTCAACCAATCAGGCATGCGTAAACCACTTATTACCCTTGTTGCAATCTGCGCTTTTTTGCAATCGGAAGCTCAGGATATTCAGCGCAAACAACTGGCTGCAACCCGCATCACCGGTAATATTCACATCGATGGCAATTTAGATGAACCTGAGTGGCAAAACGCACAGGAAGCAACCGATTTTATACAGTTTCAATTTAATTGGAATACACCTTCTGCATTTAAATCTTCCTTCAAAATAATTTATGATAATACGGCAATTTACATTGGTGCAAAAATGTATGACAATCAGCCCGACAGTATTCAAAAAGATTTAGCTGCTCGTGATGAATTTGGTTCAGCAGATTTTATCGGAATTATTCTTGACCCGTATATGGAAGGTGTAAACGGAGTTGAATTTTTTGTGACTGCATCCGGTGTGCAAGGTGAAGCAAAAACTTACCCGGGTAGTAATAATGGTGAAGACTTTAGCTGGGATGCTGTTTGGGTAAGTGAAGCAAAAATTGTTGAGGATGGCTGGGTTGCAGAAATTAAAATTCCTTATAGCGCAATTCGTTTTCCAAACAAGGAAGAACAAACCTGGTACATCAATTTTGTTCGCGAAGTAAAACGCAACCGCGATAAAAGTGCCTGGAACCCAATTGACCCGCAAATTCAAGGGTTTGTTAATCAAAGTGGTTTATTAACCGGAATTAAAGATATAAAAGCACCGGTTCGCCTGTCACTTTCTCCATATTTTTCAACTTATTATGATGTGTTTAGAGATAATGATGCTGACCTAACTTCACATTCTTGGAGTTTTAATGGTGGGGCTGATTTAAAATATGGTTTAAATGATGCCTTTACATTAGATATGACTTTGATTCCTGATTTTGGCCAGGTGCAAAGTGATAATCAGGTTTTAAATCTTACTCCTTTTGAAACATATTTTGTGGAGCAGCGACAATTTTTTACCGAAGGAACAGAGCTCTTTAATAAAAGCGGATTATTTTATTCCAGAAGGGTAGGATCTACACCTGAAAAATTTTATGATGTATTATATGGCACTGATCCTTCGTCAACAATTATCAGCAATCCAACACAGGCAAGATTATTAAATGCAGCTAAACTCTCCGGGAGAACCACTACCGGTTTAGGGGTTGGTGTATTTAATGCGGTGGAAGGAGAAACTGTTGCCGTAATTCAGGATTCAACCGGACATGAAAGTACAACGATTACCGGTCCGAGAACAAATTATAATGTGTTGGTTTTTGATCAAAGTTTGAAAAATAATTCCTACGTAACTTTTACAAATACCAATGTGATTCGTGAAAGTGGATTTGCAGATGCAAATGTTACCGCGGCAAATTTTTCACTGAATAATAAAACGAATATTTATGCAATAGAAGGTGGTGCCGCTTACAGTCAGCGATACACCGGTGTTGAATCTGCCGAAAACAATGGTGTTTATCATTATTTATCTGCAGGTAAATCAGGTGGCAAACGTCGCTTTGCCGCAGGGTATGAATATACAGGCCAAACCTATAATAACAACGATTTGGGATATCTGCCCATAAATAATTTGCTCAATTTTTTCGGGAATACCAGTTATCATACTTACGACCCGTTATGGCATTTAAATCAACTTAATCTAACTATCGATATCAATTATACAAGGATAATAAATCCGGATGTATTTCATAATTTTTCAATTAATGCTGATGCATGGGGTAATTTCCGCAATTTCGTTTTTATGGGTTTATGGATTTATACCGAACCTGTAGTTACATACGATTATTTTGAACCACGTGAACCGGGCAGGTATTATACTTATCCTATAAATTACAATTTCGGTGGCTGGATTTCATCTGATTACAGTAAACGTTTTGCATTTGATGCCAGCAGCAATTTGCGTTTATTCGCTGAAAAAGGACGTTACCGTCACAACATCGATTTTGGACCACGATTCAGATTGAATGATAAAATTTTATTATCTGCTTATGCCGGTCGTTTCTTCTGGCCTAATGATGTTGGTTTTGTAACCACTACACCTGATTCAATCATTTTTGGTATCCGCGACAATGTTACTTTTGAAGGTTTATTGAGTGTAAACTATACACCGAATGTAAAAATGAGTTTTAGTCTGCGCGCCCGCCACTACTGGAGTTACGCCGAATATTCCGAATTTTTTAATTTGGGTGATGATGGTAGTTTATTGCCTACAACCTATAACAGTTTCAACGAAAAAGGAAACTCAACCGACGATGTGAATTTTAATGCCTTTAATGTCGATTTTGTTTACACCTGGTTTTTTGCACCCGGAAGTGAATTGAATATCGTTTGGAAAAACTCAATATATCAATTTGGTCAATTATTACCCGAAAATTATATTGATGACCTGGATGCAGTTTTTGATTCACCGGTTGGAAATAACTTTTCAATCAAACTCCTTTACTATCTCGATTATTTATACCTGAAGAAAAATAAATAATATACCTTTGAAAAGGTATGATAAATAAATACGGGTTATTCATTTTATTAACTATTTGTTTTGGTAATTGTTGGGCACAAATAACATTTAGCAGCCTGCAATTTGGCGACCCGGCCGGTAATAACCGCGGAAGTGCTGCTGTATTTGATGATGCCTTAAATATCTGGTTTGCAGGAACAGCACGCAATTTTGAAAATAATACGGATGATATTGCTCTAACAAAACTTGATAAAAATGGCAATATTAAATTTGCTTATTTATATGGGGATGGTCACAATGAATTTGTAAATAATATGGTGTTTTTTGATAACACTTATTCAATTGTTTGTGGCGATCAAACGGACACACTTACCGGAAACACCAATGGTTTTATTATGAAAACCGATACAGCAGGAAATTTAATCTGGTTCAAATCTTATGGGAACGGTATTTCAAATGAAGACTTTTATGGGCTTACCTTATTGCAAAACGGTGATATTGCTGTCACCGGATTTGTCACAGGTGCAATTGGTTCCGGAAACGATGTACTCACGGTAATTTATAATCAGGATGGTGATTTTATACAGGAAATTGTTTTTGGTGATAACACCAATGAGTATGGCATGTCCCTTATCGAATTGCCAAGTGGTGATTTAATTATCAGCGGCGATAAAGAAATTTCTGCAACCGTTTACAATCCATTTTATGCCAGAGTTACACGCGAAGAAAATATAGTATTTAATCAGGCTTTTGGAATTGATGAAAATAGCGGATGTAAATCGATGTTATTGAACAATAATGGTAACCTGGTTTTTTCCGGCGAAGTTGCAGGAGTAATTGACCCTCAATTCGACTTATTGATTGCTGAAGCTGATACACTAGGAAATATTTTATTTATAAACAGCACTCCGGGTTTAGGAATTGAAGCCGGCTACGATATAGCAATAGCAAGCGATTCAACGTATTATGTTACCGGTTTCGGATATAATCCATTGGCCACTGAAAATGATATGGTGTTTTTTTTAATTGATGCAGCAGGCGAAATTTTACAACGCAAATTTTTCGAAAATGGCGGTGCTGATTTAGGTTACGATATTAAACGCATTGACGATACACATTTTTTGGCAGCCGGATTTTCTACACAATTTGGAACACTCATGTTTACTTTAGTATATGATATGTTTGAAACAGGAGATATTGTAAAAAATACAATAAGTAACAATAATGTGCAAATTTTCCCTCAACCGGCTGCAAATATTTTAAACCTAACTTCAAATGAAAATATTCAATCCATTCGCATTCAAAGTTTAGCGGGTAATTTTTTATTGGGGCAAGATGGTATGAATAGTAAAAATGTTCAATTAAACATTGATTTACCCTTATCAGTTTATATGATAACTATCGTTACAACAGATAACATAATTACTAAAAAAATAATAGCCGGTCAGTAAAAATACCAACCGGCTATTAAACAATATAAATACTTAATTATAAAATATTCAATTTCTTTTTCACTAAAGGTAAAATATCATCTCCTTCCGGTGCCAAAATTAAAATAGCAAGCGAATTATCAATCACATAAGTATAACCATTTTCTTTCGCAACGGTTTTAATTGTTTCAGTAACCGATGTAATTATAGGTTTAAATAATTCTGCTTTTTTAGCTTCAATTTTATCGTTTATCTCTTGTTCGTATTGTTGTATACGTTGTTCTAACATCAAAGCATCCTGGATTTTCGCTTCACGCGCCACTTCACTTAAAGTTGGGTCACCCTGAATTTCATTAACCAGTTTTTGATATTCAGCAGCATAAACCTGGTATTGTGTTTCAAATTCTTTTGCATAACCTGAAAGTTGTGTATTAGCGTCTTTATATTCCGGAAGTAATACTAACAATTCCTGAGAATTTATATATGCAATTTTGCCCTGAGCCTGCGCGAATACTGCTGTTGTAACAAGTATTGTAAATAACAACAATTTTAAATGTTTCATAAATACTGATTAAATTTTAAGATGAAGCGCAAAGATAAGTAAATGGGTGGTACCGCCAAATCAGCGGTCTGCCTTACCTAACACTACAAAAGCGATCAGCGGCAAGGGAAATGCGCCTTCTACCTGCCATTGTCTTGCAGGGTCAAACGACCACATCGGACGCATAATGTCGCCGTCCAGAATCCACATCAAATCAGGGTTTGAGTCCCAAAAGGGCTTCAAATTGCCATCTTTCCAAACCCACTGATTTTCTACTCCCGATTCCCAAAATGGTTTAAGTATACTGCCATCCCAAACCCATTCCGATTGCGGGTCAGCCGACCACACCGACTTCAAATATTTACCATCAAATGACCATTCATCCTCCGGGCGGTAACCCCAGGCCGGTTTTAATATCTTGCCATCCCAAACCCACTCAAAATAAGGTGCATATTCATTTGCCAGCCTGATATAGGCCATCCCACTACCCAAATTGGTATCATACAAAGCCGCCATCTGTGCATTTACCTGATCATCTAAATGATAATGTTTGATATACATATGAGCAGCAGCAACTATTTGCACCTGTTCAGTAAACTTTCCGCTGATAAACCCAATGTTTTTCCCCTCCGGACCGCTGTATACTAGAATTACGCTATCATTTTGAGGTTCCATCCAAAGTAATTTTTCTAAATTTTCATCTATTGGATGATCACCAAGAAAAAAGGTAGCATTTCGGGTTATGTATTGAATCGTTTTTGAATCGCTTTGGTAAACTAAACCGGTTTTTTTGCTTAAAATATCTTTCGCATTTACTAAAAATAATATTTGCTGGGTTGTTGTGGTGTCACCGGTATAAATAGTATTGCCACGCATAGTATAAGCAACGCTTGTTTCAGATGTAAATAGCTGATTATCAGAAATTTTACCGATAATTGTGGTGGAGTCAATAAACAAATAAATATCCGAACTTTGTCCGTAAATAGATTTCGCCCCGAAACAAAATAATATCAGAATAACTAAAAAATACTGCGGTAGCTTCAACATAAATGAACATTAAAGGTAAACATTATCAAACAATCTGGTTACATCCCGATAACGAAAATATCGTGCAAATTATTGACCAGCGCTGGCTTCCGCATCAATTTGTTATTGCCGATTTAAAAACTGTTGATGATGTTTGTATAGCCATAAAAGATATGTGGGTTAGAGGTGCACCGCTTATTGGTGCCGCTGCAGCATGGGGAATGTATCTTGCAACTGTTGAAGTGCCCGCAAGTTGTGCGCGCGATTTCTTTTTTGAAGAATGTTATGGCCGTCTGCTTAAAACCAGACCAACAGCAGTTAATTTAAAATGGGCATTAGATGAAATGTTGAAAGCAATTACCGGCAACGATTCTATTATTGAATCAAAATGGTATGCTAAAACAAGAGCTCAATGGATTACACAAGATGATATCAAAACCAATACTGAAATTGGTGAACATGGTGTTGAATTATTAAAAAATATTGCAGCTAATAAAAATGGCGCACCGGTAAATATTCTAACACATTGTAATGCAGGCTGGCTGGCCACAGTTGACCGCGGTACTGCAACAGCGCCAATTTATAAAGCTGCAGAATTAGGTATTCCTGTACACGTTTACGTAAGCGAAACACGTCCCCGCAATCAGGGCGCACAACTTACTGCATGGGAATTTGTGGAAAATAATATTCCGCATACGTTAATTGCAGATAATACTGCCGGCCATTTATTACAAAATAATATGGTGGATATTGTATTAGTTGGCACCGACCGCACATCACGAACCGGTGATGTTGCAAATAAAATCGGTACTTATTTAAAGGCGCTTGCTGCTTTCGATAATCAAATTCCGTTTTATGTTGCAGCACCATCTTCCAGTATCGATTTTTCTATGCGCAATGCATTTAAAGAATTAATTATTGAAACCAGAAATCCGGATGAAGTAAAATATGTGCAGGGATTAAGTGAAGGAAAAATAAAAAATGTGCTCATTGCTCCCGAATCTACACCGGCAATTAATTATGCTTTTGATATCACACCTTCCAAATATGTAACCGGATTGATTACTGAACGTGGCCTTTGTCCCGCAACTGAAGTAGGCATAATCGATTTGTTTCCAGGAAAGTAATTAGCGTGAAATTATCATATCAATTTTAACTACCTGGCCAACCATGCAAATGCTGCCGCCTTCAAATTGGGTGTAAGTAAAATCAATTGGTAAACCATCCGTAGGAGTAAGTTCAAATTCATTTAAATTGGTTGGCTCGAGTTTAGTGCCATCTGCCAGTTCAATCACCCATCCACAACCATCCAACCCGGTATAATCTTTCAATATTCCGTGTGTAGTATCAATGCCATCCGGAGCAGCCACGGTGTTACAACCAATTACCATCACAATGATAACAACGATTGTCAGGATTTTATTTTTCATAGCCGGCATCTGATTATGTTTACAAATCTACCAATTCTAACGCTAAAAACCACATCAAGGGTATGTTGCGTGGTCATTTTTTCGTCAGGCAAACCAATTATTAACCTAAAGCACCTAAAAACAAGGATGAATTAAATCCGATACATTTGCATCATGAATACCCACGACGATGGCTATGTAAAATATAAAATGAATTGGCTCGAAACAACTGAGCCACTTGTATTACCTGAAGGATTACTTACTTACCGCAATAAATTAGTTGAACTAGGTTTAATAGGTGTTTATCCTTATCAAATTGGGTTTGGCAATATCAGCAGTCGGGTGTCAGGTAACGTTTTCATCATATCCGGAACGCAAACCGGCCAAATTAAAATTGCTAATGATATGCATTTTAGTCAGGTGAATATTGTTGATCGTAAAACAAATTCCTTGTATTGTGCAGGTCCCGTTGCTGCCTCATCAGAGGCTATGACACATGCGGCAATTTATGCTGCAGATGCCGAAATTAATGCAGTAATTCATGTGCATCATCTTGCCCTTTGGGAAAAACTCAAAAATATTGAAGCTACTATACCTGAAGATATTGCCTACGGAACAGTAGAAATGGCAGCAGCAATGGAAAATATGGTTGGTGAAATTTTAACGCAACAGGCGCAAAAACTTATCATTACAGCAGGGCATGCAGAAGGTATTTTTACGTTTGGTGAAAATTTAGATGTTGCTTATAATACCTTAATGCAATATTATGCAGCGTTAATTTAATTTATTCCACAAAAATGGGATAATACATATTCGGAATTATTTTTTTATCTCCGGCAACGGCATACAAGGCTTCAATAGCAGCTTTGCCTTCTTCACCTAAATCAACACTAAAATCGTTTACATATAAATGAATATGTTGTTGCATTACAGCTTCTTCCATTTCCTGAGCATGTGCGCGTACGTAATCCATTGTTTGTGCAGGATTCGCCAAAGCATACTCCACACTGCGTTTCAGCACGCGGTTTATTTTTGATTTTAAGTCCTGATCAAAATCACGACGTGTAACAATACCACCTAAAGGAATGGGTAACTGATATTTTTGTTCCCACCATTCACCAAGGTCAATTATTTTTTTTAATCCTTTATGCAAATAAGTAAATCGGTTTTCATGTATAATTAATCCGATATCTATTGCTTCATTTAATAAGCCATCTTCAATCGTATTAAATACCATTTCCTTTTTTGTGGCAGCTTCAGGAAATGCCATCGACAATAAAAAATTAGCAGTGGTTAATTTACCGGGAATGCCAATTAAACAAAATTCAATTTTCGAACGTGGAATATCATCTTTCGAAATCATTAACGGCCCACAACCACGACCCAAGGCGGAACCTGCGGTTAATAACTGATAATTTGCACTTACATAAGCATACGCATGATAACTTAATTTTGTAATATCATAATTGCCTTCCAGTGCATTTCTGTTTAACGATTCAACATCATCATGAATAATTTCAAATGTTAATCCTTCCGTATCAATTTTTTGGTGTGCTAATGCATCAAAAATAAAGGTATCGTTAGGGCAGGGCGAATAAGCTAAAGTTAATTTCATGAAATAATGTCGTTAAGAAGGTCTTTAAGGTGTTTGTTAAGTTGTTCAACAGCGAGCGGAATATTCCAGTTCAATTTATTTCTTTTTTCTACATAATTAGAAATGGAACGAATTTGCAAACAGTCGATATGCATTTGCATGCAGGTATAAAAAAATGATGCACCTTCCATACTTTCTATTTCAGGATGATATTTTTCAATAATGCGTTCAATATGCGGAACATGTCCATGTACGGTTTCAACACTAATACCGTTTACCTGTTTTATAGCGAGTGGATTGCTGTTTTTTGGTGGTAACGGTTGCAGCCACCCATTTTTAAAAGGATAAGTATTGGCATCAGCCAAACCCATCTCAAAAATATCCATAAATTCTGCACCATCCTCTGCGCCGGTTTGCGCAAAGCGATCGCTAGTAATCTGCACTACCGAGCCTAATTCAAGATTTCTGTCAAAAGCACCGGCAATCCCGGCCTGAACTACCAAATCGTAGCGGGTAACAGCCAATAAACGGGTCAATTGAAATATCATGGCAGCACTTCCAACGCCGGTAATTAAAACGGAAATCGATTTTCCGGATTCCATGTTTACTTCCACAATCTGACCCACTGCACAGTGCACATCACCCAATAATGGTGCAATTTCATTTCGGGTGGCGGCAGTCAAAAGCAATTTCATGCTGCTAAGGTAAGGGCAAAAATTTACGCCGAATTAGTATTCATTTAAAAACCCCACCAAAATTTTTACGAACTTTGGGGATATAAGCCCATAATATGAAATCGTTGATCGTTGTTTTCTGTTTACTCACATGCGGTGCTGTTTTTTGCCAGACTGAGGCAATCAACGTAAAGGCAGACACCATTTTCAGTTTTAAAGACAGCCGTGACGGTAAAACCTATATGGCTTTTGAAATAAATGGCGTTGCCTGGATGGGTGAAAACCTGCGCCATAAAACAGGTGATAGCTGGTGTTATGATAATAAATCGTCGAATTGTCAGGAATTTGGGAGAATGTATAGTTGGGATGAAGCAAAAGTAGCATGCCCAAACGGCTGGCATCTCCCTACGAAACCGGAATGGGATACCCTGGTTAGTTGGTTAGGGGGAGATAGAAAGGCCGGCTACCCGTTAGCATTTAGCGACAGTTTGGGATTTTTGATAAAATTCGGATATCCGCCAAATGTAAACGGAAGATATAGTGATTCAGATGTTCAGGCCAGCTATTGGACTGCAGATGAAAATAGTCCGTCAACAGCCTGGGTATATTATTTTATTCGCCAGAAATTGCCTTTGGTTTACACCAATTATTTTTCGAAAAATTACGGAATGATGTGCCGCTGTGTGCGCGATGCTGCTGCTGTTCCTGAGGGTGCACAAATAAAACCTAAAGAATAATTCAGGGAAGCAATTACCTAAAATCAGGATTTTCGGGCAAAAAAAATCCGCACTAAAATAATGCGGAGTTGAGGTCGGAAGCGGATTCGAACCGCTGTAGAAGCTTTTGCAGAGCCTTGCCTAGCCACTCGGCCATCCGACCATTGAGGCGCAAATTTATAAACTTATTGCATAACTCACTAATTTATATTTTCGTTCCCGGCATTTTTTATTTCTATACAAACCTTTTTTACATCGCCACCAAGGGGAGGATTGATTTTACAAATGCGGACTAAAATGCTTCCATCAGCACCAATTAAATTTCTTACGTGGTCAATAATATGTTCTGCAGCTGTTTCAATAATATGATGGCGCTCCTGCATTACATCAGCACAAATTCGGTATAGTTTACTGTAATCAATGGTAGCGTTAATACTATCATTTTTGCTCGTTATTGCATTACTATCTACCTCCAGCAACACTTCAAAACGATTACCATGTGCCTGTTCAAAATCGTGAACCCCGATATAACTCTTAAATAACATCCCCTCCAAAATAATTTTTGCCATCAGTTTTTTTCACAAAAATAGGTGTTCACATATGAATTTTACCTATTTTCAATACTTCCTGAAAAAATTGAAAGTATGTATTTTTATGGGGGAGATGAACAATTCGGCTACCATGTAGTTCTGCCTACAAAAGCACAATTGGCGGCGTTTTTCAAGTTTGTAAGATGATGAATATTTAATTACAAATTTTCACTTCATCCAAAAGCCTTAACTTTGCGCAAAAATTAAACCTAACGATATGCCAAACGATCTTTTTGAAGGAGTAGATTATTTTCAGTTAGACGACCTGCTTACAACCGAGCACAAGTTGATTCGCGATACTGTTCGTCAATTTGTAAAGCAGGAAATTTCTCCCATTATTGAAGAATATGCACAAAAAGCAGAAACTCCGAAACACCTGATTAAAGGGTTGGCAGAAATTGGCGCTTTTGGCCCGACAATACCGGTTGAATACGGCGGCGGCGGACTCGATAATATTGCCTACGGATTAATTATGCAGGAAATAGAAAGAGGCGATAGCGGTATTCGCTCATTAGTGAGTGTGCAAGGAAGTTTAGTGATGTATCCGATTTATACTTTCGGCAGTGAAGCACAACGCAAAAAATATTTACCAAAATTAGGTAGTGGAGAAATGATTGGCTGCTTCGGATTAACAGAGCCCGACCATGGTTCAGATCCGGGAAGTATGATTACTAATATTAAAGATAAAGGCGATCATTATTTATTGAACGGCGCAAAAATGTGGATTAGTAATTCACCCTTTGCTGACATTGCAGTGGTTTGGGCAAAAGATGAAGAAGGAAAAATTCGCGGTTTAATTGTTGAACGCGGAATGGAAGGATTTACAACGCCTGAAACGCATGGCAAATGGAGTTTAAGAGCCAGTGCAACAGGTGAACTGGTTTTTGATAATGTGAAAGTGCCAAAAGAAAATATTTTTCCAGAAATAAAAGGATTACGTGGACCTTTAAGCTGTTTATCTACTGCGCGTTACGGAATTAGCTGGGGTGCATTAGGAGCGGCTATGGATTGTTACGACACAGCATTACGTTATACCAAACAACGTAAACAATTTGGCAAACCAATTGCCGGTTTCCAGTTGCAACAAAAAAAATTAGCTGAAATGATTACCGAAATTACCAAAGCACAATTATTGGTTTGGCGATTAGGGGTATTAAAAAATGAAAATAAAGCAACAGCTGCACAAATTTCGATGGCGAAACGTAACAACGTTGCTATGGCATTAGATGTAGCACGTGAAGCACGTCAAATGCTTGGTGGTATGGGTATTACCGGCGAATATTCCATTATGCGTCACATGATGAATCTGGAAAGTGTTGTTACTTATGAAGGAACACATGATATCCATTTACTCATTACCGGCGCTGATGTTACCGGAATAGATGCATTTAAATAAATAATTTGTACAGGTAATTTTATCTGTTCAGTTCAGGAATACTTCAATTGCCGTTACTATAAGTAATGGCAATTTTTTTTTATTTTTAGGAAACATTTAACTCCATGCATTTAACATCGCGCAGAGAATTTTTAGTGCTTAGTATCTTATTTATACTAATTATCGTACATGGTATATTTACTCAAATTCCCGGCCAAAGCTGGAGCGATGATTTTGCTTTATATGTAATGCATGCAAATAATATTGCCAGCGGCATTCCATATAGTCAAACTTCCTACATTTATAATCCTGATGCATTTACTTACTCACCGGCTTCGTATCCGCCCGGTTTCCCCGTTTTACTAACCCCTTTTGTAGCCGTTTGGGGAATTGATTTACAGGTATTACAATTTGTGGTATTAGGTAGCTTTATTGTCGCCCTGCTATTTATGTATTTATGGTTGCGTTTACGTATTAATTCCATTGCAGCAATAATGTGCGTGGCGTTTATCGGTTTTAGTTCCGGTATCTGGGTATTGCGCGATTATATTATTGCCGATTTTCCGGCCTTGGCTGTGCTATTAGCTACCGTATGGTACTTCGAAAAAAAGGAGCACTTCAATCATATAAAAATTGCATTAATTGGCGGGTTATTGTTATTTCTGAATTATGCATTTCGCCCTGTTGATTTAATTTTATTTCCTGCTGTATTAATTTATGCCTATCGCTTTAAGAAAATTAATTTTAAATATGGTTTATTATTATCCGCTACAACAATACTTCCCATTATTTTACAACGGATGTTGCTGCCAATAGATTCTAATTATCTTGAAATGGTGGCCGGTGGTTACAGTGGCGTTCCTATACTTCAATCTGTAAAAGATATTTTTTATCGGGTATATGAAAATTGTGGTTCTCTGGTTTATTTAATTAATACTGGTGATGATGTTAGTTTTTCAAATATTTGGATTTTATTAAGCTTCTTAATTTCCGGTATTGGATTATTACTGTTTGGATATGGTATTTTTCGCGCCCGAAAATTTCATATCTATGAAATATTTGCTATTTTATATTTATTTGTAGTATTTACCTTCCCTGGGTTTCAGATATTACGTTATATTTTACCAGTTGTGCCCTTATACCTCTTTTATTTGGCAGCAGGTATCTCAGCCATAAAAATTGAAAAAATGCGCTCTGTAGTGGTAGCCGGATTAGGAATGTTACTAGCGGTTATTTTTATTCGATTTTATGCTGTAAAAACAGAATCTTACCATCAAAATCGAACAGATAATGCAACTGCAATTGGGCTTTTTAATTTTATTAATGAACAAATTCCATCAACTGATTTGATTATGTGTCAGCGGGCTCGAACTATTGCATTGTTTACTGAAAAAATGGCTATCCCTTATCCGGATGGCCATGATGTAGAAGACATAAAACAAAATATTGAAATATATCCAATTCAATATATCATTCAGCATACTGCAGATTACAACAGAGGTATTGCCACTTATATTGAAAATGAAATCAATACATTGGAACTAATTTACCAAAATAATGATTTTAAAGTGTATCGCACGTTACATTAAATTATTTTTTTCTTCCTTCATATTTGCCGTTTCATATTTATTATAGTTAATTTTTATTCAATTTTCAATTTAATCCTGTTTGGATTTGTTTCCTCACCTTCGTTTTATTATTTTTGAACACATCAGGCAAAAAAAAGGAGGAATATGAATTCATGGTGGAAAAAAGTATTTATAAATAATGTATTTAAAGATTTAAAGCGAAAAGGGAAAACAGCCACAACGGTTACGCAGTATGAACTGGCGCGTAGGATACAAATCCTGAAAATAAATGTAAAATTTAATCTTAAGAGTGGTATTCTGTTGTTATTGGGTGTTTTGAGTGCAGGCTTTGGATTAAAAAGTTTTTTGCTGCCTAGCGAATTTATCGACGGCGGCGCAGTCGGCATCTCATTATTAATTGCGGAAATATCAAATTTGCCACTGCCAATTTTATTGATAATTATAAATCTACCATTTGTTTTTTTAGGATTTAAAACGATTGGGAATGAATTTGCTATCAAAACAATTTTGGGTATTATAGCATTAGCTATCGCTGTTGCCGTTATTCCTTATCCGATTATTACAGAAGATAAATTACTGGTCGCCATTTTTGGAGGTTTCTTTTTAGGTATTGGAATTGGTTTAGCGATGAGGGGAGGGGGTGTTATTGATGGCACCGAAGTTTTAGCAATAAATATCAGTAAACGAATTGGTACCAGTGTGGGCGATATTATTTTAATTATTAATATCATCATATTTTCTGTAGCTGCTTACGTATTATCACTGGAAACAGCAATGTATTCCATTTTAACCTACCTCGCTGCTTCAAAAACAGTTGATTTTATTTTGGAAGGTATAGAAGAATACACTGGTGTAACCGTGATATCCAAACGCTCAGAAACCATCCGGAAAATGATTACCGAAAAACTAGGACGCGGCGTTACAATTATAAACGGTAAAAGCGGTTATGGCACTCACGGACATTCAAACAATGCTATAGATATCGTATACACAGTGGTTACACGCCTCGAAGTAAGTAAACTCAACTCGGAAATCGAAAAAATTGACAAGGATGCCTTTATCGTAATGAGTTCAATTCGCGATACCAAAGGCGGCATGATAAAAAAACGTGTCCACAAACACGATTGAGCCCTCAAATTATTAAACCCGCTCAGTTTCAGGCAGATGCTTTCAATTACGTTTGCCGGGTTTGAAATGCTGTGGATAAAACGTTGAGAAATAAATTTTTTAATTGTAAATTACAGTAAAATCAGCCCCTCAGTTGGGGGTAAATTAACGGTTGAATTGTGTAAACATTTTTATACGTAAATATTGGGTTACTGCCTTTAACCGTTATACTTTTGGCGTCCCAACAAAGTCAGTGAACCGGCAAACAACAATCAAATGGCAGATTTCGATAACAACCAGACCAATCAATATAAAAGAAACGAACGCAAACGCAACCAGGCCGACCTGTCGAGTGTAGTGTACGGAAAAGTACCACCTCAGGCGCCGGATTTGGAGGAAGCGGTTTTAGGGGCGTTTATGATCGACCGGGATGCTGTTACCAATGCCATTGAAATTTTGCGTTCTGAAAGTTTTTATGACGACAGACATAGAATTATTTTTTCTGCGATAAGAAGATTATTCGAAAAAACGCAACCTATTGACTTACTTACAGTTACTGAAGAACTACGAAAAATGGGGCAGCTGGAAGAAGCAGGCGGACCATTTTATGTTACCTCATTAACGAATCGTGTTGCATCAGCGGCGCATATTGAACATCATGCACGTATTGTTACGCAAAAATTTATTCAGCGCGAATTAATTCGCATTTCCAGTGAAATTGTGCACGATTCATATGAAGACACTACCGACGTGTTTGAATTATTAGATAAAGCAGAACAAAACCTGTTTAACATTGCTGATAAAAACTTACGGACAAGTTATAATGAAATTAACAATTTGCTAAGTGCAACTATTAAAGAAATTGATGAGGCAAGAAAACATGAAGATTCACTTACCGGTTGTCCTTCCGGATTTAGTGCCCTCGATCGTGTTACAGGCGGTTGGCAGAAATCGGATTTAATTATTGTGGCTGCTCGACCTGCAATGGGTAAAACCGCGTTCACATTATCACTTGCGCGAAATGCAGCGGTTGACTTCAAAAAAGGTGTTGCTATTTTTTCGCTCGAGATGAGCTCGCAACAATTGGTAAAACGTTTGTTAAGTGCTGAAACTGAAATCCCCGCAGAAAAAATTATTAAAGGTCACCTCGCTGAACATGAAATGGTTCAATTGGTGAAATTATCAGGTAAACTCGGTGAAGCACCAATTTTTATAGATGATACTCCCGCCATCAACATTTTTGAATTACGCGCTAAATGTCGTCGTTTGAAAATGCAACATGATATTCAACTGGTCGTAATCGACTACTTACAATTAATGACCGCTTCCGATTCAAATAAAGGTGGTGGAAACCGCGAACAGGAAATTAGTCAAATTTCACGTTCATTAAAATCAATTGCGAAAGAATTAAATATTCCGATCATTGCACTTTCTCAGTTATCGCGTAAAGTGGAAGATCGTGGAGGCAGCAAACGTCCAATGTTATCCGATTTACGTGAGTCTGGAGCTATTGAGCAGGATGCCGATTTGGTTTGTTTCTTGTATCGCCCTGAATATTATGGTTTAGATGTAGATGAAAATGGTTTGCCAACAAAAGGTATCGGTGAGGTAATGATTGCAAAACACAGAAATGGTGCCCTGGAAAATGTTCGTGTTCGTTTCGTAGATAAATTCATCAAATTCGTTGACCTCGATGAGATGTATACACCAAATAATCTCACACCACTTGCAAACGTAATAACCGAAAATAAAGCAACCATCACCCGCAAATCAAAAATGGATGATATGGACAATATCGACATGAGCGAGGAACCTCCGTTTTGATGCGAGATGCGTGATGCGAGATGAGTGATAGGAGATGAGTGATGCGAGATGAGTGATGAGTGATGATAAAAAATTGAGATTAAAATTTAAGCTTTATAGGAATAATTTTAATTATGTTGGAATTAAATATCCAAAAACGAGAATTAATTGTAAACTAACGCTTCGTATTCCTTCGCGGCCTCAGCCTCTTTGCATTTTCGGCTGTTAAAAATCCATACCCAACCAATAAATCAGTGTCCCTGTAATAATACGCATGCCAATTATACTCAAAAGTAATCAGCCCCAATCAGCAAACACATCCTACAAAAAAAATAAATCAGCGCCATCAGCGTTCCCCTGTCAGCTTCATTTACTAGCATACCGCACCAGCAACAACGCAACAAACGCAAACAGAATATTCGGAATATTAGTCCCAATAATCGGATGCAGGTCGCTATTAATAGAGAAGGAAGTAGAAAACTGCATAAAGAAAATATATAATGCACTTAAAGCCACACCGGCAATAATATTAAACCAGTTTCCACCACGTATTTTTTTTGAACCCAAAGCAGCACCCATAATTACTAAAATGAGTGCAGAAATTGCTGAAGATGCCCTTCGGTATTGTTCCACAGTATAGTACTCGAGTTCGCCTGTTCCTTCAGCCTTTTTTTCTGCGATATATTCCTCCATCTCTTCGTAATTCAACACATCTTTAATACGAATATCTTCATCAAAATCTTTAGGTAATAAATTCAGTGTGGTGTCCATTTGTTTGCCTTCCGTATATTTTTCCGAAGGGCTTTTTATCTCCCAATATTTATAGTCAACAATACGCCAGGCATCCTGCTCTTTTAAATAAATAATTTTGGATGCATTTATTTTCCGGACCAGTTCGCGATTTTCACCGCTGCCTTTAAATTCTTCCAGCGAAAAATTATAACCTTCGTTATTTTTAAACTTAAATCGCTCAAGTGAAATAAATGTATTTTTATTTATTTTAAGATGTTTATTGTTTCCGTAATTTTTGGGAGCGTGAATATATTTATCTTCAAATGCTAATTTGCGTTTATTCGTTTCAGGAACCATCCAATAATTTGCATATAATAAAACAGCAACTGCCGCAATCCCGCAAAAAATATACGGTCGCAGGAAACGCCTGAAATTCATCCCACTGTTAAACATGGCAATAATTTCGCTGTTATACGCCATGCGGGAAGTAAAAAATATCACTGCCAGAAATATAAGCAGCGGGGCAAGAATAGATGTGATAAACGGAATAAAATCGAGATAATATTGAACAATCTCCATGGTAGGAGCACTGCGCTCAACAAATTTTTCTGTTTTTTCAGAAAGGTCAATTACAATGGCTATAGAAATAATGATGATATGCGCAAATACAGTTGAGACAAAGAATTTTTTGATTACGTAAATATCCGTAATGCTAATCCAGCGTCGAAACGGTAAAAAGATATAATCACTAATTTTTTTCACAATCGTGTTGCTACTTTTTTAATCATGGTTTTTTTCCAACCGGTAAAATTGCCTGCAATAATTTGTTTTCTTGCTTCCTTCACCAGCCACAAATAAAAACTCAAATTGTGAATACTGGCAATTTGCGGGCCAAGTCGCTCACCACTCGCAAACAAGTGACGTAAAAACGCTTTACTGTGTAATCGGCTGGTTTCAGCCGGACTGTCAGCATCAATCGGACTAAAATCGGATTCCCATTTTTTGTTTTTGATATTTATAATCCCTTCAGCAGTAAACAACATGCCATTTCTTCCATTACGCGTTGGCATCACACAGTCGAACATATCGATACCTAACGAAATACATTCCAGAATATTTGCAGGGGTGCCGACACCCATTAAATAGCGGGGTTTGTTTTCCGGCAAAATACCACAAACCGTTTCTGTCATGGCATACATCTCTTCATGCGGCTCACCAACACTTAAACCACCAATGGCATTACCTTCCAAACCCATTCCGGCAATTACTTCCGCACTTTGTTTCCTTAAATCGTTATACACTGAGCCTTGTACAATTGGAAATAAAAATTGGCGATAATCATAAATTGGTTGGGTATTATTAAATTGCTCCACACATCTTTTTAACCAGCGATGTGTGAGCTCCATACTTTTTTTTGCATAATCAAATTCACAAGGGTAGGGGGTGCACTCATCAAAAGCCATAATTATATCAGCACCGATTTTGCGTTGAATATCCATCACATTTTCAGGCGTAAATGTATGTTTCGACCCGTCAATATGCGATTGAAAGGTGACACCTTCTTCTTTTATTTTACGGATTTGTGCTAATGAATGCACCTGAAATCCACCACTATCAGTCAAAATTGGCCCCTGCCAGGTATTAAATTTATGTAATCCCCCTGCCTGAACAATTGTTTCTGTTCCGGGGCGCAAATACAAATGATAGGTGTTACCTAATATAATTTGGGCTGAAATATCTTCTTTGAGCTCCTTAAAATGAACACCTTTAACGGTGCCAATGGTGCCTACCGGCATAAAAATGGGCGTTTCAATCGAGCCGTGATCGGTTTGAATTACACCGGCACGGGCTTTTGAGCCTGAATCTGTTGTTGTTAACTGAAAAAACACGGGGCAAAAATACTTAATTGTGGAAACCTTGTTTATATGTTATGAACTGTTGTCAACTTAAATGCGGAGCCCCAAATCAATAATCTAACTTTGCCCCTGCACACTTATGGAAGCGTCATTTATTAATATCCTTATATTTTACATTTTTTGCGGAGCGGCATTTTTTCAACTTTTTTATTTTTTGTTTTTTTATTTACGCCTTGCGAATTACAAACCGAAAACTGTTCAAGTAACACAGTATCCGCCGGTTTCAATTATCATTTGCGCAAGAAATGAAGATACCAATCTGAAAAAGAATTTACCAAAAATTTTAGCTCAGGATTATCCTGCATTTGAAGTGATTGTGGTAGATGATAATTCAGAAGATGGTACTACAGAATACTTATTTTTTCTTTCGCAAAAAGAACCGCGCTTAAAAAGAACAAAAACCGGTAACAGTAACAGAATGATGGCCGGAAAAAAATTCCCTTTAACATTGGGCTTAAAAGCTGCCGCCAACGAATTGGTTTTATTAACCGATGCCGATTGTTATCCTGCATCCAATCAGTGGCTAAAAACAATGGTTAGCGGATATGCAGGCGGAAAAGAAATTGTTTTAGGTTATGGCGCTTATGAAAAACAACCCGGTGCTTTAAACCGAAGAATACGGTACGAAACAGTTTTAACTGCCATAAATTATTTATCATTTGCCCTTGCACGTTTGCCTTATATGGGGGTTGGAAGAAATCTCTCGTATAACAAAACATTATTTTTTAATACCAACGGCTTTTTCGATCATCGCCATATTCCGAGTGGTGATGATGATTTATTTATAAATAAAGTCGCTACTAAACGCAATACGGAAATTGTTATAACACCCGATGCATTTACTTATTCGGAACCAAAAGAAACCAGAGACGAGTGGATTGAACAAAAAACGCGTCACCTGAGTACCGCTAAATTTTATCGTTTTAAACATAAATTCTGGTTAGGGCTGCAACCCATTTCGCATATTTTATTCTGGATTACGTCTGTTTATTTATTATGCATACTTTTTGCCTATTGGTATATCGTTGCAGCAGCGTTTGTATTACGCTGGATTTTGTTGAGATATACCTTTACGCAGGCAATGAATAAATTGGATGAAAAAGATTTAAAACCCTATATCGAATGGTACGATTTTATTCAAATAGGGTATTATTTCCGATTCGCTAAGGCGGCATTGGTAAAAACAAAATATAGATGGGATTAAACGAAAATCTTTCCGATCGCGCAAAAGAGGACATGGAGCTGGTTACAAAAGCCCGTAGCGGCGACCAGCATGCCTATAGTGTGCTTATGGCAAGATATAAGGATTCGATTAATTACATGTTGTTGAAAATGGTGCACAATCGTGATGATGCTGATGATTTAACGATAGAAGCATTCGGAAAAGCGTTTCTACATCTCGATAAATATACACCCGATTTTGCATTCAGTACCTGGCTATTTAAAATTGCACTGAATAATGCCATCGACTTTATCCGTAAAAAGAAATTACACACATTAAGCCTCGACGACGAAAATGATGAGTCTTCGAAATATGCCTTCTCCAAAATAAAAACGAGTGCGCTTGACCCGGAAGAATCAATTATAAAAGATCAGCGTGCCGGATTAATGCGCACCATTTTAGATGAACTGAATCCCAAGTATAAAACACTCATTGAAATGCGCTATTTTGAAGAATTAAGTTATGAAGAAATCGCAGAAAAACTCAATATGCCACTGGGCACTGTAAAAGCCCAACTCTTCCGCGCCCGTAATTTTCTATATGAATTACTGGCTGAAAGAAAGGGGAGAATATGAGGGATGAGTGATGAGTGATGAATAATGAGTGATGAATACTGTTTAATTATGATTTAATTCAATCTTAATTGGCTTCCAAATAATCTCTTAAATATTCGAATTCGCTACCTAAATTGCTGTTTACTGTAATGCTTGCTTCATTAATCATTCTGGAATTTTCTAAAAACAATTCAGCCCACACCGATTTTATTAATAATGAACCAAATTCTTCACTAGCGCTTCTTGGTAATTCATTTGGTAAATTATCAATTGCCATAATATCTATGGATTCAGGAATATAAGGGGCAATTTCTAATTCGGTATTTACATCATATCCGTAAACAGGCTCATTAATAGTGGTAGAGCGAACTGTAGCCGGTACACCCCCGTTTACATCGCAACTCACATCTGCTATAACTTTAATCCGCCAATTCGGATTGCGCATATCTTCTTTAGAAAATAATTGTGGCGCCGTTGGGCTCCAGAAAATACAATTAATTAATACATCACATTTATTCATGTAATAATTAAATGAACATTTATAAAGTTCTGGATGATGATGAAATTCATTCCGGTCGAAACCACCATCACTAATTCTGTCATATAAATCATCGCTGTCTAAAATACAGTAAACAGCCTCATTAAATTCATAATTTAAAAACTCATCTTTGGTAACCCTTTTTAACTTAATATCATCTAAAAACTCAGCAGCACCTTTTCCTACTCGTCCGGTTCCGGTTACAATTATTTTTACATTCGGAATTTTTAATCCTTTATACTGGAATTTTAATTCGTGATAATCGCGACAATCTTTTGCACGTTTTAAATGGCCTTCATCTATTCGCTGCCCTAAAGTCCATAATGCATTATGTGCGCCAATTATACCGGCCCATCTGCCAAATGCAATAACACGAATGCCATTTTCATCTTTTAAACATTCGTAATCAATCATACGAATATTTTTTTTCACCAGCGTTTGTAACAGCTTTCTGTTTTGCGGTTGTTTTTTAATGGTATGAGAAAAAAACAAATAAGTTTTATCAGGAATTAATAAATCATAAGGTACTTCTTTAACACCCATAATAATTTCACAATCGCGTAAATCTTCCTGTAATGTAATGCCTGCTTCCTCAAATTCATAATCTGCAAAACAACGGCCTTTACTTGGCTGTACTACAATGTCTATATCGGGATTACTATTTTTTAATTGTTGAATTTGTGTAGGAGTAAGGGGTATACGTGCATCAGGTGGAAATTTCGCCTCACGTAAAATGCCTATCTTTTTAACTTTCATAATTGTTGCAAAGATAAGCGCTTAATTTGAAGCCCAAAACTAGAATATCGTTAAAAGGCCGAAAACCTAGTAAATGCAATACTTTTGAGCGGTTTGTCCGACTGCAGCGGAGGGGTATTTGCGATTAATTTTTTACAAATGTGCGACGATAATTTACATCTCCGCAACGCATAATTGCAACATAAATTCCTTTCGGCAAATTGCCTGTTGTAAGTTGAATTTCTTTCGAATTTGTAAAGTCAGCGAACATTAATTTTCCATCCGCAGCATAAATTTGTATAGCGTCAATTATGCCATCAGATTGTATGGTCAAATTCGTATTAACAGGGTTTGGAAATAAACGAAATTGCATTTGTTTTTGCTCAACAATACTAATTGTGGTATCTATATTTCCGGTTGTATCTTTCACATATTCAAATATGTAATTGGCAACAAGCGGAATATGATCTGAACTCATATATAACGCATTTGCAATTGTTGCACTAACAGCTGCATTAGGTAAATCATTCATTGCATCATCAAAATGATTGCCGTCATTTCCAATTGCGTGATAACTCCCTGCCAGCATCGTCATGCCGCCTTCATCTTCAATTGACTGACTATGTAGTAACATATCAAACCGGTCATCTAAACCGCCTGTAGATCCGCCGCCAAAACTTTCAATTCGTGTGCTTTGGGTATGATAAGGTGCATTGGAAGCATTATTCCAGGTGGTAGTTAACAATCCATCTAACGGGTCGATACATAACCCGAATTACTTTGATCTAATAAGGCAATATAGGCATCCTCATTCGAGTCATAAATATTAAAATCACCACAAACTAAAAAATTAGCAGTATCCGGCAATAAATCGGTCACCTTGCGCAAACTATCCACTTCTCGTTTTCGCTGATCGGCGTTAGTGCCACCGCTGCTTGCCTTTAAATGAAGAGAATAAAAATATACGATTTCATTACTTAGTAAATGGACTAATTTAAACTGATTAATATCACGTAATTCAGTCGTTATTACCGTATTCGAAATAAATCCGAATTTATCTTTTCTGTAATAGATGCCATTGTCAGTATCGAAACTATTGATAAATGTACCCATCGCATAATTCGTGTCAAGTACATAAACCACCGAATCGAAAAATCGAGTTGCTCCTGATAATTCAATTAATTCCTGCACGACTAAAATATCAGGACGCATTGAATCAACTACTGCGCGTAAATATTGCTCTTTGTCATTACCCGTATTATCAAAATTTAATACGTTATAAGTCATAAACCTACAAGTATCAAAATCCTGCGCACGACCAACATTGCACATCAGAAACCCCACCAAAACCAAAACAATTTTTCGCATAATGCTACAAAGATGCTAAAAACCCAACGCAATCCACCAAATCCAATTCCTATAACATCCTAATTAAACGACACCTAACCGCTTATCCCACACAATGAAGCATATTTTAACAACATAAAAATATTTTAAACCCAGAAAAACCATCCTCAATCAAAAATTTCCACCAAAACCAGCCTAAACATCCACCAAACACAGCCTTCACCCAAACCTTCGCGCCCTTTGCCCTTCGCGTTCTTTGCGAAAAAACACACACCATCCAAAAACACACCCTCGCAAGCAAACATCCTACAAAACAATTCCCTTCGCGAGCTTTGCGAAAAAACACACACCATCCAAAAACACACCATCCCAAACACACATCCTCCAAAAACAATTCCCTTCGCGCCCTTTGCGAAAAAACACAAACCATCCAAAAACACACCCTCGCAAGCAAACATCTTCCAAAAACAATCCCCTTCGCGCCCTTTGCCCTTCGCGAGCTTTGCGAAAAAACACACCATCCCAATCACACATCCTCCAAAAACAATTCCCTCCGCGCCCTTTGCCCTTCGCGTTCTTTGCGAAAAAACACACACCATCCAAAAACACACCATCCAAAAACACACCATCCAAAAACACACCATCCAAAAACACACCATCCAAAAACACACCATCCCAATCACACATCCTCCAAAAACAATTCCCCTCGCGCCCTTTGCCCTTCGCGAGCTTTGCGTGAAACCATCCAAAAAATCAGCATCCCCAGCGGGCAACCTCCACCCATCCTCCAAAAAATCAACATAAATCTGCGAAAATCCGCGAACCGCCCCGCCGGGTTCCGCGTTCCTTCCCGCAACACAACCCCGTATTTCGTATCTTTGCGCGCTTTATTATGGAAATTTCAAAGACATATAATCCCGCCGAGATAGAAAAAAAGTGGTATCAACACTGGCTAAACAAACGTTACTTTCATTCAGAACCCGATAACCGTGAGGCTTTTACCATCGTAATTCCTCCGCCAAACGTAACAGGTGTGCTCCACATGGGCCACGTGCTGAACAATACCATTCAGGATGTTTTAATCCGCCGCGCACGTATGCATGGCAAAAACGCCTGCTGGGTGCCGGGAACCGATCATGCTTCTATTGCTACCGAAGCAAAAGTGGTTAAGATGTTGCGTGAACAAGGTATCAAAAAATCCAGTCTCAGCCGCGACAAGTTTTTGGAACATGCGTGGGAATGGAAAGAAAAATATGGTGGCATTATTCTGCAGCAGCTAAAAGAATTGGGTTGCAGTTGCGATTGGGATCGTACTTCCTTTACAATGGATGAAAATTATTATGATGATGTAATTAATGTTTTCATCGATTTATACAACAAAGGATTTATTTACCGCGGCCTCCGAATGGTAAACTGGGATCCCGAAGCGCAAACCGCTGTGAGTAATGAAGAAGTAATTTATAAAGATGTTACTTCAAAGTTACACTATGTAAAATACCAGGTAAAAGGTGATAATGATTATATCACAATTGCTACAACCCGACCTGAAACCATTTTAGGTGATACCGCAATTTGTGTTCACCCTGATGATGAACGTTTTCAGTCGTATATCGGTAAAACAGTTTTAGTTCCAATCATAAATCGTGAAATTCCGGTAATTGCAGACACATATGTTGATCGTGAATTTGGAACAGGTGCATTAAAAATAACACCTGCACATGATGTGAACGATTATGAAATCGGTTTGAAACATAATTTACGTGTTATTGATATTTTTAATGACAACGGTACATTAAATGAAAATGCCGAAATTTTAATTGGAGAAGACAGGAAAATTGCCCGCAAAAAAATGGTCGACCTGATGGAAGAAAGCGGCAATTTAATAAAAATTGAAGACCTTAAAAATAGTGTTGGTTTTTCTGAAAGAACTGATGCCATGATTGAACCTAAATTAAGTATGCAATGGTTCATTCGTATGAAGGAAATTTCGAAGCCTGCTTATGACAATGTGGTAAACGGGAAAATTAAATTACATCCTGATAAATTTATCAATACCTACAAACACTGGATGGAAAACGTGAAAGACTGGTGTATTAGTCGCCAGTTGTGGTGGGGGCAAAGAATTCCGGCCTGGTATAACGAAACAGGTGAATTTGTAGTTGCAAAAACAGAAGCAGAAGCGAAAGCGCAATTTGCTGAAAAAAACATTCCGTTTAACACAATTAAACAGGATGAAGATGTGCTCGATACATGGGCCAGCAGCTGGTTGTGGCCGATAACAATATTCGACGGTTTAAAAAACCCGCACGGTAAAGACATTAATTATTATTACCCAACTCAGGTATTGGTAACAGCTCCTGAGATATTATTTTTCTGGGTAGCCAGAATGATTATTGCAGGATACGAATATAAAAATGAAAAACCGTTCAGCGATGTTTATTTAACAGGAATTGTTCGCGACAAACAACGCCGAAAAATGAGCAAAAGTTTGGGTAATTCACCTGACCCGCTCGACTTGATTGCACAATACGGAGCAGATGCAATTAGGATGGGAATTTTATTGTGTTCGCCTGCCGGTAATGATATCATTTATGATGATAAACTGATTGAACAAGGCCGTAATTTTAATAATAAATTATGGAATGTATTGCGCTTAATTAAAGGTTGGGAGATAGCAGGAGAAAATAACCCGCAAAATACTGCTGCAATTGAATGGTTTGACTCAAAATTAAATTACACAATAAATTTAATCGACGACCATTTTACAAATTTCAGAATAAGTGATGCCTTAATGGCCTTATATAATTTTATCTGGGATGATTTCTGTTCATGGTATCTTGAATTTGTTAAACCTGAATTTGGAAAACCGATTGATAAAAATACATACGAAAAAACAATTTTATTTTTCGAAAAATGCCTTGTGTTGTTGCATCCATACATGCCATTTATTACAGAAGAATTGTATCATTTATTAGGTGACAGAAAAGAAGGTGATGACATTATTATTGCCGATTCACCAAAAGCAGGGGCAATTAATGCAGCATTAATTGAAACAGGGGAAGGTGTTAAAGACCTGATTTCTAAAGTGCGCGACATTCGTGCAAAAAATAATATGAGTCCGAAAATTGCAGTGCCACTTTATTTGGATGGTAACATGGATAATTACCTGGCATTTAAGGATATCATTATAAAAATGGCCAACCTCACAACATTGGAACCAACAGCAATAGAAATTCCAAAAGCAGTTACTTTTTTGCGGGGAACACAGAAGTGTTACGTTGTAATTAATGTGCAGATTGATGTTGCTGAAGAAAAGAAAAAATTACAAGAAGCCATTGCCTACCAACAAGGGTTTTTAACGAGTATCGATAAAAAATTAAGCAACGAAAAATTTGTCGCTAATGCCAATCCTCAGGTAGTTGAAATGGAAAAAAGAAAACGGGCTGATGCTGAGGAAAAAATCAAAATGTTGGAAGAAAGTTTAAAAAGCCTGAACTAATGCTACTTAGGTGTGTTAATATTAATTGAATACCATTACCACGCCTTACCTTTACAAAATAATACTAACCTAAACCAATAAACAAAATGAAAAAAGGATTCCTCGCCGTTTTGGCGATTACAACAGCGCTTTTCGTTACCTCATGCGGAAAAAAAGGTGGCTTAAGCGAAGAAACAAAAGCTGCTATGACAACTTTTGAAACAAACTGGAAAGCTACAGAAGCAAATATGACTGCAATGGGTACTACCATGAACACTGCATTTGCTGAAATGACTACCATGATGAAAATGGATGATGGTATGGATATGTCAAAAATGAAACCTGCTCAAAAAGCAAGTATGGATTCAATGACTACTATGTGCACTATGATTGAAGGTCAAATGGAAAAAATGAAAGGTGAGTATTCTGCAGCTATGGCTTCATGGTCTGCTGACGCTCAAGCTTATGCTGATTGGAAGAAAAAAGCTTCTGAAGAAAAAATGGATGATGCAGCTTTTAGCTCAGAATTAACTAACAACTGGACTGCAAAATTGGCAACTTACAATGAGCAATTAGTTGGTATGAACGAACAATTAACAGGTATTCAGGCTGCTTGCAAAGCAACTTGTGATGCAATGGCAGCAATGATGATGCCGGCGAAATAATACATTATTAACTTGTTTAAAGGGCATTTTCTTCGGAGAATGCCCTTTTTTTGCGATTTTCAATAATGGTAACCGGCGCTATGTTCAAAATTCAATTATAATTCGCAATTTGCATCCGTACTTTTGTCCAAAATCTCATCTTATGCGAATTCGAAACACACTCATCCTGCTGCTACTACCGCTTTTCACGTTTACGCAAAATGTTACCCAAACCATCAGAGGTCAAATAACTGATAAAGAATCAAAATTCATTTTACTTGGCGCTACTACTATTGTATATATCGATTCCACCATGGTTGCAGGTGCTGTTAGCGATGAATCAGGGAACTTCAGAATTGAAAATGTTCCGGTAGGTCGTATCAATTTATTAGTGCGTTACGTTGGTTATGATGATGTTTTTCTGAGTAACCTCATCCTCACCGGAGGCAAAGAAATGATTTTGAATGTTGAAATGCAGGAAAGTGCCGTGATGTTAGAGGGTGTAACCATTTCTGCCAACCAAAACAGGGGAGAAGTGAACAATGAAATGGCCGTGGTTAGTGTGCGTACGTTTAGTGTAGAGGAAACCGACCGTTATGCCGGTAGCCGTGGTGATCCGGCTCGTATGGCGAGTAATTTTGCAGGTGTTCAGGGTGCAGATGATTCCAGAAATGATATTGTTGTTAGAGGTAATTCTCCAATCGGTGTACTTTGGCGTTTAGAAGGAATTGATATTCCTAATCCCAATCACTTTGCCATTGCAGG
Organism: Bacteroidota bacterium; assembly: GCA_016706255.1. Taxonomy (NCBI): domain Bacteria; kingdom Pseudomonadati; phylum Bacteroidota; species Bacteroidota bacterium. Next base: position 135,546 of record JADJJZ010000001.1, on the reverse strand, counting down.
AACTACAGGTGGTCCGGTTTCAATCATAAATAATAAATATCTCAATAATTCCGATTTTTTCACAGGTGCTTTTCCTGCTGAATATGGTAATTCAATAGCCGGTGTGTTCGATTTAAATATGCGCAGAGGCAATAATGAACAACATGAGTTCAGCGCTCAACTTGGATTTTTAGGAACAGAATTATTTGCAGAAGGCCCAATCAATAAAACGAAACGTTCATCATATCTCGCCAGTTTTCGTTACTCTACCTTACAATTATTTCAATTTATGAATTTAAGTATCGGCACATCCGCTGTTCCGAATTATTATGATGGTGCATTTAAATTATCTTTCCCGAAAGGCAATAATATTATCAGTGTATTTGGTGTTGGCGGAAAAAGTAATATCGATATTTTAGTGAGTGAATACACTAAAGCTGAAACTGAATTGTATGGCGATAGCGATCGTGATCAGTATTTTGGTACCAGTATGGCTGTGGGTGGAATATCTTACGGCATGCAAATAAATCCAACCATGTATGGTAAAGCAGTAATCGCGTATTCTTTACAAGAAAATCATGCAAACCATGAACTCGTTTATCGCGACCTTGAATTTAATATTGATTCTATTGTTCCTAATATGAATTATAAATATCAGGATCAAAAACTAACGGCACTTTATCATCTAAACAAAAAAATAAATAATAAAAATAGTTTTAAAACCGGTATCAGCGCTGAACAATATTATTATAATCACATCGATTCAAACCTGAATTTATTTACCTGGGATTGGGATAAAAGATATAATTATAACGACAATGTTTTTTTATTCCAGGCCTTTTTTCAATGGAAATATAAAGCCAATGAAAAATTGGTAATTAACGGTGGCTTGCACAGTCAGCTCTATACCATGAATAAAAACAGTAAATCGCTGGAGCCAAGAGCAGGGTTGAGTTACAAGCTGGATGAAAAATCTTCAATTAATTTCGGAATTGGTTTACATAGCCAGATGTTGCCGAGTTATCAATATACTTTCCAGCAACAATTACCTGATAATACCTTTGCCTTGCTGAATGATGAAGTGGGCTTTATCAGAAGTTTTCACAATGTGTTGGGTTATGACAGAATGTTGTCAGATAATTTCAGATTAAAATTGGAAACGTATTATCAATATTTATTTGATGTGCCGGTAGAAATAAAACCATCTGCATTTTCACTGGCAAATGAAGGCAGTGGGTTTTCAAGATTTTTTCCTGATTCATTACAAAACACGGGAACCGGAAAAAACTACGGTGTCGAATTAACCCTGGAGAAATTTTTTAGTAACCACTTTTTCTTTCTTGCAACAGGTTCCTTATACAACTCATTATACACCGGCTCTGATGGCATTGAACGCAAAACCGATTTTAACGGTAATTATGCTGCTAATTTATTAGGGGGTTATGAAATTACCATAAACGATAACAACGTAATCACAACCGGGATTAAACTCACTTACGCAGGAGGTAAATTAACCACTCCGGTTGATACTTTAGCAACAATTGCAGCAAAGGAACTCATTTACATTGATTCCTTATCTAACACCATTCAATTAAAAGATTATTTCCGATTTGACCTCAAACTGGCCTATCGCATTAATTCGCAAAAAAATAAGGTTACACATGAAATAGCAATTGACCTTGTTAATTTGCTGAATGTTCAAAATGTTTTGGGATTAACTTATGCGCCAAATCCGGCTGACCCAACTGCGAGCCCGGTTAAAGAAGAGTATCAACTGGGATTTTTACCTTTGTTTTATTATAAAATTGATTTTTAACAACTAAACGGTTAACTTTCGTTCAGGATTTATATTATGCAATTTAATACCATCATTTATACAATAGAAAATAAGGTTGGCACCATCACCTTAAACCGGCCAGAAAAACGAAATGCGTTTAATGCCGAGCTGGTTGCTGAATTAAAACAGGCTTTTACAGATGCAGATAATAACGTTGCTGTTAAAGTTGTTGTTTTAAAAGGAAAAGGTGAAGTATTTAGCGCAGGTGCTGATTTATCTTATTTGCAATCGTTGCAGAAAAACACCTATGATGAAAACCTTGCAGATTCATCCTCACTAATGGAATTATATAAACAGATTTATACGTTGTCAAAACCTGTTATCGCACAAATAGAAGGACATGCCATTGCCGGAGGTTGCGGTCTGGCTGCTATTTGCGATTTTTCATTTGCAGTAGACGAAGCAAAATTTGGTTATACAGAAGTGAAAATCGGATTTATCCCTGCGATTGTGATGGTATTTTTGTTGCGCAAGATAGGTGAACGCAATGCGAAAGATTTATTACTCACCGGAAAATTAATTTCTGCAGCCCAGGCTCAGGATCTTGGTCTCATAAATGCCGTTGTTGGTATAGAAAATATTCAAAGTGTTGTTGATGATTTATGTAAAGAATTAATTCAGCAAACCAGCCGTGCATCATTAAAAGCAACTAAACAAATGATTGCCGCAGTGCAGGAAATGGATTTAGATACAGCATTAAATTACGCTGCTGAAATGAATGCCAAAGCAAGAGCTACAAACGACTGCAAACATGGTATTCAATCGTTTATCGATAAAAAGAAACCTGAATGGGATTAAGGTTGTGCTAAATACGCCAAAATAACTGCGTGAATTTTTACCATCTGTTCAACATTAATACAATACGGTGGCATAATGTAAATGGTATTTCCTAAAGGCCTTAACAACACGCCGTTAGCAATAAAAAATTGATACATCTCATCTCGGATCGTATTAAAATATCCTGTTTGATGTGGTGTAATTACATCAAAGGCTAAAATAGTTCCGTGCTGACGAATATTTTCTACCTTTTTATTTTCTGCTGTTTTAAATAGTTTTAATCGTTCTGCAAAATCAGATTGAATATTGGTGATACTTACAACATTATCTGTAAATCCTGCTTGTTCAATAATATCAAGACTTGCATTTGCAGCAGCACAGGTGAGTGGATTTGCTGTATAACTATGACCATGATAAAGTGCTTTCATTTTATCATCACTGTAAAATGCATCAAATATTTTTGTAGAACATAATGTTACACCCAAAGCCATAGTGCCGCCGGTAATGCCTTTACTCAGGCACATAATATCCGGTCGGGTTTCACAATAGTGACTTGCAAACATTTTGCCTGTCCTGTAAAATCCTGTCATCACTTCATCAGCAATACAAATAACACCTGCATTTTTAGCCAGATTTAATAGCGCTTCCAGATGTTCAGGCTGATACATCAACATTCCACCTGCACCCATTACCAGTGGTTCATAAATAAATGCAGCAACATCATTTTTATTCAGGCAATTTTGTAATTGCTTTAAACTCTCTTCTTCTTTTCCGGGTAGCGGTGGTGTAATAAAAGTGACATCAAATAATTTATCATGAAAAGGTTGCGTAAATGCACCTCTGTCGCTCACACTCATACTACCGAATGTATCGCCATGATAACTGTTTTCAAATGCAATAATTGTTTTTTTTGAGCTTCCAGTATTGCTGTGATATTGAATAGCCATTTTTAAGGCTACTTCTACAGCGGTAGAACCATTATCAGAAAAAAACACTTTCGAAAAATGTCCTTCCGTATGAATTAACAAACGGAGTGCGAGTTTAATTGCAGGAGTATGTGTAAATCCTGCAAAAATTACGTGCTCTAATTGTAAACTTTGTTCGTATAATTTTTGTGCGATATAGGCATTAGCATGTCCGTGAATATTGGTCCACCAGCTCGAAACGGCATCAATATAAAGCTTGCCATCTTTATCTGATAACAATGCACCTGCACCACGCATAATATGAATGGGCTCAGTGGCCAGTTTCATTTGAGTAAAGGGATACCAAATTGGTCCGTTACTATCCATGGTTTATAATCGTTTTGTTAACGTTGATTTTATTTTATCTGCATTACGTTTGATAAATGATTTATCAATTACGTCGGCAAAATCAACTCTGCCGATTAAAGGTAAGGCAGTATAATTTAAAATTGCGGTTTCTGAATCAAGATGTTCATTTCCGTTAAAAACAATTCCGATTACAGGGATATTATTTGCCTGTAAAACACTGGCCGTGAGTAAAGTATGATTTATACTGCCTAAATAATGTTTTGAAACTAATAACACGCTCGCCTGTAATTGTTGAATGAGGTGCAGCATTAAAAAATTGCCGTTCAGCGGTACCATCAATCCGCCTGCTCCTTCAATTACCAATGTATTTTTTGTTTCTGGGGTGATGAGCGTTTCAGGTGAAATGGAAGTGCTTTCCATTGCTGCAGCCAGATGCGGTGAAACAGGATGTTTGAATGAATAATTTTCAGGAAAAAATTGACTTTTAGGATTTGAAGTGAGGTTGCGAACACGCTGAGTATCAGTATAATCTAAACCGCCACTTTGTATTGGTTTCCAATAATCGGCTTGCAATGCTTCAACTACTACTGCAGAAACAATGGTTTTACCAATATCGGTACCAATTCCGGTTACGAAAATCTTTTTCATAAAACTATCCTCATATCAGATTGAAATATTGTGATTTCAACCAAGTCGACTGCTAATATACCATCATTTTGATACAAAATACAGAACCTCCGCTTTTCATAAATTCAGAAGTTTCAACTTCAGCAACAATATTGGCGCTTTGCTGAACAATATTTAATGAAACGGGATTATTTTTTTGAATTATAGCAGCGGATGTTGCTCTGTTTGTACCATAAATAATATGCGCATTACATGCAAAACCTTCAATTGCTTCATGTTCAGGAATTTCATATACGCCTTCAAACATTCTTCTGATAATCGCAATTGTTTCCGGAGCAAAAGCATCAGGTGCAATTAATACTTCTGTGTGATTTAAAGGTAAAAAACAAGTGTCGAGGTGATAATGATTTTCGTTAATTAATTCCAACGTAATAATCGGCACATCCAGTGTTCTGGAAATTTCATCATACACTTGTTTTTCGCTGCGGTATCCATAACCACCATATAATAATCTGCGGCCCGGATGTGCAACCATATCGCCCATTCCTTCAAAATGATATTTACTTTGTAAATCAACAATACGATATCCATGGTCTTTATAAAAATCCTCTATATAAGGCACTTCATTCTGGCGGTTTTCGAAACGCATTCTGCTCATTAATGCAATTTTTTCGCCATTCCACATCACCCAAGGGAAACTCTGATTGGCAACAAATACCATGTCTTCCAGACTTTCAACGCCATCAATTACATGTACCTCATCAATTAATTTCTGATTTTTAAATGCGAGATAAGTATTTCTGATGGCATCCCATTGGATGTTTGCTTTTTCTTTATTTACATTGCCTTTCTGATTTTGCATGTGTACATTTTTTACATCTACAATATTGTAAAATTCAGGTGTACACATCAAAACTTTTCTTGGCTCAACACGCACATCACAATCTTCCAGTTGGAAATGTACATCGGCAGGGCCATACGCTTTTGCAAAAACAGGTGTCATTTAATTTATAATTAGTAATCGATGAGATAAAAAAAATTAATTATTTTTTGAAACGAGATGCTACAACTAATTCTTTGCTGCCTGCCTCGTATTTATAAAAACCTTCGCCCGATTTAACGCCGAGGTATCCGGCAGTTACCATATTTACCAGCAGCGGACAAGGTGCATATTTTTGATTGCCGAATCCGTTGTATAATACATTGAGAATACTGAGGCAAACATCTAATCCAATAAAATCAGCTAATTGTAAAGGACCCATTGGATGTGCCATTCCGAGTTTCATTACGGTGTCAATTTCATTCACACCGGCAACGCCTTCGTATAATGAATAAATTGCTTCATTAATCATTGGCATCAAAATACGATTGGCAACAAATCCGGGATAATCATTTACTTCAACTGGCACTTTTTCGAGCGTGGTGCTCAAATCCATAATTGTTTTAGTTGTGATATCACTGGTTGCATAGCCGCGAATTACTTCAACCAATTTCATAACCGGTACCGGATTCATAAAATGCATACCGATTACTTTATCCGGACGCTTTGTTGCGGCAGCAATTTTTGTAATGGAAATGGATGAAGTGTTAGATGCTAAAATAGTATCAGTATTGCAAATTTGATCCAGTTCTGTAAATATTTTCAACTTAAGATCAATTCGTTCAGTAGCTGCTTCAACTACTAAATCAGCATTTGCTGAATAATCGAAAGAAGTATAAGTGCTTAAATTAGCTAAAGTGTTGTCTTTATCGGCAGCAGTTATTTTTTCTTTTGCCACCATTCGGTCCAGATTTCCGGATATTGTTTGGACTGCTTTCTGCAGCGCAGTTTCTGATACATCAACAAGGTTTACCTTAAAACCTTTCATTGCAAAAACGTGTGCTATACCATTGCCCATGGTTCCTGCACCTATTACCGTAATGTTTTTCATTGCACAAAATTTGCGCAATATTAATGTATAATTACCACCTTTTCCGCCGAAATCCGCTCAGAATGGGGGTTTTCAACATAAAGTTGATAAGTTCCTGCCGGAAGGCCTGTGGTTGAAATGTTAGTTTTTTCAGTTACAATCTTGGTTTCATAAACAATTTTACCTGTTAAATCAGCAATAATTAACCGGTTGCCAAAACAAATTTGATTCGCTTCAATAGTTAACTGACTATCAGCAGGGTTGGGGATAATTTGAATATAATTTGCATTAATATTTTGAATACTTCCAAATTCAGGACAATCTAAATTTACATCAAGTGGTGCATCAGGAATTGAATGGTTATAAATGCCAAAACAATATTCGCCTTTTAATAATTTTGTTAAATCAAATGTTCCGCGTTTGTCTATTGTACTACCAAATGTATTTATTTCTGCATACTCATACACCATCCATTCCTCATAAGGATCAATCCTGTATAATAAAACCAGACTGTCGTCACTGTTTGTAATAAATGCATTATCTAAATACCCGCCGCTTAAAGTTTCCTGTCCGTTAAAATTAAAATTTGCTTCGATATCATCACTATCTTCAAAATTATTAATTACCCGCCAGTAACGTTCTGTATTTACGTGTAATCCCGGATGTGGCGATTTAAAATTATCAGCCGCTACCCAATATTGTTCAACATATAAATAACGTGGTCCGCCTATGCTGTTTACATCAATGCTCATAAGGGCATTATTTAATGTTATATTTCCTGATGCTTCTGTAATAAACAATTCGTCAGATGTTACAGCATCATTTAATTTATTGCGATAATCGATAACTATATTATAATCAACTGCGTTACCACCCGGAACATCAAACATCATTGTTTCACCACTCATTACAATATTTATAGAATCTTTTATCTCGCCATCATCATTTATAAAAAATACGGATAGTGGTATTTGACTACCTAAATTTGTTGCATGCGATTTCTTTTGTTCAAGACAAATTGACTTTAGATCACTTTTCCCTGCTCCGATATCATCAAGTTCAAAAGCCAGTGAACCCGGTTGATATACCCAATCGTTAAAAAAATTAGTTAAATCGATACCACTGCAATCACTTAAATAATCACGTAAAATAGCTGCACTAATTGGTTGATATTTATGTGTATTTAAAAATGAAGTCACACAACTAAAAAATAATTCATCGCCCATATAACCGCGTAAAGTATGCACTACTGATGCACCTTTATTGTAAGTTGTTGCACCATAAGTATACGTTTCAGGTACTCCGGAAATTGCAAAATAATTATTGCCATCGCGTGCTGCAGCATAATGTAATACATCAACGGCATTTGCTTTTACAGCTTCCATGTATGCAATTTCTCCATACAATGCTTCTGTAAATAAATGTTCTGAAAAAACAGCCCAGCCTTCATTTAACCACATTTCCTGCGGTGTAGAGGTGGTAACTAAATCTCCCCACCAATGATGTGATAATTCATGTGCGTATAATTTTTCCCAGGTAATGGTGCCATTTACTGCAAATAGGGGATAGGCAATATTCATAGCATGTTCCATTGCGCCTCCACTAAATGGCACCACTGCGTATCCAACTCTATCCCAGGAATAAGCACCATATTTATTTTCAAATGCACTCAGGGCGCCATGTAAATTAATAAATGAGCCTGTGAGGTCGCTTAAATCTTCCGGTTTAACAGCAATTTCAATTGGTATGTCGCGTTCAATACCAACATAAGTATCGGTATAACTTGTGTAAGTAGAAACGGCAACTGAAGCAAGATAACTCGGAATGGACTGCGCACAATTCCATATCCATGTTTTTGTTCCATCACCATTATCAGTTTCACTTTCTAATAAACCACCACAATATGCTTTTTTATTTTCTTCTGTAGTGATGATATACTTAAATGTACTTCTTTCAATAAAATTATCGAAACACGGAAACCAGATGCGTCCAAAATTATGTGGGAGTGCATCAAAACCAACGCCTAACTGATACGCATAATCGCCACTCCAGTACCATCCACCCCAACTCAAATCTTTTTCTGGTTCGCCCTGATAATAAACGGTAATTTTAATTGAATCATCCGTATTTAATATTCCTGCAAACTGCACTTTTAATTGTTCACCTATATGCGAATAAATTAAATTGTTGCCATTATTATCAATAATTGAATCAACAGTGAGTCCGGTAAGGTCAAGGGGTATCATGCTGATATTGTCCACTTTCATTTTCAAATCCAGTTCTGCGCTGCCCGAAATAGTTTGATCGGCATAATTGGTTATGTCTAATTGTATGGTAAAATGACGAATGTCAATTGAGTCGCTGATGGTTGGTGTTGCACCAAATAATGTGCTGGTTGTAATTATAAAGGACAGCAAGAAAATATATCGCGTAAGGTGTTGCATATCAGAATTGTTAATTTTGCCTTGTTATGTTGGGTAAAATTAGGCAATTCTTTCTTATCGTTTTGTTAATATCTGCGGGAAAGCAGGTGTTTGCGCAGGTTGACGATTCGGCCGGAATTGGCGGTATTATTACCCTCGACTCATTTGTTATAACTGCTGTACAACAGGGTTTTAACGTAAACGACTTTGTTCGGTTTGTAGAAGAAGATACTACTTTTTATGAAGCTTTTCGCAATTTGCGGCGTATAGAATACCATAGTTCAGCAACTGTTCGGATGTTCGATGAGGAACATTTAAATACCGGAAGTTATTCTAACCGCACTTTCCAGCATCTTGAAAATAATTGCAGATGGATGGACTTCGATTTTGAAGTTAATACCGGTGATTTTTTTGATAAGCAGGATGATATGCATTATTATACAGCAAGAATGTTTGCCTATATTTTCATGTATAAGGATACCATTTGTAATAATCTGATTTTGGAGGATAATAATCAAAATACAGATTCAAAACTGGATGAAAGAAAAGAACAATTAAAGGTATTAATTTTTAATCCGGGACAACCCGTTGATAATATTCCGCTGATTAAAGATAAAATGGAAATTTTTAGTCCTGAAATGCGTGAGTTTTATGATTATTCCATCTCTCAGAAAAAATATACTACGGGTGTAGATTGTTATGTTTTTACCACCACCCGAAAACCCGAAACACAAAAGGGTGAAGATGTGGTAATTAATGAATTGGTAACCTGGTTTGATAAAAAAACGATGCAAATTGTAGCCCGTCATTATAGCTTAAGTTATTTTACTGCACTTTTTGATTTTGATGTGGTAATGGATGTAAAACTGGCCAACATCAATGGATATCAGGTTCCTGTTTCTATTCAATACAATGGGTTTTGGGATATTCCTGCCCGCAAACCTGAAATTGGCAGTGTGCAAATTAGTATCTGGTAATTTTAAGCTTGCCTGTAATAACATCTTGCCCCAAAAAAACATTTACTAAAGCAATTCCTGTTTACGGATTGACATTTATCACCGTTTTTGCTGACCTGAGTCATGCCACTCAGATTGATTTCTTGCGAAGTTTACCTCCGTTCAGGCAGTCCTGATTTTATTTCACAATAAATGTAATTCTATGTCAGCAATACTTGAAAAAAACCTAACCGGTACCGAACAAGTTACTACACATGAAGAACCTGTTCGCGATATTATGGACGGTAATGAAGCCGCCGCTACTATCGCCTATAAAACAAATGAAATTTGTGCTATTTATCCAATTACACCTTCATCAGCAATGGGTGAATGGGCAGATGAGTGGTCATCAAAAATGTTAACCAATATATTTGGGCAGGTTCCGAAAGTTATAGAAATGCAGAGTGAGGCAGGAGCAGCAGGAGCAATACATGGTGCATTAACCGGTGGGGCTTTATCTACAACTTTTACATGTTCACAAGGTTTGTTGTTGATGATTCCCAATATGTATAAAATTGCAGGAGAATTAACACCAACCGTTTTTCATATTGCCGCACGCGCGCTGGCAACACATGCCTTATCGATATTTGGTGATCACAGTGATGTAATGGCTTGCCGCTCAACCGGTTTTGCCATGTTGTTTGGTAATAATGCACAGGAGGCTATGGATATGGCATTAATTGCCCAGGCCGCTACATTAAAATCAAGAATTCCATTTTTAAATATATTTGATGGATTTCGTACATCACATGAATTAACTGAAGTAGAAATTATTCCCGATGATGTTATTCGCAAAATGATAAGTATTGATGATGTGATGGCGCATCGCAGCCGTTCATTAAATCCGGCTCATCCTTTTATAAAAGGTACTGCTCAAAATCCGGATGTATTTTTCCAAAGTCGCGAAGCTGCTAATAAATATTATTTAAATGTTCCTTTTGTAGTAGATCAAATGATGCAACAATTTGGAAAACTTACCGGAAGAAATTATAAATTATATGAATATTATGGTGCTGCAGATGCTGAAAAAGTTGTGATCATTATGGGCTCCGGCTCAGGCGCAGTGCACGAAGTAGTGGATTATTTAAATGCGCAGGGTGAAAAAACCGGTGTGCTGACTGTCAGATTATACCGCCCGTTTTTTATCAAATCATTTATTGCGGCAATGCCAAAATCGGTTAAAAAAATTGTGGTGTTAGACCGCTGTAAAGAACCCGGTGCAATTGGAGAACCATTATATTCAGATGTAATAAATGCATTTAATGAAGGCTGGGATTTACCGGCACCAAAAATAATTGGCGGACGATACGGACTCGCGTCAAAAGAATTTAATGCAGGCATGGTAAAAGCTGTTTTTGATGAATTAAATAAAGAGCAGCCTAAAAACCATTTCACAATTGGCATACATGATGATGTAACTAATACCAGTTTAGATTTTGACCCGCTGTTTTCATTGGAAAGTCAACATTATTTCCGCGGTTTGTTTTTTGGTTTAGGTGCAGATGGAACTGTGAGTGCAAATAAAAATTCCATTAAAATTATTGGCGATGTTACCGGCGATTATGTGCAGGGTTATTTTGTTTATGACTCAAAAAAATCAGGCAGTTTAACCGTATCGCATTTGCGCGCTGGTAAAGCACCGATACGGTCTACTTATTTAATTAATTCGGCAAACTTTATCGCATGTCATCATTTTAATTATCTGAAAAAATATGATGTATTAAAAGATGCTGAACACGGTGCAACATTTTTATTGAATGCACCATATGGTAAAGATGAGGTTTGGGAAAATCTGCCCGAAAAAATACAGGAAGAAATTATTGAAAAAGAATTAAAATTTTATGTAATAAATGCCACTGCAGTAGCAAAAGAAACCGGCATGGGTTCAAGAATAAATACCATTTTGCAAACTTGCTTTTTTGCCATCAGTAATGTTATGGATAAAGATGTTGCCATTGGTAAAATTAAATCGGCAATTTATGAATCCTACTACAAAAAAGGTGAGGCTGTTGTTGCGAAAAACTACGAGGCGGTAGATAAAACACTGGAAAATTTATATCTCATAGATTATCATGCGTATAAAAACGGAAACATGCAGATAGATGCACCTGTTCCTGATAATGCACCTGATTTTGTGAAATCTGTTTTAGCAAAAATAATTGCAGGCGATGGAGATAATTTACCGGTAAGTGCTTTTCCGATAGATGGTATTTATCCTTCAGGAACAACACAATTTGAAAAAAGAAATATAGCAGATAATGTACCTGTTTGGGATGCTGATTTATGTTCTCAATGTGGTAAATGTTTTATAATTTGTCCGCATGCTGCCATTCGTTGTAAAGTATATGAAAAAGATGTTTTACAGGATGCACCGTCTACATTTAAATTTGTTGAACCAATTGGGAAAGAATTTTATAAAGACCACGAAGCATATACTTTGCAAGTGAGTGTTGAAGATTGCACCGGATGTAATTTATGTGTTGAATATTGTCCTGTTGAAAGTAAAACTCAAGCCGGACATAAGGCAATTAATATGGTAGACAAGATGGAATTAGTTGAACCGGAACGCGAAAACTGGGATTTCTTTTTAACCATTCCTGATTTAGACCGCAGTCGTGCAAACAAAAACACCGTTAAGGGAACACAATTTTTACAACCTTTATTTGAATTTTCCGGAGCATGTGCAGGATGTGGTGAAACACCATATTTGAAATTACTCACTCAATTATTTGGTGACAGAATGCTTGTTGCAAATGCTACAGGATGTTCATCTATTTTTGGTGGTAATTTACCTACAACACCATGGTCGCAAAACCATGAAGGGGAGGGGCCTGCATGGGCGAATTCTTTATTTGAAGATAATGCAGAATTTGGTTTAGGAATAAAATTGGCAACTGATAAAAAACGCGAAATTGCACGACAATTATTGGCTGAAATGCGTGATGAAATTGGTGCAGAATTAACTGATGCCATTTTAATGGAACATACTACTGATGAAATCAATATCCAAAATCAAAAAAATAATGTTGTGGCCTTGCGGAAAAAATTGCGCGAATTGCCACAAATGCAGGCGAAAATTTTAATGCAGCTTGCCGATTTTCTGGTTGAAAAATCAGTATGGATTATTGGTGGAGATGGATGGGCTTATGATATCGGATTCAGCGGATTAGATCACGTATTATCAACAGGTGAAAATGTAAATATTTTTGTTTTGGATACAGAAGTTTATTCAAATACTGGCGGACAAAAATCTAAAGCATCACCATTGGGAGCAAGTGCAAAATTTTCTATTGACGGAAAACGCACCGGAAAAAAAGACCTTGCATTGCAAGCAATTGCACATGGTAAAGCTTATGTTGCACAAATTGCGATGGGTGCAAACGATATGCATACTATAAAAACAATTCAGGAAGCTGAAGCCTATCCCGGACCTTCAATTATTATAGCTTACAGCCATTGTATTGCACACGGATATGATATGTGCCATGGTAATGAGCAACAAAAAAATGCTGTTAATTCCGGCTACTGGCCTTTGTTCAGATATAATCCGCTAAAAGCAAAAGGAGAACGTTTTTCACTTGATTCAAAAGCGCCTGTTTTACCGCTTTCTGAATTTATGTATCACGAAAACAGATTTAATCTGATAAAAGCAAAAGATGCAGCCCTTGCAGAAAATTTCCTGCATGAAGCAGAACATGATATTCTGGATAAATACGACAGATTAAATTTATTGAAAGGACTATAAATAAAAATGCTGTTTTGGCATGCAACCAAAACAGCATTTTTTATACAAAATCGTTATTAATAACTAATTAATATTCTTCCATTTCATTTGGAAAATCATTGGTTTTAACATCGGTGATATATTGACCAACACCTTTTTTTATTTCATCGTATAAATTCAGGTAGCGACGTAAAAATCGGGGTTTAAATTCTTTAGTGATACCCAACATGTCGTGCATTACTAATACCTGACCATCTACCTTACCACCGGCACCAATGCCAATAACCGGAATTTGTAATTGTTTGGCTACTTTTTCGCCCAAACTTGCTGGAATTTTTTCCAGCACAATGGAAAAACAGCCTAATTGTTGCAATAAATCGGCGTCTTCACATAATTTGGTTGCTTCCAGTTCTTCAGTTGCTCTAACGGTATATGTTCCGAATTTGTATATCGATTGCGGAGTAAGTCCCAGGTGGCCCATTACCGGTATACCTGCGCTTAAAATACGTTCAACAGATTCTTTTACTTCGCGACCACCTTCCAGTTTAACGGCATGTGCACCTGATTCTTTCATGATACGAATGGTAGAGTCCAATGCCACTTTAGAGTTTCCCTGATAAGAGCCAAAAGGAAGATCAACCACAACAAGGCAACGTTCAATAGCACGAACAACACTCGAAGCATGATATATCATCTGATCCAAAGTAATGGGTAGGGTAGTTTCATGCCCGGCCATAACGTTTGATGCGCTGTCGCCCACTAAAATTACATCTACCCCTGCATCATCCAGAATTTTTGCCATGGAATAATCGTAGGCTGTTAACATCGAAATTTTAACTCCATGTTCCTTCATTTCCTGCAAGGTATGCACCGTTACACGTTTAACTTTGCCGAAATCGGGCGTTGCTGCTGACATATACTATCGCTTTTGTTCGGGCGAAAGTTAGTGTTTATTTTTGGATTGGGATGGGAAAAAGCCTTCCACTGCAAATTGGTGTGTTTTTTGCTTAATTTGTAGATAAACCGTTGTAAAGCATTGGTTATCAATTATATATGTATTTATTTTTTAACGATTTCTTTTACGTTGTTTGATAGTTCAATGGTCGAAATACACTTTAAAACTTTTTATAATTGTTCCCTATTCGCCTGAATTAGCGGTACCTTTGCACCGTTTTTAAAACACCTCTAAATATGAACAAACTATCCTTGTTTTCTATCCTTACCATCACCATTTTATTGGTAGTTGCAGGTTGCGGAAAAGAGAAAAAACAACGCGAATTCGCACAAAACACGATTGTATATGATACTAGTTTGCCGAGTAATGAAGCAATGGCTAAATATTTAGCTGATTGTAACAGTACTTATTTTAAAAACCCGAAAAATCGTTTTGCAAGTACTACACGTGCAACAGATTACGAAAAAGCAACTCCACCAAAAGATTCGAAAAAATATGTAGAATGGAAAAAAGCAATAGCTGATGAATGGTTATTTGCGGGTGATACTGAAAAATCGATTGCAGCATACGATGAAGCAATAAAAAAGGCAGATGAAGCAAAAATCGGTGGTGATTTATTAAAAGATATTAAATACATGAAAGCAGTTGCCTATATGCGTTTAGGTGAACAAAAAAATTGTGTGGCACTGCACACTTCAGAATCATGTATTTTACCCATTCAAAAAGGTGGTTGGTATCAAATTACTGATCCTACAAAAGTAGCAGTTGATTTATGGCTGGAAATCTTAAAAGATAATCCAGATGATTTAACGTCCATGTTTTTATTAAATGTGGCTTATATGAATTTAGGTCAATATCCTGATGGTGTTCCTGCGCAATATAGAATTAATCCCGAAGAATTTAAATCAACTTATGATGTTGGTAAATTTAAAAATATAGCTGGTGAATTGGGTCTTGATTTTATTACTAAATCGGGTGGTGTATGTGTTGAAGATTTTAATAATGATGGCAATTTAGATATCATCGCTTCAGGTTGGTTTTTAGATGAACAGGTAAAGGTCATGTTTAATAATGGAGATGGCACATTTAAAGATGTTACTGAGGCATCAACATTAAAAGGTATTACAGGCGGATTGGATATGAAATGCGCCGATTATAATAACGATGGCTGGATGGATGTCTTGATTCCGCGTGGTGCATGGTGGAACGATTTTGGAAAATTACCTGCATCATTATTACGTAACAATGGTGATGGCACATTTACCGACGTAACATATGAAACCGGTTTAATGGAACATCTTTATCCGACTCAGGCATCTGTGTTTGCAGATTTTAATAACGATGGTTGGTTAGATATTTATTTCGGCAATGAAACGCGTCGCGATACTGAAAAATATCCTTGTGAATTATTTATCAGTGATGGAAAAGGTAAATTTATAAATGCAGGAAAAGATTCAGGAGCAGGTATTTTATGTTTTGCAAAAGGTGTTGCGGCTGCAGATTATAATAATGATGGTTACATGGATATCTGCATCTCAAGTCAGGGAACAGAAAACTTTTTATTACGCAACGATACCGGAAAAAATGGCGGAAAAATTAAATTCACCGATGTAACAAAAGAAGCCGGTGTCGGTATGCCAATTAAGAGTTTCCCTGTTGCATTTTTAGATTATAATAATGATGGTTGGGAAGATTTAACCATAATGACTTATGATGCAGAAAATTGTGATTACGATAATGCAGCAGAATATTTTAATAAACCGGTTAAAGGTGAATATTCAGTATTATATCGCAATAATGGTGATGGCACATTTACGGATGTTACTAAAGAGATGCATATGGATGTTGCCATGACAGTAATGGGTTTAAGTTTTGGTGATATTGATAACGATGGTTGGTTAGATATTTATTCCGGAACCGGAACACCAAACTATACTTCACTTGTTCCTAAAAGAATGTTTAGAAATAATGAAGGCAAATCTTATCAGGATGTTACCCATTCAGGAGGCTTCGGGCATTTACAAAAAGGTCACGGAATTGGTTTTGGTGATGTAGACAATGATGGTGACCAGGATGTATATGAAGATATGGGTGGTGGTTATGAAGGTGATGGATTTCAGGGTGCTTTTTATGAAAATCCGGGTAATACCGGTAATAACTGGGTATCCATTCAACTTGTTGGTGTTAAGGCAAACCGTTGTGCAATGGGCTCGAAAGTAAAAATAACCGTTGAAAATGCCGATAAAACTACCCGTGATATTTATCTGGTAGTAAGCAATGGCGGTAGTTTTGGTGTAAACAGTAATCGCCTGGAAACAGGTATTGGTAAAGCGGTTGCAATTAAACAGATTGAAATTACCTGGCAAGGGCCAAATACAAAACAAATCATCACCAATGTGCCAATAAACGCCTTTGTAAAAATTACTGAAGGTCAGGATGCTGTTGAAGTTGAGGGCTTCAAAGCGTTCAAATTTGCAGCTATGCCGATGGATACCATGATGATGCATCATAATCACCCGATGTAATCAATTAACAAAATATTTAAAAACCACTTAAGAAAGTTTTAATCGTTTCAAACTAAAAAATAGCTTAAAACCGCATTTAATTGCGGAATTTTGCAACTTCAATCAGAAAAAATGAACAAGAAAACCAAAAGGATTTTATTAATCGGTGGCGTAATTATCGCTGTTTTAGGCGTTGGTTCTTATGCCATGAAAGGTAAAATCATGGGCCTCGTAAAAGGCCGTGACAACAAACGTGTAGCAGCACAGCAGTCTGCCGACATCAAAGAAGTTGCCTGGACTTCAAAAGAAACCGGTAACAAAGCGATGACAGACTACCTGCATCAGGTTTATGATGTAGTTAACAAACCGGGCTTACGTTTTATGAACACTGCAATTGCAGAAAGTTTATTAGCCCTTCCAATTCCTGAAGATGCAAGCGGAAAATATCAATGGTATTTTGATGTTTGTAATCAGTTGTTGAATTGTGGACGTGTAAACGATGCAATTACAAAAATAGATGAGTTTGAAAAATCACCCCAATTTAAGAAATTGACTGACGCACAATTCGGCGGTTGGTATTATACAAAAGGGTTAGTGTATTTACGTTTTGGCGAAGTAGAAAACTGTATTGGTTTACACAACGCTGAATCTTGTATTTGGCCACTTTCTAAGGCTGCTCAAAGTCAGAAAAAAGATGGTCCTACCATGGCAGTTCAGGCATATACTGATTGTTTGAAATATGAACCTGAAAATTTATCGGCAATGTGGTTGATGAATATCGCTTACATGCAATTAGGTACTTATCCTGAATCAGTTCCGACACAATGGTTGGTTCCACCTGCAGCTTTAAAATCGGAATATGATGTTCCACGTTTTAAAAACGTTGCTATCGATTTAGGTGTAGATAATCCTAACATGTGTGGTGGTGTTATTTGTGATGACTTTAATAATGATAACCTTATCGATATTTTCACTTGCGGTTGGGGATTAAAAGAAAGAAGTTTCCTTTTATTAAATAAAGGCGATGGTACATTTGATGATATTTCTGAAAAAGCAGGTTTAAGTGAATATCCGGGTGGATTAATGATTCAGCAAACCGATTACAATAATGATGGTAATTTAGATGTTTGGGTTTCTCGTGGTGCATGGTACAGCAACTTTGGTATTTTACCAAGTTCATTATTACGTAACAATGGTGATTCAACATTTACAGATGTAACTCGTGAGGTTGGTATTTGGACAACAAGACCTTCACAGGCTGCAACTTGGGCCGATTTTAATAATGATGGTTGGTTAGATTTATATATTGGTAACGAGGCTTCTCGTAAAGGTGATAAAATTAACGACTGCCAATTATGGATTAATGAAAAAGGTAAATTCCGTGAAATTGCTAAAGAAGCAGGTATCAATGTGAATTCATTTGTAAAAGGTGTTACTTCAGGTGACTATGATAATGATGGCGATGCTGACGTTTATATTTCTGCAAATGGTTTCAAAAATTATTTATTCCGCAACGATACCAAAAAAGGCAGCGCAAAAATTACATTTACAAACGTAACTAAAGAAGCCGGTGTTCAAGGTCCTGAATCAAGTTTCCCTTGCTGGTTCTTCGATTTTGATAACGATGGCTGGTTAGATATTATGAACTTTAGTTATAGCGCTAATATTTCTGATAATGATATTCCTGCAGAATATTTTGGTAAACCAACTCAAAGTGATAAAACTGCATTATATCGCAATAATCACGATGGAACATTTACCAATATTGCAGATAAAACAGGATTGGCAAGCCGTACATTCTTAGTAATGGGCTCCAGTTATGGCGATTTTGATATGGATGGCTGGATCGACTTCTACGTTGGAACAGGTAAGCCTGATATGCGCTCATTAACTCCAAACCGTATGTTGCGTAACGATGGTGGTAAATACTACCAGGAAGTATCTACAGCAGCAGGTGTAGGCGTATTACAAAAAGGCCACGAAATTTCATTTGCCGATTTAAATAATGATGGTTACCCTGAAATATTTGCTCAAATGGGTGGTGCTTATGAAGCTTCAGGATTTTATGATTGTTTATTCGAAAATCCAGCATCTTTTGGTAATAACTGGATTTCAATTGACCTTGAAGGAACAAAAACAAACAGATGTGCACGTGGTGCCCGTTTAAAAATTACAACAATTGAAAACGGTAAAGAACGTTACATTTATGAATGGGTTACTCAAGGTTCTAGTTTTGGTGCTAACAGCTTACGCCAGGAAATTGGTCTTGGAAAAGCAACCGCAATCAAAAAAATCGAAATTACCTGGCCTACCAGTGGAATTGTAACAGTATTAAACGATGTTCAAATGAACCAGTTTATTGCAGTTACTGAGGGTAAAGAAGGGTTTACGCCAATCGCATTGGTTCCTTTCGTTTTCCAAAGTACTCCTGAAAAATCATTCACACACAAAATGATGATGACAATGGGTGAAGGTGGAAATGACCGCTACATGAATATGCAGCATAATCATTAATACTTGCTTTCAAAATAATAAACCGGGTTGCTTAAAACAACCCGGTTTTTTTATGCCTGCCATATTCCTGTTATTTTTTTGTAAGCTGTTTGTCATTTGTTAATTTTACTAAGTTACCAATGCATTGTAACATTACTTTTGACATATGTTCAATAAAACACTTACATGGGTTTTGGGCTTTTGCATTTTTGCAACGGCATTTTATTCATGTGATAATACATTAGAAATTAATGGTGATTACACAGAAAAAGTAGTAGTGTTTGGATTATTGGATTATGGTGTTGATACCAACTTTATCCGCATCGAAAAAACTTTTCTGGAACCAAATACTAATGCCTATATTTTGGCAACCGATGCTGATGAAATATTTTATGATTACAACGATTTACATGTTTATCTTGAAGAATGGTTAAACGGAGCATTTATTAAAACCATTAGTATAGATTATGTTGATGGTGATTCCCTTGGCATCGAAAAAGAAGAAGGTGTATTTGCTACATCCAAAAATATATTATATCGTATAACAACTAAGCTGGATAGTATGGCTGCCTATAAGTTATTTATCATAAATAATAATACCGGCGATACCATTACATCTCAAACCAATTTAGTGCAAAGTTTTTATTTGTATTATCCAACCATCTCCAATACCTATATCAGTTTTGCAGATACCGGAAAAATAACTTACACCTGTAAGCAGGCTGTAAACGGCATCATGTATGAGTTGTGGATGGATTTTAATTATTACGAAAAAAATATTTACACCGGAGATTCTATTTTAAAAACATTAAACTGGCAAATATTTAATGAGAAAGTAGGAGATAATACCGACGGTTTCAGCAACATCAGTTATTCGTTACCCAGACATTCATTTTACAGTTTTTTAGTCAGCGCAATTCCGGAAGATGAAAATGTAATTCGAACTGCCGTTGGTGTTAATTACCATTGGTATGCTGGAGGAACTGAGCTTTACGATTTGTATTTAAATATGCTTGCCAACGTAGGATTAAATCAGGATTATATTTCACCGGAATATACAAACATACAGGGCGGTATCGGGATGTTTTCTTCGCGCCACGGACAGCATGCTACCGATATTAAATTATATGATTCCACACTCGACTCAATTGCATGTGGTTCCATAACAGGCAACCTACGATTTGTTTCAAGCAAAACCAATCCCGCTTATCCGGGTTGTGCTTTTTAAAATAAGAATATTTATTTAATCACAATATGGAAATCCAAATGTACTTCCATCAGGCGCAAAATTTAATCCGTTAGTAACACTACTGCAGGCAATAGAATCTCTGGTTTGAATTGCCAGCGGATAAATATGACCTTCTTTGTGGTAGCGGCTGGATAAAATTCCTAATCCGCCAACAACATTGGTATATGCCTCAGTAATTTGCCCTTCAGTGATGCCTAACGTAGCAGCATTGTATTCGAAATAAGTGAAGAGTTCTAATCCGCCACCATCAATAAAAAATTGCACTGAATCGGCGATACGAATAAAACTGAAATCATCTACAGGATCAAATTCTGTTTTAATAAAATTATAAAATGTTTCACCCGGAACATCATAGGTAATGGTAAGATTTCCATCCGTGCTTTCAGCCTCAACGTTGCGTTCTACAACCCAATCTTTGTAACCTGAAAATGTATAATGAATACTGTCGCCTTCCGGATAATAAATACCTTCACGGTAGTGAAAACGCATGGTGATATCATAAATTTTTGCGTCCTGTGCCGATTTCCATCTTAATTGAAACACATTTTGCGGCGATAATGAAACTGCAAATGGGAACACGCTTTCATCGTCGGGGCGGGTAATAGCAAAACTATCGATAACGTTGGTAGTTGCTTCAATAATTTTCCCGGTTTCGGTATTTTCTGCAACCAATTTATAATAATGCGTATAATCTAAATCAGCTACAAAACGATATAGAATATTTGGAGATGAAGCAAAAATGCCATCTTGTTTTGGCATGCCTAAAGTATCGCCGTCAACACGCTCAAGTATATAAGTATTTACCAGTGCGCCATTATATTCTTCAATACGCACTTGCAATTCATCACCATAATATATAGAATTTGGGTCGGCAGCAAGCGTAAGTCCGTCCACTTCATCACTTAAATAAGCGCGGTTAATTCTAATATATTGTGTATCTACTGAAGCATCCAATAACCCATATACAACGGGTGTTTCAATAAAATCAGCATTCAGATCGAAATCGGTTGAGCAACTATTTGTAAATGCAGCAATTGTTATCCCTGCCGCCACCAGCCATTTATTCATAGGGTGCAAAGATAAGTTTTTTGGTCATCGGATTGTAAGCCGATTGTAAAGTTTAACCTTAAAGGATGTTAATACACAAACTGCAAATTTGTTAGGGAAGGGGTCAAAAACAGGACAAAATTCATGTTCCCGGGCAAAAAACTGACTATCTGTCTGACAGTGTGTCATAAATTTCGTGATGGTATAATCATTGACTTGTGGAGTTGATTAAAAACTCGTAAAAAAACAATCTTTATACAATGGGAAAAATCATAGGTATAGACTTAGGAACAACAAATAGCTGCGTTTCAGTGATGGAAGGTAACGAACCTGTTGTTATTCCAAACGACGAAGGACGCCGCACGACGCCTTCTATCGTAGCATTTTTAGACAATGGTGAGCGCAAGGTAGGTGATTCAGCCAAACGTCAGGCGATTACCAATCCGCGCAAAACAATCAGTTCTATCAAACGCTTTATGGGTCACCGTTACAGCGAAGTGAGCAAAGAACTTGAAATGGTGAGTTATGAAGTTACACGTGGCGATAATGACACTGCCCGTGTTAAAATTGCAGATCGTTTGTATACACCGCAGGAAATTTCTGCCATGGTGTTGCAAAAAATGAAAAAAACGGCTGAAGATTACCTCGGAACAGAAGTTACTGAAGCTGTTATTACTGTTCCTGCATATTTTAATGACTCACAACGTCAGGCAACAAAAGAAGCCGGCGAAATTGCAGGTTTAAAAGTAAAACGAATTATCAACGAACCTACGGCTGCGGCTTTAGCCTACGGTATGGATAAACGTCATAAAGACATGAAAATTGCCGTTTTTGACTTAGGTGGCGGTACTTTTGATGTGTCTATTCTTGAATTAGGTGACGGCGTTTTTGAAGTTAAATCAACCAATGGCGATACGCATTTAGGTGGTGACGACTTTGATAAAAAAATAATGGACTGGTTGGCAGATGAATTCAAAAAAGAAGAACCAACCATCGATTTACGCAAAGATCCAATGGCTTTACAACGTTTAAAGGAAGCTTCAGAAAAAGCAAAAGTGGAATTATCTGCTTCTATGGAAACTGAAGTGAATTTACCATATATCACAGCTATAGATGGCGTGCCTAAGCACCTTGTTAAAAAAATCAGTCGCGCAAAATTTGAGCAATTAACTGACGATTTAATTCAACGTACACTGCGTCCTTGTGAAGCTGCTTTAAAAGATGCGGGATATAGCAAAAATGAAATCGACGAAATTATTTTAGTTGGTGGTTCAACACGTATTCCGAAAATTCAGGAAGTTGTTGAACAATATTTCGGAAAAAAACCTAACCGTAGTGTAAACCCTGATGAAGTTGTTGCCGTTGGTGCTGCAATTCAGGGTGGTGTATTAACAGGTGAAGTAAAAGATGTACTCTTACTCGATGTTACACCTTTATCGTTAGGTATTGAAACTTATGGTGGTGTGTTTACGAAATTAATAGAATCAAACACAACGATTCCTACAAAAAAAAGTGAAGTGTTTTCAACTGCTGCTGATAATCAGCCTTCTGTAGAAATTCATATTTTACAAGGTGAACGTTCATTATCTAAAGATAACCGCACAATCGGTCGTTTTATTTTAGATGGCATTCCACCTGCAAGAAGAGGAACACCTCAAATTGAAGTAATTTTTGATATCGATGCGAACGGTATTTTACATGTTACGGCAAAAGATAAAGGAACAGGTAAAGAACAAAGTATTCGTATTGAAGCTTCAACAGGATTAAGCGACGATGAAATTAAACGTATGCGCGATGAAGCAAAAGCAAACGAAGAAACCGACAGAGTGGCTAAAGAAAAAATCGAAAAACTCAATCGTGCAGATGGTATGATTTTCGAAACTGAAAAACAATTAGCTGAGTTTGGAGATAAATTAAGTGACGCAACTAAACAGCCAATTCAGGATGCATTGAATGAATTGCGTGAAGCGCATAAAGCACAGGATGCAACTGCATGTGATGCCGCAATCGAAAAACTGAACGCAGCATGGAACAACGCAAGTCAGGAAATGTATGCAGCACAACAGGCACAACCAAACACCGGCGCTGCCGATAATACTGATCAAACTACCGAAAATGCAAGCAAAACAGATGATGTTGAGTTTGAGGAAGTAAAGTAATTTTAGATCAATAATTAATTCGAAAACCCGTTGAGTGATCAGCGGGTTTTTTTTTGATGTATTTCTGAGATGGGATTTGGATTATTCTTGTGGATGTCGTGGGAGAAAGGAACGCTGAACCCGGCAAGCGGGTCGCTGATTTGTTTAGATTGAAGCTGATTTTTTGTTGTGTGTTGAAAAGGAACACGGGTTGAACGGATTGAACAGGAAATGGACGGATTTTTTTGGGGATGGATGGGCCGCTAAAGCGGAAAGGGATGGGAACGGATTTTTTGGAGGGAACGCAGAACCCGGCTAGCGGGTCGCTGATTTTGGTGATTTAGGCTGATTTTTTTTATATGATGTAGGATGATACTCGCTGATTTTTTGTCGGATGTGTTTGAAAAGGAACACAGGTTGAACAGGTTTAACGGATATTGGACGGATTTTTTGTGGATGGTGTTTGAAAAAGGAACGCTGAACCCGACAAGCGGGTCGCTGATTTTTTTTTGGGGGGGGGGGGGGTCCTTGGTTGTTTGGGGGGGGGGGGGGGGGGGCCCCCCCCCCCCCGGGGGGCCCCGGTTGGGCCGGGTTTCCGGGTTTTTGTCGTTTTTTTTTTTGATAAGGAACGCGCCGACAGCGCTGATTTGTTTAGATTGAAGCTGATTTTTTTAGGATGTATTTGGATGATACCCGCTAGCGGGACGCTGATTAATTTTGTGGTTGGTTGGGATTTAGTGCGTTGTGGGGTGGTTATTGTTATATTAATTTTTGGTTTAAAATTTAGTTTATTCAAATTATTTTCACCCGTAATAAAATCAATTTAAAAAAAACAAAAATTCACAACCACCCTTTGCGCGCTTAAAAACATTATACAGACACGTCCACCTTTGCGCCCTTTGCCCTTTGCGTCTTAGCGCGAAAAAAACATCCAACAAATACCTCCTTCAAAAAAAACACCCACCCTTTGCGCGCTTAAAACATTAAACAGACACATGCACCCTTAGCGACCTTTGCCCTTTGCGTCTTAGCGCGAAAAAAAATCCACCAAAAAATACATCCTTCAAAAAAACACCCACCCTTTGCGCGCTTAAAACATTTTACAGACACATACACCCATAGCGACCTTTGCCCTTTGCGTCTTAGCGCGAAAAAAAAACAACCAAAAAATAAATCATACAAATAAACACATCGCGAGCAACACAATTAATGCACCTGCGCACCAATCATCCTGTCAAACACCCAAATATTATGATGGTCGCGCGGCGCGCCTTTGAATATTTCGTCTGCAATAAATTCATTCGTGTCAGCTCCGAAATGGTAGGTAACGATATTCGAAAAATTTTCTCTCCATAAAGAAGAAATCAGGTTTGTTCCCTGCCACTCCAACTTACCTGTGAAAAATAATTTTACTCTTCTTGCTTCACCATCAGGTTTCATCTTGAATTTTATCTTATTCTGTTTTTCACCAAATAAATGATACCGCGTAAGCTTAACAACATCCTCACGCTGTTCGATAATAAATATACTACCGGTAAACCCATCTGAAACATCTTCCAGTTTACTTTTTTCCAAATTTAAAATCCATGTGCCCGAATAATCAGGATGTTGCGCTTGGGTAGAAGATTGACCTAAAAGAATACTGATAATTATAATCAGCGGTTTGAGCAATTTTTGCATAATTACAAAACGAAATTTTAAAAATATATTATACGTCATCCAACACTAATATACTACTAAAAAAAAGCAGCCCAATACGGACTGCTTTCAAAATATGTAATATAAATGCCGACAATAGTTACATTAAATCGTATCTGTCGTTGTTCATTACTTTTACCCATGCTGCAACAAAATCGTTAACAAATTTTGCTTGAGCATCGCCGGTGGCATACACTTCGGCAAGTGCACGCAATTCAGAGTTTGAACCAAAAATAAGGTCAACCTGAGTTGCTTTCCATTTTACACCGCCAACTTTTCTGTCGTGTCCGTCAAACAAATCTTTCGTTTCATTTGTCGGTACCCAAGCAGTATTCATATCCAGCAAATTAATAAAATAATCGTTGCTTAATACACCGGGGCGATTGGTAAATACACCATTTGAAGAATTATCAAAATTTGTATTCAGCACACGCATACCACCTAACAAAACAGTCATTTCAGGTGCAGTTAGTTTTAATAATTGTGCTTTATCAATTAATAATTCTGATTGCGTAATAGCATATCGTTTTCTTAAATAATTTCTGAATCCGTCGGCTGCAGGTTCTAATACTGCAAATGATTCAACATCTGTTTGTTCTTGTGAAGCATCCATTCTTCCCGGAGTAAATGTTACTTCAATCGGATTTCCGGCATCACTTGCAGCTTTTTCAACAGCAGCACAACCGGCAAGAACAATTAAATCTGCCATTGATATTTTTTTACCGTTTGTTTGAGCAGCATTAAATTCTTTTTGAATATTTTCTAATGCAGTTAACACACGATTTAATTGCGCAGGATTATTTACTTCCCAATCTTTTTGTGGAGCCAGACGAATGCGCGCACCGTTTGCACCACCACGTTTATCAGAACCACGGAAAGTTGATGCCGAAGCCCATGCAGTAGATACTAATTGTGCAACAGATAAGCCTGTATTTAATATTTTAGATTTTAATATAGTGATATCATCCGCATCTACCAATACATGATTTAATTCCGGAATTGGATCCTGCCATATTAATACTTCTGCGGGAACATCACTACCCAAATATCTCGAACGAGGTCCCATATCGCGATGCGTAAGTTTAAACCATGCACGAGCAAAAGCATCAGCAAACTCTAATGGATATTCATGAAAACGACGTGAAATTTTTTCGTAAACAGGATCAACACGCAAAGCTAAATCTGTTGTTAGCATGGTAGGTACATGTTTTTTGCTACCATCAAATGCATCAGGCATAACAGCATCTGCATTTTTAGCAATCCATTGATGTGCACCTGCCGGACTTTTAGATAATTCCCATTCAAATTTGAATAAATTATCAAAGAAATAATAACTCCATTTTGCCGGTGTTTGTGTCCAGATTACTTCTAAACCACTGGTAATTGTATCACCTGCTTTACCAGTTCCAAAACTATTTTTCCATCCAAAGCCCATTTCTTCAATGCCTGCAGCTTCAGGTTCCGCGCCTACATGTGTAGATACTGCGGCGCCATGTGTTTTACCGAATGTATGTCCGCCTGCAATTAATGCAACTGTTTCTTCATCATTCATTGCCATGCGCGCAAATGTTTCACGAATATCTTTTGCTGCAGCAAGTGGGTCGGGATTGCCATTAGGACCTTCCGGATTTACATAAATTAATCCCATTTGCACAGCAGCTAAAGGATTATCCAAATCTCTTTCTCCTGAATATCTTTTATCCGCTTCCAGCCATTTTGTTTCTGAACCCCAATACACATCTTCTTCCGGTTCCCAAACATCAGGACGACCACCCGCAAATCCAAACGTTTTAAAACCCATTGATTCCAACGCAACGTTTCCGGTTAAAACCATTAAATCTGCCCAAGAAATTTTCTGACCATATTTTTGTTTTATCGGCCATAACAAACGACGTGCTTTGTCGAGGTTTACGTTATCAGGCCAGCTATTTAATGGCGCAAAACGTTGTTGTCCGCTTCCTGCACCTCCGCGACCATCACCTGTACGGTAGGTTCCTGCACTATGCCAAGCCATGCGGATAAATAATGGTCCATAATGACCAAAATCTGCCGGCCACCAATCTTGTGAATCGGTCATTAAATGATGTAAATCTTTTTTTAGTGCTTCTAAATCCAGACTTTTAAATTCTTTCGCATAATTAAATTCGCTGCCTAAAGGATTTGACAAATTTCCATTTTGACGCAGGATATTTAATTTTAACTGATTTGGCCACCAGTCGCGATTTTTTGTGCCGCTGGTTCCTACACTGTGTTTTTGCATTGCACCTGTAAAAGGGCATTTGCCGCCGTTGTTTGAGTTATCTTCCATTTTTAATTTGTATTTATCAATGTTAAGTTGCGATTAATTGAATTTATTTTTTTTTGAAACCACTTTTCGCGATTTAGTAATACTTGTTTTTCTTGCCGTTTTAAACTTCCCTACAATTTGTAATTTAATATCATCAATTTCAAAACCAAGGATACGACGTTTTTTGAAATAATTAGTAAGAAGGTGATTTAAATCATCATCGAAAAAATCCTGAATTTTGTCCGTTTCAACACAGTATAAATGATGATGTGTTTCCATAATCGGGTCATACCGCATGGCATCTTTATCGGTTTTAACACGCTTTAGCAATTCGTGTTCTGCTAAGGCATCTAAAACCTTGTAAACCGTTGCTGTTGCTATGTTAGGATGATTTTTTCTGAGGTGCGCGATAATGTTTTCTGCAGTGGGATGGTTATTTAAGCGATAAATTGCTTCAAGAACCAGGATACGCTGTGGGGTCACTTTTAATCCTTTTTCACTTAACTGATGCCTGATGTGTTCTGTAGTCATAGTAAATGATTATTAAATGAGAATAATTCTCGTTTAGAGGTAAGCAAAATTAAACTGTTTTAGTTCAATCGTGTAGCTGTTAATGTTTTTTGGGGGAGAGATGCAATCTTTCTTTAACCGGAAATACTTGTAATTTAGATAAAACACCTACTGTATTGCAGCTTTACGTTGTTGGTTAGAAGTGCATAAAAAATTAAAGGGTAAACAATTTAATTTGTGAGGATGCTGTTTTGAGATTTAAAATTGTTTTGGCTTTTTCCCTTCACCTGCTAACATAGCAATTTCATTGAATTCGCTGTTGTCGGGTTTCCGGTCTTTTTGCTAAAACAAGCCATTGTAGCATTCCTTTTTTACTCGTTTTACTTTGGCTTTCAAAAAAGGCCTTGCTGCCTTTTATTTTGCGGAACGCTTTTTCCAAATCAATGGGAATTTCTAATGCTTCAACTGAGTCTAAAATTGACCACATCCCGTTTTTTTTGGCAATTTCAATACAGGCTAAACCGGAAGGATGCATTTTGCCTGATGCAATCAATTGTTCCACTTTTTCTTTATTTACTTTCGACCAGGTGCTGCTTGCTTTTCGTTTACTGAAAAACTGTTTAAATTTTTCTTCATCAATCGGGTGTTTAATACTGTCTATCCATCCGAAACACAATGCTTCATCTACAGCATCGCTCCACGATATGGTTGATACGCCTGAGTTGCGTTTATATTGCACCAGCCATACACCATCTTTTTTATTATAATTTTTCTCCAACCATTTACGCCATTGGCTTTTATTGGCTGCATAAAATAATTCCGTATCGATCGCGGGCATGTTTTTGTTTAATTAAATGGTAATAGTTTTACTTAAAAAGTTGAGTCGAGTTCAACATGATTATCTTGCAATAAAAAAAATATGGCGTTTAAAAATACTTATAAATTACAATGAATTTGAACACTTAAAACTTAGCCTTTACCTTTACAAAAGTAAAACCTTAAAATTATGTCAAACTTCAATATTCGTGTTATACAATTCCAAAGTGTTGATTACGACAAGGAGGTTGCATTACGTTATGCCGTTTTAAGAAAACCACTACGGTTACAATTTACTGCTGAACAATTAGCCGCGGAGGGTGATTTTTTGCATTTGGGTTATTTTGAAGGCGACAATTTACTGGCCTGTTTAATACTTGCACCCGAAGCAAACGGCAAAATTAAAATGAAACAGGTTGCAGTTGCAGCCGATATGCAGGGAAAAGGTTACGGCGCTCAATTAGTTAAAGGTGCTGAAGCATTGGCTGCAGAAAAAGGATTTACCTTAATGTATTGTCATGCAAGAGATACTGCAGTGCCTTTTTACGAAAAATTAGGTTATAGCAGAGTGGGTGAAATGTTTGAAGAAGTAACCATTCCGCATTGGGAAATGGAAAAGCACATTTAATCCGTTTTTTTACCCTTTTTATTGATATTCATATCATAAACCTCCCAATCGATAAGATCGGTGATATTAAGGAGTTCCAACTTTGAATTATCTGCAAGGGCTAAAGGGCTAATTTCTATTAAAGGGATGGGCTCAATCGGCAAATCATGTGGAAACAAAATTTCTTTGGCTGCAAGATTAGGGGAGGGGATTACCTCAACTTTCACCTTTGCGAGTCCGCTGCTGATAAAATTTAACTGACCGGCAGCCTTTTCAGTTAGGTCAATTGTGCGTTTATTCCACTGGGGCATCCGGTCGTTAATGCGGACAATTACCACAGAATCGTTGCTTAAATTGGTCACTTTTACCCAAGTGCCCAATGGGAGCGACTTATGGGCAGCAGTCAGTTTTTCCTGGCTATATACTTCGCCGTTAGCCGTTTTCCTACCTACGAATTTGTCGTGATAGAAGCTGGCAGTGCCGGTTTCAGTCTTGCCGGCCTGGCCAAAACCAGTATTGCAAATGAAAGCGAAACACAGTGTAAATAGAATATAAAGCGCTGTAAATCTCCTCATGCTAAGATGAAAATTAGTTCAAACACCCAATATACCCAAATTTTGGGCCAGGATGTTTTCCACATAGCAGGGAAACGTTGGGTCAGATCACATTAAACTTGCGATTGACCTTACCGGCATTGGTATCGAAAATGATCACATACATACCAGGGTGAACAGCTCCGTTGAGGTCGATATAGGTTGAATCAGGTCTGCCACTCAGGTTTTCCAATTCAACAATTTGCCCCATAGAATTGTAAACAGTATAGCTGTAATAATCAACACCAATAGTAGTAACAGTTAAAACCGCATTTGCAGCTTGCAAAGGGTTTGGTGCGATTGTTAAACTCTGGCCTAACCCCAATTTTGCCTGAACCTGCTCGTTAACAGGCTGCTTTGACTTATTACCATTTGATGTTACAACAGTTTGAGCCGACACGGTAAAAGATATACCAACGGCTACGAGTGCAAAGAGTAAATGTTTGAGCATGTTTAAGTTATGGCTGTGAATTGAATCGTTAAGCAAATGTATATTAATTTTTTACTTATTACAAAGTTCAATTGTTGGTTTTATGTCAAAAAAGCGTTTGAATGCCTAATCCGAATTTCGCTTCATGGTCTAAAAGCCATTTTTTTCGAAACATTCCGCCTGCATATCCGGTTAAGCTTGAATCGGAACCAATAACGCGGTGACAGGGAATAATAATGCCAATCGGATTTTTTCCATTCGCTGCCCCAACTGCTCGGGTCGATTTTTCATCTCCAACCAATTTTGCAATATCCAGATAACTCACGGTTGCAGCATAAGGAATTCCCTGTAACGATTTCCACACCTTCTTCTGAAAGTCAGTTCCGGTGGGCGCTAAGGGCAAATCAAATACTTTCCGTTTGCCGTTAAAATATTCATCTAATTGATGCATACATTGCTGTAATACACCTTTTGGTTTATTTACTTCAGGCGCTGTTTTTTCAACAAATCCCACCACAGTAATAAATTCATCGTTATGTTTTATTTCAATGGTGCCTATTGGCGATATATAATATGAGGTAAGTAATTCCGGCATGCTGTTGAACAAAATTGAACAATATTTTGGGATGCGGAAAAAAATGTTTTCAACTAAAGCCAACAACGTTTATTTATCGCGGTCGAATAATTTGCGTTTTTCTTTAATTAAAACATATCGAAAGGTAATGCCCATACCAATATTGAACCAATCGTCCTGGCCCGGTTTTACGGTTGGTTTTAAATCTGCAGAAACAACAAATGGCAAAAGCAGCACCTTATATTCTAACCCAAAAACCACATTTGCGCCCCAATATGACGAGTCGGCATTGTAATACTTGCCATATACCGGACCGGCACCGATGTAAGTATTTAGGCTTTTTGTAAACAACAAATTATTGTGGTATTCCAGTAAGCCGCCAACCGAGGTTTCGTTTAAATTAAACAATACTATTCCCTCAACTGTAGTATGGTCAAACACCTTTTGCTGTAAACTCAGGCCAATGCCTTCTTTCGACATGCGAATGCCACCTGCAGTAACATACTTTTGGCAGTAAGCTGTAAATGGTAAACAAAGAAGCAAAACGATTACGATTTTATTCATCCGGATTTATGACACGTTAAACGATATTATTGGTGGCTTTATTTAAATTGCTGTTCGCATTTCGGTTGAGGCTTATATCTTTGCGGCATGGGATTGAAGTCGCTGCTCGCCAAACCATTTGCCGATTACATTGCAAAGCAAGTATATGCTGCTGCTCGTAATGCGGTTGAGCGACAGGAAAAAATTATGCTTAGTTTGGTTCGTGATGCAGCTCATACTCAATTTGGTCGTGATCATGGATTCAGTAATATCAATGACTATGCCGCATTCAAAAAAAACATTCCGGTTCGTGATTATGAAGGGTTACGTTTTTACATTGATAAAATGGTAGCGGGAGAAAGTGATGTTTTATGGAAGGGAAAGCCATTGTATTTAGCAAAAACATCAGGTACTACTTCAGGTGTAAAATATATTCCGCTCACAAAAGAAAGTGTTCCCAGTCATATTAATGCTGCAAGAAATGCATTGTTGATGTATGTGCATGAAACACGCAATACTGATTTTATTTCAGGTAAAATGATTTTTTTGCAGGGATCACCCGAATTAACAGAAAAAAACGGAATTAAAACCGGACGTTTGTCGGGCATTGTTTATCACTTTGTTCCGGGCTATTTGTTACGCAATCGCATGCCGGCTTATGATACGAATTGTATCGAAGATTGGGAAACAAAGGTGGATGCCATAGCGCATGAAACATTAAATGAAAATATGTCACTAATCAGTGGAATTCCACCATGGGTATTGATGTATTTTGAAAAACTCACAGAAATTACCGGCAAAAAAACGGTGCAGGAAATATTTCCTTCATTTTCATTATTTGTATACGGTGGTGTAAATTATGAACCCTATCGCGCAAAAATTGAAGCGATTGTCGGGAAAAAAATTCCATCTATTGAAACCTATCCTGCCAGTGAGGGATTTATTGCTTATCAGGATAGTCAGCAAGCGCCCGGTTTATTATTAAATGTGGATGCAGGTATATTTTTCGAGTTTATTCCGGCAGCAGAAATATTTGATGAAAATGCAACACGTATCATGTTGAAAGATGTTCAACTGGATGTAAATTATGCAATCATTATAAATAATAATGCCGGTTTATGGGGATATAATATTGGTGATACGGTAAAATTTGTTTCGCTGTCGCCATACCGAATAGTAGTTACAGGAAGAATCAAACATTTTATTTCAGCATTTGGCGAACATGTGATAGGTGAGGAGGTAGAATATGCATTATTAAAAGCGGCCGCTGAGGTTGATGCGGAAATAGTAGAATTTACTGTGGCTCCGCAGGTGACACCTGAAAGTGGTTTGCCATATCACGAATGGTTTGTTGAATTTGGCAAGCAGCCTGCAGATATGGAAACATTTGCAGTGAAAGTGGACACCTATTTACAGGAAAAGAACATTTATTATAAAGACCTGATAGCGGGTAAAATACTGAAACCACTGGTGGTAACGTTAGTTCAGCCATCAGGATTCAGGAGTTATATGCGGTCGAAAGGAAAGCTGGGCGGGCAAAACAAAGTAGCCAGGCTGAGTAACGACAGGCAGATAGCCGATGAACTAAAAGAATGGACAGTGTGTTAACAAAGTTTAATCATAGCTTAGAAGTAATAACAAGATAATTCACGAATTTCGCAGCACTTATGGAAGTTTTAATACAGATTGCGCAACTGATTCTCGCGCTTACAATATTGGTTTTTATTCACGAATTAGGTCATTTTATGGCTGCCAGGATGTTTGGTATTCGCGTTGAAAAATTCTTTATATTTTTTGATGCTTACGGCAAAAAAATCTGGTCGATAAAACGTGGTGACACGGAATATGGCATCGGTTGGTTACCGCTGGGTGGTTATGTGAAAATTGCCGGTATGATAGATGAAAGTATGGATAAAGATGCCATGAAAAAACCACCTGAACCATGGGAGTTAAGGTCGAAACCAAACTGGCAAAAATTTATTGTAATGATAGGCGGTATCGTGATGAATGTAATTCTCGGTATCCTATTATACATTTTTATTTTATCCAACTACGCTAAAAATTATACTACTGTTGAAGGGATTAATAATGCAGGTGGAATTTACGCTACCGAAGCAGGGAAAGATTATGGTTTTGAAACAGGAGATCAATTAGTTTCCATTAATGGAAAATCGTACGAACGTATTGATGATTATGTTTCTGCACGTTTATATTTTGGTTCAGATGTAGTTGTGAATCGCGGAGGTAAGGAAGTTGCCATTGTAGTTCCTGATAGTGCATTTAAAACAAAAATGCGGGGTAAGATGTTATTCGATTTAAAAGGAACATCTACCATTGCGGGGTTAAGTGATACGCTGAAATTAGCATCTTCAGCCGGGTTTAAAAAAGGCGACATTATTTATGCAGTAGATAGCACCGTTATTGAATATCCATCACAATTTATTGAAGGTTTAGCTGCAAAGAAAAATGGTAATGCTGTTGTTACGGTAATTCGTGATGGTAATAAGGTGGATTTAACCACTGCTGTTAATGATAATGGTAAAATTGGTATTGAACAAAATATAAAACCTTATGCGTATGATTCAGTGCACTATTCATTAGGCAAATCAATTGCTTATGGAACACGTGATGCATTTGAAGTATTTTATTTTCAGGCAGTTAGTCTGGCACGCATTTTTTCAGGCGATATTCCTGCAAAAGAAAGTATTTCAAGTCCGATTGGTATTACAAAATTATTTGCGCCAACATGGGACTGGGCTTCGTTTTGGGTTTTGACGGCACTGTTAAGTATGGTGTTGGCATTTATGAATTTATTACCGATACCGGCATTAGATGGCGGCCATATTATGTTCATTATAATTGAAAGTATTACCGGTAAAAAACTCTCCGATAAATTTATGGAAAGGGCGCAATTAGTTGGTATGATTTTATTATTATCGCTCATGGTATTTGCTGTTGGTAACGATATTATGAAGATGTTCAATTAAGGTGTTTTTTAATTTATCGGCTCATTAAAAATTGTAGCATGCAATATTTCGATTTGTATCAGATTCCTGTTCAATTTTTTCCTGATGAGCAATTCATAAAAAAGCAATATTTCGTTTTAAGCAAGAAATATCATCCTGACTTTTATACCAATGAAAGCCCGGAAAAACAAGCGGAAATTTTAGCTACTTCAACAGAAGTAAATAAGGCGTATCAAACCCTGCTCGATTTTGATAAACGGATGAAATACATTTTGATGGAATCCGGTTATTTGCAGGAAGAAGAAAAATTTGTTTTGCCTCAGGATTTTCTGATGGAAATGATGGACCTCAACGAACATTTGATGGAGGTTCAGATGGATGGAGATGCAGCAGCAACACAAAAAATTGAAAACGAAGTTGCCACATTGGAGCATAACCTATTAGATGAAATTAAACCTGTATTGACGGCATTTTCGGAAACAGCTGATGCACAAATATTCCGGGAAATAAAGACCTTTTACTTTAAGCGGAAATACCTACTGCGCATTAAATCGCAATTGGCCGGAATCGTTGATATATAAGGCCTCACAGCATATGGTGTCCCGGAAAACAGTTTTTTATTTGAAAATAAGCGCTATTCGATTAACTTTGCAGCCCTGATTGATGATTAATCAGCTCCACCTCATTTGAAAATAATGAGTACACATGCCGAAATGGTGGAATGGTAGACACGCCGGACTCAAAATCCGGTGCCCTCAAAAAGCGTGTGGGTTCGAGTCCCACTTTCGGTACAGTGATTTTTTTATTGAACAAAATTGGATAAGATTGAACAAAATTTATTGATTGATTGTGTGGGCCTGCCTGCCGGATTGATAATATAGTTGTTCAATTTTAATCATTCGTTCAAAAAATATTGATTTCCAATTTTAACAGAATTAAGGCAGGTTCGAGTCCCGCTTTCGGTACCTTGATTTTTTGATTGAACAAGATTTGATTATTGAACAAAATTGATAAATTGCTGCGTGTGGGCCTGCCTGCCGGATTGATAGTATAGTTGTTCAATTTTAATCATGCGTTCAAAAAATATTGATTTCCAATTTTAACAGAATTAAGGCAGGTTCGAGTCGCACTTTCGGAGTGATTTTTTTGAACAAGATTGATAAGATTGAACAAAATTGAACAATCCGTAGTTGACAATGATGATTGATTGTGTGGGCCTGCCTGCCGGATTGATAATATAGTTGTTCAATTTTAATCATTCGTTCAAAAAATATTGATTTCCAATTTTAACAGAATTAAGGCAGGTTCGAGTCCCACTTTCGGTACAGTGATTTTTTTATTGAACAAGATTGGATAAGATTGAACAAAATTGAACAATCCAGATAGGTATCGGGAGAGCAAAATTGATTGATTGAATGTGTTGGCCTGCCTGACGGCATGTATTTTATTACAGGATTATTTCGATTGAATTACAGATTTTTTTATTGAATAATCCCGATAGCTATCGGGAGAACATGATTGATAGATTAAATGATTTGATGAATTTCAAGCAATCATTTTGTTTTGCAAGTGCAAATTGAATACTTCCTAATGGCTGATAAATATGTCTTTACTACTAATGCATAAATCGCTATTTATTTTATTAGAAATTTTTCATCGATCAAAATTTATTGAATAATTATTATTCAATTATCCGCTTACATAATATGATCAAACGCTTTAAATTTGAAAAGCCCGTAATTTACCTATTTTATGATTGTAACTCACAATACCATAATTAGGTTACCTTTAAACAAATTTTTAAAATGGAACGTCGCGACTTTTTAATGAAATCAGGTATATTATCAGCATTTGGTATTGTTGGGCAGACTGCGTTTACTGCATCACCAGCTGCGGATGGGGATAAATTAAGCCCTGTATTATTACCACCATTAGCTCCTTTGGCACATGATAATGGGATGACCGTTCGGGTTTGGATAAGGTCGGCAATGACTAACGGCGTATATTCCAATATTGAATGTGCCTGTGCGCCTAAATTGATGGGGCCTCCACCACATTACCATAAAGAATTGGATGAGTTAATGTATGTTTTAGAAGGAACAGCTAGCATTCTAATTGGGGATGATATTGTCCAGGTTGAAGCAGGAGGTTGGCATTTACGTCCAAGAATGATTAAACATACCTTTTGGAATGCTTCAGATAAGCCACTGCGATTTATGGACATGTATTTTAATCAGCCATTTGAGGAATATCTGGAAAGAATTTTCCATGAACTTACTGTCGAAAATGGTTATGTAGATGGCTCAGAAGAAAAAAATAGGGAAATTAATTTGTTGAATGAAAAATTCGGCCTTATTTTTCCTGATGGTGCATTTGATCAACGCAATGAAATTGCTACAAAATTCAATTTAAAATAACACAGTTAAAATGACTGACTTAATTTGCGACTGAACTCAACGAGTAAAATAATTGGTTTACTTATAGAACAAACTTGATTGATTTGACATGGGTCAAATATCTACTATTTTACCAATTTTCAGTTGAACACGATGTAGTGACGGATAATTATTCGCATATTGTTTGAGAATTGAACAAAATATTGCGCACTGCACATTCCAGCCATTATCCATATTGTTAAATATTTTAATTTATTAAATTTGTTCAAACAATCCCGTGGACAAATTTGAAACACATAATAAAGTATTAATCATAGGCGCTGGCCCTGGCGGATTGTGTGCGGCATTTAAATTAGTGAAAAGCGGTATTGTTCCGGTAATTATTGAACAACAAGATGTTACCGGCGGGCAGGCTAAAAGCATTTGTTTAGATGATGTTAAAGTTGATGTCGGTAATAAACAATTTTACAGTAGAATTCCTGAATTAATTGACTTTCTGGAAAATGATCTGGGTTGTGAAATGACCAATTATGTGCAACGGATTGGTATTGTATACAATAACAGGATATTTGAACAGTCATCAAAATATAGAGGAGTTCGTAGAGGAATGCCTTTTTTTCTCCTGGTTCAAGGGTTATTAGACCTGGTAAAAAACAAATTGAAAGCCACCAGAGTTAAACCTGCTAATTTCGAAAAACAAATGCATCAGTTAAGAGGTGAATTATTTTCTAAAATATTTGCCCAGGTATATGAAGAAAAAGTAACAGGATTGTTATGGAAGGATGTTCCGTTTTCTAAATTAGAAAGTTTACAGCCCGATAAAAATTTGATAAGTGGATTAAAACGATTTGTTTCACACTCTAAACAAATAAAAAGCAAACAACCGTTATGGCAACATCCTATCCAGAGCACAGGTAAAATTGCTGAAAACATTACGGCTTATCTTAAACAACAAGGTGTTCCAATTTTATTTAATGCAAAAGTTACAGGCATTGATATTGATGACAACAATCTGCATAAAGTAACCATTCAAAATGAAGGTGGTGTTAGTTATATTTTTGCTGATAATGTTATTGTTTCGGCCCCTCTAACCAAAATAAATGACTGGATAACCGGTAAAACTAATAGTAACAAGGTAACCCCTAAAATGCGCTCTGCTATTATTGTTTATCTGGTAATGTCAGGAGATTGTTTATTTGAACATACGTTTTTACGTATCGCAACACCGAATACTCCCATTACAAGAATTACAAATTACAATGCATATCATGCAAATATGGTTGGTAGTGGTAAATGTTGTATTGGTATTGAATTGTTTTTACACCAAAATAATGTTGATTTTACGCAATCTGATAATTGGTATCTTGAAACAGCAATTTCATTTTGTAAAAAAGCTAATTTAATTGATGCGGATAAAATAATAAATTCAAAAGTGCTTCGAATTCCTTTTGGCGAAGCCGGTTTAAGTCCTAAAGATTATCTGGTTAATGAAGAATTGCGCTCAGCATATAATAATGTAAATTTGAATCCTAAGCTTTATTATATCACCCGAACGGGACTAGACCGTTCAATGCATGCAGGGTTACTTGCTGCAGCGGCGATTCTTGAAAATAAACGGGATCTATTTCTCACCAAAACAAATCAATTGGCAACCGAACCCTGGTTAGATTAAACCTGTAACTGAAAAATTTTAATTCTAGGGTTTTATCAAACGATGCTACAACAATTTCTGTTTACTTTTGTATATAATCTTTGAAATGCTAAGGACAATTATCACCGGAACCGGAGCTTATATTCCGCCCATCATAAAAACAAACCGCGATTTTGCGATATATGATTTCTATGATGAGGATAATAGTAAAATAACGACACCACCTCAGGAAGTTACGGATAAATTCAGACAGATTACGGGTATTGAAGAACGCAGGTATGCGGAAACGGATATGAATGCTTCCAATATGGGCACCATTGCTGCGAAAATTGCAATTGAAGCAAGTGGAATAGATCCTGAAACCCTCGATCAGATTATAGTTGCACATAATTTCGGGAATGTTACCAAACATACCATCCAAACCGATATTTTACCCGCATTGGCTTCCCGAATTAAACATGATTTACAAATTCACAATCCGGCATGTGTAGCCTACGATATATTATTTGGTTGTCCTGGCTGGCTGCAAGGTGTTATACAAAGTGATGCCTTTTTTAAAGCGGGTATTGCTAAAAAATCGTTAGTTATTGGAACAGAAACGCTTAGCCGTGTGCTCGACCTGTACGACCGTGACTCCATGATATTTTCGGATGGGGCAGGAGCTACTGTTTTGGAATATCTTGAAACAGGAGCGGCGGGAAGTGGAATTTTGAGCAGTAGTGTGGCTTCACATTGTATCGACGAAGCTTATTACTTGCATATGGGAAAAGCAAATTTCCCGGAATCGGACCCAAGGGTGCGTTATATCAAAATGAAAGGCCGTAAGGTTTATGAATATGCAATGAAATTTGTTCCTATGGCCATGAAAGATTGTCTGGACAAAGCCGGAATCGGGATTCAGGATGTAAAGAAGGTGTTTATCCATCAGGCAAATGAAAAAATGGATGAGGGTATTATAAAGGCGTTGTTTAAGTTATACGACCTGAAAAACATACCGGAGCATATCATGCCAATGAGTATTCATAAACTCGGAAACAGTTCGGTGGCGACGATTCCAACACTTTTTGATATGGTGAAAAGAGGCGAGCTGCCGGAACATCAGCTCAATTCAGGGGATATCGTTTTGTTTGCCTCAGTCGGAGCCGGAATGAATATCAATGCGGTTTGTTACCGGATTTAAACCGGGAATACAATTTTTTAACAGGAATTCTTTCCATTTTCACCCGGAAAGCCATACTTTTACAGTCTGCTGAAGAAGTTGGACCGAATGTTGGCACTGTGTTAACGCGAAATACGATTTTGGTCAATTTTTTAAGTTTTTTGGACTGATTATCAACGAGTTACGTTTATAAAATTAATTTTTCATTATAGTATTGTTTAATTTGGTTGCATTCATTACCTTTGCAACTTCATTTAAAAAAGTCATGTACGCAATAGTAAACATAGCCGGGCAACAGTTCAAGGTTGAAGAAAACCAGGAAATTTTTGTTCATCGCCAGGAAGGCAATGAAGGGGACAGCATTGAGTTTAAGGAAGTACTCCTTAAGGCGAAAGACGACAAAGTTCAGGTGGGCAGTCCAACTGTAGCTTCTGCAAGTGTTTCAGCTACAATTCTTTCACATGTAAAAGGCGATAAGGTGATTATCTTCAAAAAGAAACGCCGCAAAAATTACCGTGTTAAAAACGGTCACCGCCAATCATTTACCAAAATTAAAATCGAAAAAATCAATTAAATCTAAACATCATGGCACATAAGAAAGGCGTCGGTAGTTCCAAAAACGGTCGTGAAAGTCACAGCAAACGTTTAGGTGTTAAAATCTGGGGTGGTCAACCTGTTATCGCAGGAAATATCATCATCCGTCAAAGAGGCACTGAATTCCATCCCGGTAAAAACGTAGGTATGGGAAAAGATCATACAATTTTTGCATTAGTTGAAGGTGTAGTTACTTTCACAAAAGGTCGCAAAGATCGTTCATTCGTAAATGTAATTCCGGCAGAAGCAGAAGCTTAATTAATTCCGGATTTAAAATATTTAACCCTGGCTTTTTAGTCGGGGTTTTTTTATACCCGCTTGCGATACTTTAATACGGCCCAAGTATTAAATACAATTGCCATGATTCCGATTATGAGCAGGCTGTGACTGATATCGCTGAACGAACTGTCCTTCATCACAATCATACGCATTACTTCAATAAAATATTTCACGGGATTAAACCAGGTAATTACCT
Organism: Bacteroidota bacterium; assembly: GCA_016706255.1. Lineage (NCBI taxonomy): Bacteria > Pseudomonadati > Bacteroidota > Bacteroidota bacterium. The sequence goes on along the minus strand of JADJJZ010000001.1, from coordinate 94,315 downwards.
GTGCCCAATATGGCATACTATCAATGGAGGTATATAATCCACCCATCAAAATAAATATCATCATAAAGAAAAAGGAAATAAACATTGCTTGCTGTTGTGATTCGGCAATGGTGCTTATTAATAATCCTATTCCTAATAAAGCCAACAGATATACTGCAGCAAATAAGTAAATTAACCCAATATTGCCTTCCGGAATTATTCCGTAAACAAATCGTGCAATACCTAAGCCAATAGTTAATACAATAAATCCGATAATCCAGAATGGTATGAGTTTGCCCAAAATGAACTGGTATTTTTTAATTGGAGAAACATTTATTTGTTCAATTGTGCCAACTTCTTTTTCATGAACAATGTTTAAAGCACTTAAAAAACTGCCTACCATGGTTAATAGAATTACCAAAATGCCGGGCACCATAAATAAAGTATAACTCATTCCAGGATTATACCAATTACTATACGTAACATTAATTACGGGAACCGGATTTACTTTCGGCATGGTAATTAACTGCTCACGTATTTCCTGATTGTATTCATTTATAATATTTACTGCATAAGATGCGCCGATATTTCCTTTTGCACCATTTACAGCATTAACAGCTAATGATAATTCCGAACCGTTTTCCTTAATTAAATCCTTTTCAAAATGAGGAGGGATGGTAAGAATGATATCGGCTTCATCTTTTTCAATACTGCCAAGTGCTTCATCATAAGAATCGGCAACATCTTTAATTATAAAATATTCGGACGCGGCGAGTTTGGTTAATAATAATTGTGAATAGGAGGAATGGTCCTGGTCAACAATACATAAGTTTACATTTTTAACTTCATAATCAGCAGCAAGTGGCAATACCAGTAATTGTACAGCCGGCATCATAAATATGATACGCAAAATTGCAGGATTTCGCCTGATTTGCTGAAACTCTTTCCGCAGTATGACCAATAACATTTTCATTCGAGTCGTATTTTAAATTTGCGCCAGCTTATGGTTAAAAAGAAAACCGTCATTCCAAATAAGATTAATATTTCTTTCCAAACACTATTAAATCCTAATCCTTTAATCATTACATCTTTAATGATAATAAAAAACCATTTTGTAGGAACAATATTTGAAAGCACTTGCATGGGTACCGGCATGTTTTCAATTGGAAACATAAAGCCGCTTAATATTAACGTTGGCAACATCAAACCCATTAAAGAAATAAACATTGCAGTTTGTTGTGAGTCGGTAATGTTGCTTATCATTAATCCCAGTGATAAGGCTGTAGTAATAAATAAAAAACAAACACCCAATACTAAAAATATACTGCCGTTTATCGGGAGGTCTAACAAAGTGACACTGATAATTAAGATGGTTGATACATTAATTAAAGAAATTACCATGTATGGAACAGCCTTACTTAAAATCAAAACCATTGGTTTGAGCGGAGATGCCAATAATATTTCCATGGTATTTAATTCCTTTTCTCTAACAATTGAAATGGAGGTCATCATTGCCGAAATCAACAATAAAATCATTCCCATAACGCCGGGAACAAATAAATACGCACCCTTTAATTGAGGATTGTATAACATTCTGATTTCGTTGGTAATAGTATATGGTAATTTAAACGCACCATTTGCATTATTCTGATAATCGCGAATAACGGAACCTGCGTAAACTTCTAAAGTTGTGGCAGTATTTGGGTCTGTGGCATCGGCAAGTAATTGAATAGATGCACTGTTGTTGTGCAGCAAATTTTCTTTAAACTGAGGCGGTATAATAATGGCCAGTTTTATTTCATCAGCTTTAAAGGCTTTATCAATTTCATCAATTGTATTTGGAGTGGCAACTATTTCAAAATAACGACTGGCATTTAATTCCTCAATTAGGTTATGAGATGCTTCATCGTTTGCACCATCCATTATAGCGATTTCTGTATTTTTTATTTCATTGGTTAAAGCAAAACCAAAAATCAGCATTTGAGCGATGGGCAACGCAAAAATAATCAACAGCGATTTTCTATCGCGGAAAATATGATAAAATTCCTTTCTTACAAAAACGAGAAACTGATACATATTAATCTGCTGTTCTTTTTGCACCTCTTGCGAGTTGCGTGAAAATTTCATCTATGGATGCCGCATTAAATTGTTTTTTTAATGCAGCAGGTGTATCTAATGCTTCAATTCTTCCATCAACCATGATACTGATGCGGTCGCAATATTCAGCCTCATCCATATAATGTGTTGTTACAAATACGGTAACTCCCTGATTGGCGGCGTCGTAAATTAATTCCCAAAACTTTCTTCTGGTTACAGGATCAACTCCCCCGGTTGGCTCATCTAAAAAAACAATTTTTGGTTGATGTATAATTGCGATTGAAAATGCTAATTTTTGTTTCCACCCTAATGGTAATGCCTTAACCAATGTTTTGGATTCATGCGCCATGTCGAGTTTATTCAATAGTTCTGCCGCTTTTATTTTAATTTGTTTGTTACTTAATCCGTAAATGCCACCAAAAAAACGAATATTCTCTATCACGGGAATATCTTCATATAAAGAAAACCGCTGACTCATATACCCGATGTTTTGTTTTACTTTTTCCATGTTGGTATATAAATCGTATCCTGCAACTTCTGCTTTTCCGGAAGTAGGTTCCCAAATACCGATCAGCATCTTCATGGCCGTTGTTTTACCTGCTCCGTTTGCACCAAGAAAACCAAATATCTCGCCCTTATTCACGTGAAACGAAATATTGTCGACAGCAGTGAAATCGCCGAATTTTTTCGTTAGTTTTTCTGTGATAATTACTTTTTCGGTTTGCATATTAATTATGTTCCATTAATGCCATAAAACAATCTTCAATTTCGGGCTGAATTATTTTTACTTCTACCTGTTGATGGTTCAGTTTTGTAATGGCATCGGTTAAGTAGGGGATATCCAATTGATTATCATTTAGGGTTACGTGTAAATAATCACCAAAGCCAAAACAACTGAAAACAGCAGGAATACCACGAACATCTTGAATTAAACGATGCATGTTTTCTGCCTTCACTGCAAATAATTTTTTTGAATAGGATGCTATAATTTGTTCCGGTGTATCAATTTGCATGATGTTACCGTTTTGAATTAATGCAATTCGGTCGCATAAATTGGCTTCATCCATATAAGGTGTTGAAACAAGAATGGTAATATCGCTTTGTAAACGTTTTAGCATCTCCCAAAATTCTTTTCTGGAAACAGGGTCAACACCTGTTGTTGGTTCATGGAGAAATAACACACTGGGTTTGTGAATGAGGGCACAACACAAAGCTAGTTTCTGTTTCATTCCACCGGATAACTTGCCTGCTTTACGTTGTTTAAACGGTTCCAGCTGAATATAAATATCTTTTATTAAATGATAATTCTCTTCAATAGTAGTATGAAATAGTGTGGCAAAAAACTGGAGGTTTTCTTCTACCGTTAAATCCTGGTATAAAGAAAATTTCCCGGGCATGTAACCGATTTGTTTTCTGATGGATAAATAATCTTTTACCACATCCATTCCTTCTATACTTGCGTTACCTGAATCAGCCAGCCATAAGGTTGTTAATATTCTGAATAAAGTAGTTTTGCCTGCGCCATCCGGGCCAATCAAACCGAATAATTCACCCTTTTTTATATCAAAAGAAATATCCGTAAGGGCTTTTATGGAGCCTTTATTAAAAGTTTTACTGATATGTTCTATTTGAATTGCGTTCATTACTTTGTTGCTCAAAAATTAAAATACAATTTCTCCATACATGCCAATTTTAATACTGCCATCGTTAGGCACACGTATTTTAATAGCATATACTAAATTGGCTCTTTCTTCTTTTGTCTGAATTGTTTTTGGTGTAAATTCTGCTTTGTCGGAAATCCAATAAATTGTACCTTCCATTTCAGTATAAGTTTTTTCACCATTATCGATTTTCACTTTAACTTTTTGTCCAAGTTTAACATTCGAAAGTTGTGTTCCCGAAATATAAGCGCGCAGTGTCATCTCACTTAAATCGGCAACTTTATATATTGCTTTACCCGGTGCAGTATATTCACCCTGTTCAGCATACAGTGTGAGCACAGTACCTTTTACAGGATTTACAATTGCCGACTGCAATAACTGGTCGTCGATTTGTGCAATTTGTATGGTTAACGGTGCAACTTCCTGGTAAATAGATTGAGAAGTAATTTGTAATGCAGATTGTTGAGCATCTAATTGTTTTTGTAAAACGGCAATCTGACTTCTGATATCATCAGCCTGTTTTTGAGTTGCAACACCTGCGTTTAATAGGTTATCGATACGAATTTTTTCGCTGTTTGCGGTTTTAATTTGTTCCTGCAACGAAGCAATTTGTGTGTTAATGTCAGGTTGTTTGCTTAATACGGCTTTTATTTGTGCCTGCAGTTGTTGTTTTTTTAAATACAATTGTGTGGTGTCAATCATACCAACAATTTTATTGGCATCCAATTGTTCACCTTCATCGGTATTTAAGGCAATTATTTTTCCTGCAACACCTGTCGAAACAATAATTTCTTTTGCTTCAAAAGTGCCGGTAGCATCAAAGGTGTTTTCTTCATTTGAACAACTGCCGAATACAACGACAGCGCTGATAATAAACCAGATTTTTTTCATAGTATTATAATTTTCCTAATAAGGTCAGATAATTAATTTGTGCTGCAAGTAACTGCACCTGATGTATCGCTAAATTTATTTTTGCTTCATTTTCATCGGTCAGATATTTCACAAAATCATCGGCTGCGAGTGTGCCATTATCAAGTTGGGCTTGTGCACCGTTTTTTATGTTGGCTTTTAATGCAATTATGGCATTATCTTTTTCTATCAACTGCGCATATTTTTTTATCTCGCCTAATTGTTGCGCACTTTGAATATTATTGTTTATTAAAAATGATGTTTTGTTTGCCATTACATTTTGTGCATTCAATTGATAAATTGCAGCGTCGTTTGATTTAGTATTTCCGGTCCATATTGGGTAGCTGAATTTTACACCACCGATATAATAAAACTGAAAAGTATCATCCAGAAAATTTAACCCCGGTCTGCCATAACCACCTTGTACAAATAAGCTGAGCTTAGGTAAAGTAGCGGCTTCTGCAAACGACATTTGTGATAGTGCAAGGGCTTCCTGTAAATCAAATAGTTTTATTTCAGGGCGCAGATTTAATGTATCACTAGTATTTATATTTACTTCCGGTGTAATAAATTTTGTATTAGTATTAAAATTGCTTCCAGTAAGCAGGTTTAGCATATTTAATGCAGTTTCACGAGCTGCATTAATTTCGATGGTGCGCTGATCGGCTTTAATTATTTCTGCGGCTAAAATGTCTGCCTGAAATTGAGTGGCAGTACCAAATAATTTCCCGGCTTTTATTTTTTCTTCCTGATTATTTAATTCAAGTTTTAAATTATTAACTAATTCCTGTTGTTTATCGGTTTGTAATAAAATGAGAAATAATTGATTTACGCGTTCACGAACTTTATAGATGTCAACAGTAATTTTTTGCGTTTCAACTGCAGCGCCTGACATTTGTATGCTGCGTTGTTGTTTAGAAATGCCACCATCATATAATACCTGATTAACATCTAATGTAGCCTTATACTGGTCTTTACTCAATTCGTTTATTTCTATTCCGGGAATGTTTAAACCAATGGAGGTTACTTCACTTTGATAAGTGGCCTGTGCATTTAAATAAACCTGTGGTTGCCAGATGGCATTAATTTTATTAATTGCTTCATCCGTTATACTTTGAACAATATTTTGTTGGGCGAGATAAGGGAAATTGGCTTCTGCAAGCTGATAACATTGTTGTAAAGTAACTTCATTTTGAGCCTGAGCAGATAAATTGAGGCTCAGTATTGAAATACTTATCAGCAAAAACTTTTTCATGCTATTATTTTTTAAACAATTGGATAACTGATTCGGTAATTATTTTTTTTCGATCTTCCATCAACAGATTAAACTGCTCGGAACCGGTGCCTGTAATTGCTGTAAACACCGGTCTGCCGACAAATGGAAAAATACAAAGTGACATGATATGCATGAGGATATGTATCGGATTAATTGGTTTGATGTTGCCCTTTGTAATTTCCTCATGAATAATCTGGCTGAATTGCATCACAAACTGCTTAACAGGCAGATGTGTCATTTTTTCAACCATCATTTCCGGATTGCGGCTGGCTTCACTGATAATAAATAAAGGCAAATCCCGATTTTCGAGCAACATATCGATTTCGGCGCTGATCAGATTACGAATTTTGCTTTCGAGATCTAACTCAGAGGACAATATTTCAATAAAGCTCCGGTAGAAGCGTGAGAGGTTCTCTTCAAAAATTACATCAAATAACTTCTGTTTGGAACGAAAATAATAGTGCAATAAAGCGCGGTTGATACCGGCTTCGGTGGCAATATCATCCATTCTGGCAGCGGCAAACCCATGTCGGGTAAAGACCACCCGGGCAGCGTCAAGGATTTTCTGTTCCGTGTTTTTGTCTATTTCTACCATTTAGTTAGAAAGTTTAACAATATTGTTAAACAATTTTGCAAAGGTAACAGTACAATTTTCAATTTTCCAAATTTTGACCAAAAAATGCCTTCAGGGCTGTATTTTTGCGGCTGTACTTATGTTGTCCAATAAAGAAGTTTCTACCATCTTTAAAACAATAGGCGGTTTGATGGAACTGCATGGGGAAAATGATTTCAAGACGAAAAGTTATGCGAATGCAGCTTTTCAGATTGGTCGCATCCACGAACCGGTTTTAAGTCTGGAAGAGGCTGATTTAGCTTCCCGTCAGGGGATAGGCAAATCGGTAGCGGCCAAAATTGTCGAATTGCGTGACACAGGCACAATTTCAGCTTTAGAAGAGTTAATGGCGGTTACCCCTCCAGGTATCATCGAAATTCTGCGCATTAAAGGTTTGGGTGGAAAAAAAGTGGGTGTCATCTGGAAAGAATTAGGCATTGAAACGGTTGGTGAATTATTGTATGCCTGTAATGAAAACCGTTTATCGAAGTTGAAAGGTTTTGGCGAAAAAACGCAACAAAGTGTAATTGATTCTATTAATTATTACCAAAGTAATCAGGGCAAATTCAGATATGCAGCCGTTGCAGATTATGCCAGTTTATTGGTTACAGAATTACAAACTGCAATACCTGATGCGTTAATTAATTTGAGTGGAGGTATTCGTCGCCAAAATAATATAATCGATACTGTAAATATTCTGATAAACAGAGATGCAAAAATCAATGAACATATTCAATCTATTTCATTTCTTAGTAATGCCATAATTGAAGGTGATTTTATTAAGGGCAAAACAGAAACGGATGTGCAGTATGAAATAAAAATTGTTGACGATAAGGAATATTATTATCAGTTATTTGTTGAAACCGGTAGCCCGGAATTTGTTGCAACAATTCAAAATAAATTAGGTGGCAAAACTACTTTTTCTTCAGAAGCTGAAATTTTTGCAGCAGCCGGAATGCCATATGTACTGCCCGAATTGAGGGAATCGACAGGATTAATGGAGGTTGAAGGTTTAATTGAATTAAGTGATATTCAAGGCGTAGTGCATAATCACAGCACATGGAGTGATGGCAAAAATACAATTGCAGAAATGGCGGCAGGTTGTCTTGAAAGCGGGTACACTTATTTTGTAATTTCCGACCACAGTAAAACTGCAGTTTATGCAGGTGGATTAACAGAGCAACAAATTATTGCACAACATAAAGAAATTGATGCACTCAATAAAACTTCAGGAATTAAAATATTTAAAAGTATTGAATGTGATATATTAAATGATGGCAGTATGGATTATGATGATTCGGTGCTGAGTACATTTGATTTTGTTATTGCCAGCATCCATCAAAATTTAAAAATGGATGAAGAAAAAGCAACGCAGCGATTGTTGCGTGCAATTGAAAATCCATATACTACAATTCTAGGCCACATGACGGGTAGATTATTACTGAGCAGGCCGGGATATCCCGTTGACCATAAAAAAATAATTGATGCCTGCGCTGCTAATGATGTAGTGATTGAAATTAATGCCAATCCGTATCGTTTAGATATTGATTATGCCTATATACCCTATGCAATGCATAAAGGGGTTATGATTTCCATTAATCCGGATGCACATAGTGTTGAGGGTATAAAAGATATCAGATGGGGAACCATTTCTGCGCGAAAAGGCGGACTTACCAAAAAAATGTGCTGGAATGCGATGGAAGTTGGTGAAGTTGAAAACTGGTTAACTGCCAGAAAAAAGAAAAAAGGCATTTTGTAACTTTACACCACATGAAGAATTACCTTTCATTAGTTACATTTAGTCATACCGTTTTTGCATTGCCCTTTGCCATTATTGGTTTTACCTTAGGCATAACCCAACCGGGAGCTGCATTTGAGTGGACCGATTTGTTATTGGTTGTGGCTTGTATGGTTTTTGCCAGAAGTGCAGCAATGCCATTCAACAGATATATTGCTGCTGATATCGATAAAAAAAATGCACGTACGGCACAGCGCGAAATTCCCAAAGGTGTAATTTCTTCTAAAAATGCATTGTATTTTGTTATTGGCAGTTCTGTTGCATTTATGATTTGTGCATTATTGCTCAATAAACTGTGTTTCTTTTTATCACCTGTCGCATTATTGGTAATTCTAGGTTATTCTTATACTAAACGATTTACATGGTTATGCCATTTTATTTTAGGAATCGGACTTGCATTGGCTCCCATTGGCGCATATTTGGCGGTAACTGAAACATTTCAAACGCTGCCCTTAATTTTTTCATTTATTGTTTTCACATGGGTTTCAGGTTTTGATATTATTTATGCTTTACAAGATGAAGAATTTGATAAATCGAACCATTTATACAGCCTGCCAGCCAAATTGGGAAAAAGTAATGCTTTAATTGTTTCTATAATTGTACATCTCAACACAGCATTATTAGTTTGGTATGCCGGCAATTATGTTTTGTTTGATAATTTATATTGGATAGGTGCAGGAATTTTTGTGAGCATGTTAGTATACCAGCATTTAATTGTAAAACCCAACGACCTGAGTAAGGTAAACAGAGCATTTTTTACAGCTAACGGTATTGCGAGCGTGGTATTTGGAATTTTTGTTGTAGTTGATTTGTTACAAAATTTTTAAACCATGGGACGAATAGTTGGCATTGATTATGGAGCAAAACGTGTAGGTATCGCAGTAACCGATCCCTTAAAAATTATTGCCACAGCACTCACCACAGTTGAAACAAAAAAAACCATTGAGTTTTTAAAAGCTTATGTGTTAGCAGAGCCTGTAGAAAAATTTTTAATTGGATACCCAACCGATTTACGGGGAAATCCGACACATGCAACACCCTATGTCGAAAAATTTATTATTGAATTAAATAAACATTTTCCAAGCATACCCGTTGAAAAATGGGATGAAACTTATACCAGTAAAATGGCAATGCAAACACTGGTTGCCAGCGGTGTAAAAAAGAAACAACGCAGAGATAAAAAATTATTAGATCAAATTAGTGCAACAATTTTTTTGCAAGAATATTTACAAAATTTATAATTATGATTTTACCTATTGTAGCCTATGGCAATCCGGTATTAAAAAAGGTTTCAGAACCTATAGGAGCTGATTATCCCGGTTTGAAAGAGTTGATTGCCAATATGTGGGAAACAATGTACAATGGCCGTGGCGTGGGTTTGGCTGCTCCACAAATTGGATTAGATATTCGTTTGTTTGTGATTGACAGTGAACAACTAAAAGACGATGAAGATGAAGATGATGATGAAGAAGATAAAGTGCGTTTAACCAAAGGCATAAAAAAAGTTTTTATCAACCCACAAATAATTTCCGAATCGGGTGAGCCCTGGGTTTATGAAGAAGGATGTTTGAGTATTCCTGATGTGCGAGTAAAAATATCGAGAAACGAAACAGTTCGTTTACGTTATCAGGATGAAAATTTTGTTGAGTATACTGAAGACTTCAGTGAGATGAATGCGCGCATTATTCAGCATGAATATGATCATCTGGAAGGTGTTTTACTTACCGATCACATGACACCTTTAAAAAGAAGTTTAATTAAAAAGAAACTCGATAATATCAGTAAAGGAAATATTGCCGTTAAATACAGAATGAAATTTTTACCTAAATAATTACGGCTTGTAGTTTAATCTTTTTTGTAATCACCACGCTGCCAGGCTTCAATAAACTCTTTCCAGGCAAAAACATCGAAAATGCGCATTGGCGGATATTGTCCGGCATAATATATTTTTTGCGCCATAGCTTTGGTTTGATAATCGGCATTCATATCAGCATCCATGCCCATTTGTTCACCAATTTCTTTTAAACGTTCACGCTCAAGATTTTTGCGTGCAGTTTCGTAGTAATCATCCGGAATATTTAATGCTAAAAATGCATCTTTAAATTCTTCTTTAGATGGCCATGGATAAATGATGGTTTCCGTAAGATAAATAGTATCTCTGGTCATCAATTGAATAACTGAGTAAATAGATTCCGTTAAATCGGAAGGGATGATATATGTAGCATCTTTATATCCGACTGCACTAAATTGAATGGTATCACCTTTGGAAGCAACAAACGAGAAAAAGCCATTATAATTACCGCTGGTTACAGCTTTACTTGGAAATGCTTTAATATTTGCGTTAGGAATAGCCATGAGGCTATCGCTTGTCATAACAATTCCTGAAAATTGGATAACACTGTCTGCAACTTGGGCAGTGACCCAATTACAAATTAAAAATAATATTATAAAAATGACTTTGCGCATGCCTGAATAAACGTAACTCAAAGATACGTTTATATCAAAGAAGTAGGATGAGGGGATTTGCAGTTAATTGTAAATTAAAACGTAAAAAAGGCATCATCGGCAGAAAACATACCTTTTGGCGACATAGCGGTTGCTCCGGTTGCTGAATTTCCAATTGGCAGCGAAACATAGGTAGCAGGAGTTGAGGCAGCAGGTTGAGCTGATAATTCATAATCTGCAGTTGAAAAAATATAGGATTCTTCAGTTGCTATTGTAATTCCGACATGTGCAATGAGCACTGCTGAAATAATAAGTGTTCCGGTTAACTTTTTCATAGCTGTAATTGATTTATGATGCCAAATTACAGTCGTTATCAGCCCGTGCCAAGTACAAAATCGGATGGGTTATCAATGCCATTTTAACGTTTAAAAAGGGGGTGTTTCTGCTGAAAGCCTTGATTTTATTGAAATTAAGGAAATGTTAAATGAAGAATAAATGACAAAAAACCACCCTTATCGGAAAGCCTGAAGTTTGGGGGACTATCTAAAAACAAAAAACCCCTCCGGCTGTCGGAGAGGCTTTTGTTTGATTTAACCCCTAAAAATCAATATAAGACCTTAATTTTCTTAGTAATTTTCATTGTGCCGGATTCGATACTTACAAAGTAAATACCTTCACCCAAAGCTGTAATGTCGATGCCGGTAAGCTTACTGCTTATTTCGTGGCTTGACATTTCCTGACCTAACAAATTGAGAATCCGAATAGTTCCGGTTTCAACTTCTGTTGATACAGTAATATAGTTGGTAGCAGGGTTTGGATAAACTTCGGTAGCTTCTAATGTGCTAACAGCTTTATCGTTTACAACTGCGCCGTTATCAAAATCTTTAGATGGATAGTAGTTATCGCTTGTTCCCGTAGTTCCGGTTGCCGTACTTGTTGAAGAAACGGTAGCCACGGTACTTGAAGGAATCAGGTCAGTTTCATCTGGTTTTAAGCCGCTCAAATTGTCAATCTCCGGTAGGTTAGTATCCTCAGAACGCACTCGGGCATTGCTTTGCGCATAAGTTGCACCTGCAACTACGAGCAATAAAAAGGTGAACATGATTTTCTTCATAGCGGTAATAATTTAGGTCTGCTTATTCTACGTTATACGGACTCATCCGTTAATTAGTTTTAAAATTATGTATCCCACCGCACACTTCTTAAAGACAAATATAGGTCTTTATCGGGACACCTAAAAAGTTTTAACTTATAAACAAATATATAAAATGCTGATAATCAGCACTTTAGTATAAAATATCGGTCCAATTTTTACAATTCTATCGGTTTCGAAACTTGTTGATTTGGTGTTTACAACAAATCGTTTGTTAAATTTAAGCGATTTTTTCGATGTTTCAAAATAAATCCATTGTAATCCTAAGAACATTCACCACCCAGGAGGTGCGTCAATTTGACGAGTACCTGCGTTCCCCATTCTTTAACAAAAACCAAACCATAATTCAGGCATTCGATGTAATCAAGGCCTGGCACCCGTTATACGAGCATCCGAATCTGGAGCGGACCCTGTTGTAAGTTGATTTTTAACAACGAACAATATGATGAACAGAAGTTGCGGTATTTGATGACCGACCTTACTAAACATATTGAGGAGTTTTTGTGCTATAAAGCGATTTCGGATGAGCAGATTTTTAAATATCACCTGTTGTTATACACTTATCGGTTACGGCGATTAGATAAGGCTTTTCTCAATACCTTAAAACTTGCCGAAAAATCGCTGCACGACCAGCCGCGCAGGGATGTTAGTCATGCGTTTTATGAATATCTGATTGAAGAAGACCGTTATCGGTTTATGTCTGACCGTCGCGAACATTTACATGAAACCAATTTACAGCAGGTAGTTGATAATCTGGATAAATATTATATCCTGAATAAAATGCGGTATAGTGCAGAAATTATCAATAATAAAAATGTAGTTGCCATAAACTATAAATTATTCCTTTATGATGAAATAATGAATCATATCAGGCATAATCCGCTCGACTATGTGCCATCTGCAAAAATTTATTATAATATTATACTTACACTAACAGAGCCGGAAAATAAATTACATTATACCAACTTACTTGATTTATTAAAAGAACATCATCAATTGTTTTCGAAAGAAGAGATTTTTGAGATGTATGTTTATGCGAAAAATTATTGTATTCGTAAAATTAATCATGGTGATGTTGAATATATTCGGGAGTTATTTGATTTGTATAAAGTGATGCTGAAGGACAGAATCATTTTCAAAGAAAATTATTTATCGCAATTCGATTATAAAAACATTGTTTATCTCGGGTTACGGATAAATGAGTTTGAATGGGTTAAAAATTTCATTACTAAATATAATGAACATCTTGACCCCGCAATCAGACAAAATGCCTATACGTTTAATATGGCGTATTATCATTTCTTCCAGAATAACTATGACGAGGTGTTGACGCTATTGCGCTCAGTGGAATTTACAGATTTTTATTACCATCTTGACTCAAAATCACTTCTCCTAAAAACCTATTTTGAATTAGAAGAAACCGAGGCTTTGTTCAGTCTGGTGGAGGCTTTTAAGGTGTATATCAAACGCAATAATTTGATTCCGGCATATCAGAAAACGGGTTATATCAATATGATAAAACTTACTTCTAAAATGTATAAATGGAAATTAAATCCCAAAAACAGTATTCAGGATATTGTTGATGAATTTAATAATACCAAACCGGTTGTTGATGTCCTTTGGATGCGCAAGAAATTGGAAACACTGCAGTCTAAATCCGAAAAATTAACGGGCAATTGGCGGAAGTAATTTTATTTGATAATAAATATTTTTCCCGGACAATTAGCTTTTTCTACGGCTTAAAAAATACCTGATACGTTAAGGTAAATCCTGCAGAATAAACAGCAGAGTATAACAAAAAATCTATGGCATAATTGAGCAGTGGTCGTCTTTCTGAAAATTCAAGTGCGCCTAGGGTGACCAGATTTACTTTATTTATTGTACGGAATAAATGATAGGCATCGGTAGTAAAAACAAAAACCGTAGTAGAACCCGGAAATTTTTCGCCCATATTCGGGTCGTTATTCGCATATTTATTTGTCCAGCTTTGATAAGGATTCCAATATTGGTCATTCGCTTCGGGGAAACGTTTTTCGAAGGCACTGTAATGAGCATATAAAGTTTGGGATACGCCATCGCACATGCCTGCAAAAAATGCGAAAGGAACAGTGATTTGAGGTTTGTTTAAAGTGATGTCGCCAATATTATTTATTTGTGCCATTGCAACATTCGATAACAGTAATAATCCAATGAGTAGTTTCATAAGTGGGTGATTTAATAATTCGCCTGAATTAAAATCTAAAATAAGAATTATTTAGAATTATTCAAAATAATGAAATATAAAATAAGGCAACAATTTCAATTTAAATGCATTCAATTTTAAATGTGTGCATCAACTTTACAGTAATAACCTGATTATTTGTTACCTTACATCTCAAAATAACTGCAATATGAAAATTTTTACTCCTTTAAGTTTATTGTTTTTATCGCTAGCAGCTACAGCGCAGTCCGGAACTCAAGAATTTACTACTTCCGGTAGTTTTACTGTTCCAGCAGGTGTTTCCGAAATAATTGTTGAAGTTGTAGGTGCCGGTGGAAATGGTGGTTACAATGGAACAGGCGGTGGTGGCGGTGGTGGCTATGCTAGTGGAAACTTTACAGTTACGCCAGGTGAAGTTTTAGATGTTGCAATTGGTGTTCCCGGTTTAGGTGCAGTTTCAGGCACAACTATAGTTGAAGATTTACTATATGCTACGGGTGGCGAAAACGGTGTATCTGTTCCAAATCCCGAAATAGGAGGAGGCGGTGCAGCCGGTTTTGGTAATGGTGGTAACATTTCCAACTTTACAGGTGGTGCCGGTGGTGGTGGATATTACACTTACTTTGGCGGCGGCGGCGGTGGAGCTGCGGGTATTGATGGAAATGGTGGTGTTGGCGGAAATACAATTGCCTGGGTTGGCATTTGTTTAACACCCGGTGGTGACGGTGGGGTTTCAGGTGGTGCGCCGGCCGGAAACGGTGGCAAGGGTGCAGGTTTTGTTGATGCTTTTTGTGGCGTGTCAGATCCAGCAGCGGCAGGTGCAAATTATGGTGCCGGCGGCGGTGGTGGAAATGGTAATGGTGGTGGTCCCGGAAACGGTGCGCCCGGATATGCCAGAATTACCTGGTGTGCTATCGATAATTCAACAAGTACAGATGAGACTACCATAACTGCTAATGCTACAGACGTTAACTATCAATGGTGGAATTGCCTAACAGGCGAAATCATTGAAGGAGAAACAGCACAATCGTTTACTGCAACAGCAACAGGAAGTTATGCGGTAATTATTACAGATGATATTTGTGCTGATACTTCTGCATGTGTTGATATTGAAATAATAATTATTGGTATTAACGAATTGAATGCACAAACTATTAAAGTTTCACCAAACCCATTTTCCAATACACTTCAAGTAAGCGGGTTACAAGATTTTGATGTGCAATTTAATATGGTAAATACTGTTGGCCAAACTGTTTGGAGCGGCAAAACCCTTAATACAGATTTCAACTTTTTACCGGCCGGCATTTATGTGCTGAATATTAAAAATGAAAATAGCGAAGTAAATAAAATGCTTGTAAAAGAATAATACATTTTTTCGTCTAAATATTGATAAAGTCAGTATGAGTTGGTATTTCCAATTTATACTGACTTTAACATTTTTAACAGGCAATTAGCAGGATTTGACAATGCTACAACGCACAAGCGGTTTATTTTTGCCTTACCTTTTATATAAATTATACCTATGCTTAAAAATAATTGTTTACCGGTTTTATTTATTTTTTCACTGCTATGTTTTTCTGCCAAGGTTAAAGCACAAGAAGTGCCTGAATCGTTGCGTATTAAATTAACTGCAACCTTGGATAGTATGTTGGAAGTAATTGGGAATAAATCGTTAAGTGCTGCGATGCAATTTGATGATGAAACCATTTGGGCTGATGCCGCGGGGATTTCTTCTGCGGCTGTAGCAGTTACACCTGAATTTAAATATGAAATTGGTAGTGTAACAAAAACATTTACCGCTGCATGTATTTTACAATTAGTGGATGAAGGTATTTTGCAATTAGATGACAGTATAAATAAATGGCTTGAACCAATTATTTATATAGATACCAATATTACAATTCGTCAATTATTAAGGCATCAAAGTGGGTTGTATGAAGTACTCGCGAACCCTGAATTGCAACCAATTTTATTAGCCAACACAGATTCGGTATGGCAGGCAAGTGATGTGATTGCAACATTTATTAATCTGCCTTACAATGTACCGGGTGCTGTTTGGTCATATTGTAATACGGGTTATTTTTTATTGGGGATGATTATAGAAGCCGCAACAGGTAATCCTTATTATGTTGAAATAAGAAATCGTTTTTTGGATCCGCTTGCATTAAGCAGCATGGGTATTCCTTCGTTCGAAACTTTGAGTGGTCCAATTGCTCATGTATGGTTAGATATTACCGGTGACGGTGTTACTGAAGATGCACATTTTTTCTATTATAATTGGAAGGCATTAAATTCCGTTGCAGGTGCGGCTGGTGGATATTATTCAGATGCAACCGATATTACACATTGGATGCGCACTTATTTAAGAGGCGATTTAATTGATGCAGCAATTATGGATGAAGCGAAAGAAACGGTAACTGCGCCGGGCATTTCAGGCACTTACGGACTTGGACTCATGAAAAAAACATTTAAAGGATACACTGCATACGGGCACGGAGGTGATTTATCGTATTCTGCTAATTCGTGGTATTTACCGGATTTAGATTTAAGTATAACCGTATTAAATAACGATGCAGAAGTGATTTCCTGGGATTTAGAACCTGTTACGATTGCTTTGTTGCAAACTTATGAAAACTGGAAACTCACCCTGCCTGTTGATGATGTTGTAAATAAAGTTGATATCAAGGTATTTCCTAATCCAACTTCCGGAAATTTCAATATTGCGATAACCGGAGCTCCCGAAAATAAACCGTTTGAAATAAAGTTATGTAATTTATATGGTCAATTGGTTTGGGTAAAAACGTTAAGTGGCAGTGCTATTTCAAATGGAATAATCAACTGTAGTTTGCCATTAAATTTGCAGGATGGTACTTATTTTATTGAGATAAATTCTGAAAAAAATATACTTTACAATAGTACTATTTTAAAACTATCCTAAAATGGCAAAATTAACCGTTGTTCTTTTTATGTATTAAATTTAGTTAACGTTTTAATAAATCTGTTAATGCTGTTTTAATACACTGTTTATGCTTTTATCTTTAAGGCTAAAGCGTATTTTGAAATGATAACCTGTATCCGGGAATTTCAAATACTAAAAAAAAATCAGCCAACCAGATAACAGCAAACGATGTATAGTTTTAGCACGGGGAAAATGACGGGGTCGGTGCCTTTACCGCAGAATACGAATATTTTAAATTATTCCATACTTAATAATTTCCAACACAAAGTACCGTTCAGGCGTTTTGCCATTAAGTATGTAGTTTCAGGTAAAGAGGAATACACTGTAAATGGCAACAAATATGAAATTTCAGACGGCAGTTATTTATTAGCCAATCAATTTGCAGAAGGTTCAATAACGATTAATAATAACATACCTGTTAAAGGAATTTGCATAGACTTATCACCCGATTTATTGTCAGAAGCAGTAGGCAGTATTGTTCGCCCGGATACGCCCTTTGCAGACATGGCGCTTAATACGTTTTTTAATGCACCTGAATTTCTTGAAAACTGCTATGTTGCGAAAAATACACTGACCGGATTAGATTTATTAAATCTGAGTACTATTTTATCTAAAAACCCTGACCAGCCCCGAGAGGTGCCTGATGATTTGTTTTTTACGATTGCTGAACATTTGGTAGTAGATCATATACCCATTTGCAAACAATTGCAAAATGTAAAAGCAATTAAGTATAGCACCAAAAAGGATTTATATCGTCGTTTACTGAAAGGTAAGTTTTTTATAGATGAAAATTTTGCTCAATCACCATCCATTCGTCAGATAGCTGCAATATCTAATTTATCTGAATTTCATTTTTTTCGGTTGTTTAAACAAACATTCGGGACAACGCCTTATCAGTATGTGTTAGAAAGAAAGCTGCAGTATGCATACGCCAAATTAAAAACTCAAAGTTTATCTATAACCGAAATTGCCTTCCAGTCTGGTTTTGCAGATGTACATGCCTTCAGTAAAGCATTCAAAAAACAATTTGGCCTTGCTCCGGGAAATAGCAGGATTGGATAAATAATTAGCAATAAAATGCTATTACTTTGCCTAAAAATTTACTATGAAACAAATTTGTGCTGTAATTGCTTTAATTGTTTTCTCCTTAACGGTAAGCAATAGCGATGTTGTTGGACAGAACGTTGAAACAAGATTAACGGGAACGGTGCAGGATTCAACAGGTAAGGGTTTACCGGATGTTTTGGTTACCTTGTACCAATCGACAGATTCAGCTGTTGTAAAATCAGCAATCACTGCTGAGGAGGGAGTGTATACATTTTGGGCTGCTGCTAATTCGAATTATTTTATTACTATTAATGCATTAGGATATCAACTGTTTCGCACTCGGGAAATAGTTTTGAATTCAACCGATACTATTTATAGTATTCCACCTGTTATGTTATCTACCACCGGAGAACTTGCATTAGAATCGGTAGAAATTGTCGGAACAAAAGCGTTTGTTGAATATGCAATCGACAGAATTATCGTTCACCCGGATGCATTGATTTCAAATGCAGGTTCTACGGCTTTGGATGTTCTGGAAAAATCGCCCGGCGTTCGGGTGGATATGAATGGTGATATCAGCTTAAAAGGAAAAGGGGGCATAACAGTTTATATTGATGATAAACCTACATATTTATCATCAGCCGACCTGGCAGGTTTATTACGTTCGATGCCGGCTGAAAGTATTGAAAGTATAGAAATAATGACTAATCCGCCTGCAAAATATGATGCAGCAGGAACCGGTGGCATAATTAATATCCGATTAAAACGCAGCAAAAAAACAGGTATCAACGGTGGAATAAATGTTGGCTACACGCAGGGCCGATATCCAAAAAGTAATAATAGTGCTAATTTTAATTATAGAATTAACCGGTTTAATTTTTATACGAATTTAGGATATACCTTGCACAATACATTTCAGGATTTAGATATTAATCGCGCCTATTATAATACTGATGCTTCTTTAAGTTCAACATTTTTTCAAAACACCTTTATTAAAATTGAAAATAAAAGCCTGACAGGAAAGTTAGGTATGGATTTTTATGTAAATGATAAATCAACTTTTGGTATTGTTCTGAGTGGATTTAATTCAGACCTAGGTAATACTTCACATAATACTGCTGAGGTGCGTGATTCATTGGGTGCTTTACAAAGTGTCGTGATTACGGATGCACCATCAATTCGCAATTTTAAAAATGGTAATATCAATTTGAATTATGATATTAAATTAGACTCAACCGGCAAACAACTCACGTTTCAGGCAGATTACCTTGCTTATAACTCTGCTATGGATCAGGAATTACTTACTAAAAGTTATTTACCGGGTAATATTTTTGTTGGAGAAAGTAATTTGGTAAGTACATTGCCAACCATTTTATCTATTGTAAGTGCAAAAGTTGATTACATGCATCCGCTAAAAAATGGGGCAAGATTTGATGCAGGTGTTAAATCAAGTTTAGTTGACGCAGATAATATTGCAGATTTTCAAGATGAAGTTGATGGCGAATTAACACCCAATTATGTTTTTTCAAACCATTTTATTTACCGTGAAAATATTAATGCCGGTTATGTAAATTACAGTAATGCAAAAAACAAACTTTCGTATCAATTAGGTTTACGATTTGAAAATACCGAATTATCCGGTAACCAGCTTGGGAATGCTGTTACACCGGATTCATCATTCACCAGAAGTTTAAATAATATTTTTCCAACAGCATATTTACAATATCAGGTTGACTCAATCGGGAAACATATTTTGGGTTTTTCATATGGCAGACGAATTGATCGCCCGAATTATCAGGATTTAAATCCGTTTACTTATCCGCTGGACTTATTTACATTGTATGAAGGCAATCCATTTTTGGAACCAACATTTTCGCACAATTTCGAATTATCACATACGTATAATAACATGATTACCACCACTGGATTATTGAGCATTGTAAACGATATGATTAACGAAACCATTGAACAACGCGATGGTATTTTTTACAGCAGACCGGGCAATATCAGTAATCAATTAAGTTATGGTATTTCAATTAACGGAATGATACCGATTAAAACTTGGTGGACACTTCAATTTTATTCAGAGTTAATGCACAATGAATTTTCTGCAACATTGTATGGCCAGAATTTAGTTAATAATGGTACACATTGGTATATCGGTCCTGTAAATCAATTTCAGATAAAAGATACCTGGTCATTTGAATTATCCGGCAGTTATCAGACTAAAGTGTATAGCGGACAATTTATATTAATTCCTTCGTGGACCAGCAGGGTTGGTGTCTCCAAAAAAATTATGGAGAAAAAAGGAACTATCAAATTAAGTGTAAATGATATTTTTTACACCAACCAACCGGGTGGTGATATACAAGGGTTAGGAAATTCAACTGCAAGCTGGTACAGTTATTTAGATACCAGAACAATTAATATATCCTTCAGTTATCGTTTTAATAAGGGTGAAGGGATGCAGGCACGGAGTACGACAGCACCTGAGGAGAAGTCGCGGGTGGAGTAGGGCTTCGATTTGGCTTTTGAGGTTTGTACTTCATAATTAGCGCCGATTTCGGGGTTGTCTGCGAATTTATGCTTTGATTGGACTACTTTACTTCGAAGCTTATTATACGAAACAACCCCTGTGATTTGGTCCCAAGACCAACCACAGGGGTTGCACTTATTTCGATACAGGAGCTGAAATTATTCAGCTTTATCCTGACTGCCTTCGCGAATGCGTTTACCGAGTTCTTTCATTAATTCAAGGCCGAGTAATCCGCTGATTGGACCGTTTGGAGAATCATTTCCTCCGGTAATCAGTACTTCAGGTATTACTTTTACTTTATTCATACCGAGGCTTTCTGTAATTTTTAATTGGGTGAAATTATCGCCACCCATTGCTTCAACCGATAATTTATAGGATTCAGCATTTGATTTACCGATTGCGAGAATTTTTTCAGCTTCTGCATTACCTGTTTTGGTAATACGTTCCGCTTCAGCATCGGCAATCAATTTAATTTTTTGTGAATCCGCTTCTGCCAATAATCGGATTTTTTCTGCTTCACCTGTTGCAAGAATCCTCAAACGTTCACCTTCTGCTGTTGACTGAATTCTGATTCCATTAGCATCACCCGTTGCTTTTTTAACGCTGGCATCTGCAATTTTCTCAGCAATTACAACACCCTGATCAGCTTTTACCAACTCTTTTTGCATTTCGGCCACAGCGGTTTCTTTTTCAAGTGTACGGCGTGTTTCCTGCGCTTTCATTTGTGTATCGTAAGTTACTTTTTGTTCTTCAGCCAACTTACGGTCGGTGAGAGTTTTCATCAAGGTTTCAGGTGGAATAATATCTCCAATTAAGGTATCTACACCAAATACGTTGTATTGCTCCAACACTTCACCAATATGTTGTTTAGCACTTTCCTGACGTTCTTTACGCGATTTAAGGAAGTCAATTACGTCGGCATCCTGTGCTGAATTTCGGAAATAGTTACCAATGGTAGGTTCCAACACTTGCGTTACCAGGTTGGCCATATTTCCGAATCGTGCAATTACTTTTGGTGCTTCGTAAGTTGGAATATGAATAATTTGTGAAACATCTAAATTAAATGTAAAACCATCTTTCGAACGAACGGTAATTGTGCTGAGATTTTTATCCAGCATATGCGATTCAGTTCTTGCAGAGGCCCAATTTAAAACGAGGTTTGTGGTAGGTACTAACTCCACTTTCATAATGTAAGGGTTAATCGGATATTTTCCGGGTCCTAAAGCTTCTGCCCAAACACCTTTTTGACCTTTCGCTACAATATTACCGTGTTTAAATTCAGTGCCACTTAAATCGATACCATCAGCACCAACATAACTGATTACTACACCAACATAACCGATTGGAATTTCAGTCATCTTAACTATTTCTACCCTCACAAACCATGGGTTAAGGAAGTAACTACCGGCAAGAATTACCTGTTCCTGTAAACCTTTATAACCATTGTTATTCAGGAAAGTATCGGCATCCTGATATCGGTTATGGTCGGGGATAATTTTACCTGCAATCTGGCCTTCATCCAAAGGCTGACCTTCTAATGTGGTAACAATACCAACACCATTTTCAGGAACGTTGGTCATGTCAACAATTTCTACATCAAACAAAAATGAATTGATACGATACGAACCGGGAGGTATTAATGCCGATTGACGACCCTTTCTACCGCCACCATTCATAAATGCTGAAGCATCCTGAAAGGTATCGCACTCCACTTTGCGGGCAAGGATACGCCCTGTTTCGAGTTCATTACCATCATTTGCCAGCACCAAACCAATTTGGCCGGTAGGCACAATAACAAAGGGCTGCATCGTAATTTCATACTGCCAAATCCATTTCCAGAAGTATAATCCCGGAGCTAAAGAATGTGCCTGGTAACCGGCTTCACCCTTGGTTGCAATGATGTGACCGTCGGGCAACTCCTTATTGTTGCCGAACAAAACGAACTTTTTGGTGACTAAACCAATTCTGTCTTCAGGAACGATAACCATCCCGAAAAAGAACCTTAAAATAAATTTGTAAAAGATAATACAAACCAGAACGCCTACAATCCAAAGGGTCCAGGTGAGTGTTTCATGATTAATTGAGTCCATGTGCTTATTTTTTATTGTTAGGAATTACCCTAATTAGACGGCAAATTAATTCGCTTATTTTAAAATTTGTGCATTAACTGTGAAATCTTTTTTTATTGAGGCAAAAACCATTATCTGAACACTTAATTTTGCAGGAATTTTTAAAACAATGCCAGTGAAACTTCGTACTTCCACAAACGAGCAATTTGAGCAACGCCATATCGGCCCTCGCGAACATGATGTAACCGCAATGCTGAGTAGTATCGGCGCCGATTCGCTTGATGCGCTTATCAACCAAACCGTACCTGAAAACATCAGGTTAAAACGTCCGCTTAATATTGGTGCACCTATGACGGAGCACAATTATTTTAAACACTTGCGAACGCTGGCAGCTAAAAACAAAATTTTCAGAACCTATATTGGCTTAGGTTATTACAATACACTTACGCCAAGTGTGATTCGCAGAAATATTTTCGAAAATCCGGGTTGGTATACCCAGTATACACCTTATCAGGCAGAAATTGCCCAAGGTAGGTTAGAAGCGTTACTGAACTTCCAAACCATGATTGCTGACCTTACCGGTTTCGATATTGCCAATGCCAGTCTGCTTGATGAAGGAACGGCAGCAGCTGAAGCCATGATCATGTTTTATCATCTCAAAAACAAAAAAGAAATTACCTCCAATAAATTTTTTGTGAGCGAATTATGTTTTCCGCAAACAATCGATTTATTAATCAGCAAAGCAGAACCTCTTGGAATTGAAGTTGTAGTAGGTAATCATACTAATGCTCAATTAAATGAAAGTTATTTTGGCGTGTTATTACAATATCCTGCCGGTAACGGACAATTATATGACTACACTGATTTTATAAATGAAGCGCATCAGCACCATATTTATGTAACCGTAGCTGCTGATATTTTAGCTTTAGCTATTTTGCGTTCACCTGCCGAAATGGGTGCAGATTGTGCTGTCGGAAATTCACAACGTTTTGGTGTGCCAATGGGATTTGGTGGACCACATGCTGCATTTTTTGCAACTAAAGATGAATTTAAACGTGATATACCGGGACGTATTATTGGTGTGAGTGTTGACCGTGATAATAACCCTGCATTACGTATGGCATTACAAACACGTGAGCAACATATTCGTCGCGAAAAAGCAACTTCCAATATTTGTACTGCACAGGCATTACTCGCTATAATGGCCGGTATGTATGGTGTTTATCATGGTCCGCTGGGAATAAAACAAATTGCCGAAAAGGTGCATGGATTAACATCAGTGTTAAACGATACCTTAAACAAAATGGGTTTTGAACAATCGAACACATCTTTTTTTGATACGATTAATGTTAAAGCCGGCACTTTAAGTGGAATAATTCATCAACATGCCATTGCGCATCACATGAATTTCTTCTACCAAAAAAATGGCGATATACAAATTACTATTGATGAAAGTACAGAGATAGAAGATATAAAAGATATTGCAGCAGTTTTTGGCGAAGCAAAAGGGTTATTAAATGGCCATAAAATAGAAGTGAGTGATATTGAAACATTACAATCATCTATCCCAACTGCTTTAATCAGAACATCAACCTATTTAACGCATCCTGTATTTAATTCGTATCATTCTGAAAGTGAAATGATGCGTTATATTAAACGATTAGAAAATAAAGATTTATCATTAACCACTTCGATGATACCATTAGGCAGTTGCACAATGAAATTAAATGCAGCTACTGAATTAATTCCGGTTTCATGGCCAGAATTTTCGATGGTGCATCCATTTGTTCCTGCTGAACAGGTTGAAGGATATCTTGAAATGATAAAAGAGTTGGAGCGCGATTTATGTGAAATTACACGTTTTGATGCTTGTAGTTTACAACCAAATTCTGGCGCTCAGGGAGAGTATGCCGGATTAATGGTAATTCGTGCTTATCATATTCATCACAATTCGGCAAATCGCAATAAAGTATTAATTCCTGCAAGTGCACATGGAACAAATCCTGCAAGTGCTGTTATGGCAGGTATGGAAGTTATAGTGGTTAAAAGTGATGCTGAAGGACATATTGATATTGAAGATTTAAAATTAAAAGCAGAAGAACATAAAAATGACCTTGCTTGTTTGATGGTTACTTATCCGTCGACACATGGTGTGTTTGAGGAAACAATTATGCTGATTTGTAATATTATTCATCAGCATGGTGGTTTGGTATACATGGATGGTGCAAATATGAATGCACAGGTTGGTTTAACATCTCCTGCAAAAATTGGTGCAGATGTTTGTCACCTCAATTTACATAAAACATTTGCCATCCCGCACGGTGGTGGTGGTCCGGGCATGGGACCAATTTGTGTGAATGAAAAACTCGCACCGTTTTTACCGGGACATCCATTATTTTTAACAGGAGGTTCACATGCAATTAAAGCAATTAATGCTGCGCCGTTTGGCAGTGCAAGTATTTTATTAATCAGTTATGCTTATATTAAAATGCTGGGTAGTGAAGGTTGTACCAATGCAACAAAAATGGCAATATTAAATGCGAATTACTTAAAAAGTAACCTGGAAAAAATTTACGACATTTTATATGTAAGTAAATCCGGTAGAGTAGCGCATGAATTTATTATTGATTTCAGAAAATGGAAACATACTATTGGTTTAGAAGTTGAAGATGTAGCAAAACGATTAATGGATTACGGTTTCCATGCACCAACTGTTTCATTTCCAGTAGCCGGAACATTAATGATTGAACCGACTGAAAGTGAAAGTAAAGAAGAACTGGATCGTTTTATTGAAGCTTTAAGTGGTATCAGGAAAGAAATTGAAGCAATTGAAAATGGCAGTGCAGATAAAGCAGATAATGTATTAAAAAATGCACCGCATACTTTGAACCATATTATGGCTGAAGAATGGAATCATGCTTATAGCAGGGGAGAAGCTGTGTTTCCGGTTAGCTATTTGAAAGACAGAAAATTCTGGCCAAGTGTAAGCCGTATCAACAACACCCAGGGCGATCGCAATTTGATTTGTACTTGTCCGCCGGTTGAGAGCTACATGACCGCTTAAAACTTAAAATCACATCAAAAACCTGTTAAATGTTATCGTTTAACAGGTTTTTTTATGTTTTAGTGAACAAAAACCTGTATATACATGTATGTGTATACATATAAATTAAAAAACATGGACAATTTAAAACAATTGGTTGACGAGCTCAACGCACGCATTCTGGGTGGAGATATTCTCGGAGCGTTTGAAACATTTTATGCTGACGACGTAGTTATGCAAGACAATAATTTTCCGGTTCGTACGGGAAAGGATGAATGTCGCAAATTTGAAGAAGAATTTGTAGGTAAACTCACAGCATTTCGCGGAGCAAAATTACATAATGTGTTAATCAGCGATGGCATTGCTATTAATGAGTGGGAATTTGATTATACACATAGTGAATGGGGCGACAGAAATTACAAACAGGTTTCTGTTCAACGCTGGAAGGATGGTAAAATAATAGAAGAAAAATTTTATTACAACGCATAACATTAAAATTTTCAGGTTGTTTGTTTTGGGGTGCAATAGCGCCCCTTTTTTATTTTATAATACAGCGTGACAGAAACGTTGTCGATTTGTAAAATACCTGCAAAAGATTAATTTTGTTTTCACACTCAAAATAACACTATGAAAACAACATTACTTGCAATCGGCATCAGTTTTTTATTTCTGCAACACGTAAATGCGCAGATATTCGCCACAGGTCAAATAAATGTTTTGTATCAAAAAGGAAATGCATATTACGGAGAAAGTGCGTTTTTACCCGGCGCAATTTTCAGTGCAGGTTATTATGAATTCATGAGTAATTACGATGTTTATGTAAATGCCGGAATCGGTTTACCAAAACTAACGCATTATACCAGTGATTTTTTTGGAAACTCAAGTTTTGCTGATCCCGAAAATATTGACGAAATTGTAAATTGGTATAACCTTGGCATAGGTGGAACATATTGGTATGAAAGCGAAGCGTATAATAACTTTATGATAGGCGTAACCGGAGGTGGTGAATTTATTTTTCAAACCGTTGAACAAAAATGCGTACATAATGGAGATGATTTTATCTTTAATTATTCCGGACAAACCTTTAATGCTTTTGGCGGGCTGAAATTATTGTATTTGCCAACCGATGTTGTAGGTGTGCAATTTGATATGATGTATAAAATCCCGTTCATTGGTACTTCTGAATATTGGTCATACACCGGTGTAAATCCTTCCATGGAAAGCGGATTCTATTTCAGACTGGGACTTTTGTATTATTTCGAATAAACACTACAGCATAGGGTTGCCGTTTTTTTTCGTTACTTTGCAGTTCAAAATAACGAACAATGAACAAAGGACCTATTTCGAATTTTATAGCACATCATTATCGCCATTTTAATGCTGCGGCGCTGGTTGATGCTGCCAAAGGATATGAACAACATTTACTGGAAGGCGGCAAAATGATGGTTACCCTTGCCGGCGCTATGAGTACAGGCGAGTTAGGCATTTCTTTTGCCGAGATGATCAGACAAGGCAAGGTTGATATTATTAGTTGTACCGGTGCAAACCTTGAAGAAGATGTAATGAACCTGGTTGCCCATTCACATTATAAACGCGTGCCGAATTATCGTGATTTAACACCTGCTCAGGAATGGGAATTGCTGGAGCAGGGATTAAACCGTGTTACCGATACCTGTATTCCTGAAGAAGAAGCATTCAGAAAAATACAGCACCATATTGTAAAAATCTGGAAAGATGCAGAAGCTGCAGGTGAAAGATATTTTCCGCATGAATACATGTATAAATTATTATTGAGTGGCGTAATGAAAGAAGATTACGAAATTGACGCGAAAAATTCGTGGATGATTGCTGCTGCAGAAAAAAATATCCCGATTGTGGTTCCGGGTTGGGAAGATAGTACAATGGGTAACATTTTCGCATCATATTGTATTAAAGGCGAATTAAAAACTTCCACCATGAAAAGTGGTATTGAATACATGGTATGGTTGAGCGATTGGTATAGAAATAATTCTGCAGGTAAAGGCGTAGGATTTTTTCAAATTGGCGGTGGTATTGCCGGCGATTTTCCAATTTGTGTGGTGCCTATGATGTATCAGGACTTAGAATGGCATGATGTGCCGTTTTGGGGATATTTCTGTCAGATTTCCGATTCAACAACGTCGTATGGTAGTTATTCAGGTGCTGTGCCTAACGAAAAAATTACCTGGGGTAAATTAGATATTCATACGCCCAAGTTTATTGTAGAAAGTGATGCGACTATTGTTGCGCCATTAATTTTTGCCTGGGTTTTAGGTTGGTGATTTTTATCAACTTTTTTGTTGAATTACGTATCTACTTTTGCGTTGTAAATATTTATCATGCATTTGCACCTTTTGTAAATGCATGATTATTAAACTATAATTATTATGTATACAACGCCAAATTATATTTCTGCCGAACAGGCATTAAGCTGCATTAAATCGGGTGATCGCGTTTTTGTTCATGGCAGCGCATGTACACCAACACATTTATTAAAACATCTTGCCGAAAGAAGCAACCAGATTCACGACGTAGAATTGGTATTTATCAGTGTGTATGGAGATATGCATGTAGATAAACCGGAACATCGCGACAGCTTTTCGATGAACAGTATGTTTGTTTCTAACAGTATCAGACAAGATGTAAATAGTGGTTTTGCAGATTACATTCCCGTTTTTTTAAGTGAAATTCCGGAGTTATTTAAACGCGGTATTTTAGGGTTAGATGTTGCGTTAGTGCAAGTTTCACCTCCTGATAAACATGGTTACTGCTCTTTAGGTGTTTCAGTTGATATTGCACGAACCGCAGTAAATATGGCAAAATATGTTGTTGCGCAGGTAAATCCGCAGGTGCCACGCACACATGGCGACAGTTTAATTCATGCATCCCGTTTTCACGCTATGGTATATGTAAATGAACCTTTGCATGAAGCTTCATTCGGTGAAAAGGTAGGGAAAGATGAAATGAAAATTGCCGAACATATTGCGGGATTAATTGAAGACAGAAGTACATTACAAATGGGCATCGGTGCTATTCCTGATGCCGTGTTAAAAGCACTTACCAATCACAAAGATTTAGGTGTACACACAGAAATGTTTTCTGATGGATTGATTCCGTTATTTGAATCGGATGTAGTGAATAACAAATACAAAAAAATACATCCAAATACTACAGTATCAGGGTTTGCCTTGGGTTCAAGAAAATTGTATGATTACGTTGATGATAATCCGGCTTTTGAATTTTTAGATATCGATTATGTAAATGAACCATCTGTAATTAAACAAAACGATAAAGTAGTTGCAATCAATAGTGCTATAGAAGTAGATATAACAGGTCAGGTTTGTGCTGATTCAATTGGTATTATTCAGTATTCGGGTGTGGGTGGACAAATGGATTTTATGCGTGGTGCGGCGTTAAGTGAAGGCGGAAAACCGATTATTGCATTAACATCGCGCACTGCAAAAGGTGTTTCACGAATTGTGCCTGTATTAAAACCGGGAGCCGGAGTAGTAACAACCAGAGCACATGTACATTATCTTGTAACTGAATATGGTATTGCTTATTTGTTTGGAAAAAATTTACGTCAACGCGCAAAGGCTTTAATTGAAATTGCACATCCGGATGATCGAGCAGCATTGCATCAATCCTGTTTTGAACGATTTAAATTATTTGTATAAATAAAAAATCCGATGCTCAACACATCGGATTTATTTTAGGGGTTTATCGTATATTATTGAAACGAATAACTTAATCCGATTCCGAATACCTCTTTAAATTGTGTTTTTGGACCTGTGCCTACCTGCACACCATCCTCATAAGTTGCAATTGCAATGTCGTGATCGTATAATACTTGTAAGAAAATTGTTGTTGCAAAATATTTACTCACTTTAATATTGATATTATTTTGAAAATCGACGTCAATATTTCCTTTGTGTTCAGCAATTGGATCGGTGTAATTATTAAACAACACGAGTTTAGAAGAAAAGCTGGTGTTTTTTCCGATAGGTGTATTTAAAGCGGCCACCATTGAGGCACCAAATTCAGCGCGTAAATTTTCTCCTGCATCAACACCGTAACGGTTTTTATTGTTGGCTGTGTCGGTTATTGCAGTAGATATATCTTCATCTAATACAAAAGTAAATTTGCCGGTTGCAGGTGACAGGAATAGTGAAAATTTGTCACTTGGTTTCCAGTCCAAACCGATAGCTGCGGTTAAATAACCCGGAGATAATAATTTAGAAATAGGCATTGCAGCGGCAGGGTCGGTAACATAATCGTAACCTGCTGCAAACTGAGTCAAAAAGTTCAACATTCCTGAATAGTAAAAATCGTCGGCGAATGCATAGCGACCATATTTACTGTTTAATTCGATACGGTCGTCATTTTTGCGGATATCATCATAATTATTCGCAGTAATTAAACCGTAATTCATATTTAAGGTATTGTCCCAGGTAGTTTTATCTTTTTTGTAATTACCATAAAAATTGGTGAGCAGGGTAGCGGAGAGGTTACTTTCACCACCGGCAGCCCAATTGGTTAAAGATGTTTGATTAAAATTAAGAATAGCGCCACCACCTTTTTTCCAGGTAGTATCCACCTGACTGAAAGATATTGTAACCGTACTCAGCAGGATAACAAGGGTAAATAATTTTTTCATATTTTTTTGATTGATTTAATTGCAGGCCGTTTTTCAATAATCGGGCCAATTATACATAACAATGCCTCCCAATTGGAAGGCATTGTATATTATACGATTTATTTTTTTAACAGATCGCGAATTTCTCCAAGTAAAACTTCCTGAGCGGAAGGAGCCGGAGGTGCTGCAGGTGCTGCTTCTTCTTTTTTCTTCATTGAATTAATTGCTTTTATTACCATAAACATTACAAAAGCAATAATGATGAAGTTGATCAGCACTGAAATAAAATCACCATACATGATGGCAATTTCAGCTTTTGCAACTGTGCCATCAGCGGCCATTTGAGCTTCTTTCAGTGTAAATTTCCATGTGTGGAAATCTTTACCTGAAATTAGGCTCACCAAAGGCATTACCATTCCATTAATAAAGGTATTCGAAACTGCGGCGAAAGCGGTACCCATTACAAAACCGACTGCCATATCGATTAGGTTGCCTTTCATGGCAAAATCCTTGAATTCTTTTAACATTCCCATAATGTGATTGATTTTTAGGTTAACAAATATTGGTTTATTCTGTCACAATAGTAACAAAATTTTGCAAAACTCAAATGTGAAAAAGTGTGGGTTTCTATCAGGCTCTGACGTGAACGGCGTTCTTTTCGCGTACCATCTCAATATGCTCAATTCCGTCGAGTAAGTATATGTCACTTTTCGGCTCAAAACCATAACCAGAATAGAACTTTTCTAAATAATACTGGGCTTCAATTTTGATGGACACCGGGCCGTATTTATCTTCAATAAAATTAATTGCTTTATCCATAACCATTTTCCCGTAACCATTATTGCGGTGTTCAGGATGCGTTGCAACACGTCCGATACTTACTTCATTATAACCGGTACCGGGTTGAACAATGCGACAAGAGGCGATAACTTTTCCTGCATCATCTACCCCAAAAATATGGTCACAAAATTGGTCTTTTCCATCAACATCCAGGTATACACAATTTTGCTCAATAGCAAACACTTCCTGCCTTAAACGCAGTATACCATACAGCTCAAATACATTCAACTGATGAAAACTCTTTATTTTCCAGAATAAATTCTCCATGAAACCGATTTCTTTCCTAAGTTAGATAAACGTTATAAAATTAACAATGGTTGTGTGATGTGCCACTTCTAATTGTCAACATTCAGTTAACAAAATTCGGGAGTGCAATGTTCCGTCATCCGAAGAAAAAAATCAAAAAAAGAAATCCCGGTAATGGTGGATTACCGGGATTTGTGTTCAGTTTACAGGAATTTCAGCTTTTTTTTCTTAACCCCTTAAAATATTTTTTTCGTTATTGAAGAAACGAACGCTGATAATCAATGCAATAGCGGCATAAATAAATAATGCAGCATAGGTCATTAAAAGCGGACCAATTTCAATTGTACCGGAAATAATTTCCTTGGCACCGAGTGAAACGTTTAAGATTGGAACCAATGCAGTTTTATAATCGAGGGTAACACCCGGTAACATACCAAAAATGGTTGGGAAAACAATAAATATCATTAATGGCGTAATCATACTTTGTGCTTCTTTAAATGTTTTTGCATAAATAGATAACATGAGTGTGATTGCCGCAAAAAAGATATTAAGTGGTAATAATATCACGAGCATCATAATAATGGACCCCGGAGAGATAATTCCTGACAATAATTCGCTTATTTGTGACATATCAGAATCACTGGCACCGCTGCCAATAAGTTTTGCAGAAACAATTAATCCGGCAATACTTGCCATTGCGGAAATAAACCCGCTTAAGGTTACTGTAATGAGTTTCCCGGTATAAATTTCCATACGGCTTGCAGATGAAACCAATAAGGTTTCAAGTGTCCCTCTTTCTTTTTCCCCTGCAGCAAGATCAATAGCCGGATACATACATCCAATCATACAGAAAATGATAAAAAAGTAAGGGATAATACCACCCACAATACTACCTAATTGTTCACGTGATGAAGCCAGGTTACGTTCAATACTTTTTGCAGGTTCAAGCACAGTTTCACTTACTTTTATTTCTGCGAGTTTTTGTTTTACCAGTTGTTGTTTGTAACCGGAATTTATATTTTGAACAATGCCCACTTCAAATTCATTATTCGTGGATGTATAAAAATATTGAAAACCAGTTGCTTCTAATTTAGCAAGCGCTGAGTCGTAACCAGCAGGGAAATAATAGGCTACATCTATACTATCTGCTAAAATGAGTTCTTTCGCTTTTGTGGTATCTGTAACTGAAGAAATTTTTGTATTAGGCATTGGTGTAATAAACCCTTTAAAATTTGCTTCATTGCCGTTTGAAATAATTGCTATACGCAAGGTTTCAGATACGGCCTTTTCACTTTGTGCGGTCATGTATTTGGTAATACCTACAAAAATGGCCGGATAAACTACAAGTGGGATAAGCAGCATCACCATCAGTGTGCGTTTATCACGCATGATATCTTTTATTTCTTTAAGAAATATGGTAATTATATTTTTCATTGTATTGATTGATAAAGTTAAATTGTTCAGATTGTTGCGGGTTCATGTTCTTGTGCCATGCGAATAAATTCATCCTCTAAAGTGATTTCGCGCATACCTTTTTTGAAATCTTCGAACAAACCGTTATAAATAAGATCACCTTTGTAAATAATTGCTAAATCATCTGCAAGCATATTTACTTCACTCATAATATGTGTCGACAAGATTATGGTTTTGTTTTCGCGCTTACATTGTCTGATTAATTCGATAATACTTTTTGCAGCAATTACATCTAAACCTGAAGTTGGCTCATCAAATACAACAACCTGCGGGTCGTGAATCATTGTTCGGGCAATAGAAACTTTTTGTTTCATACCTGTACTGAATTTCCCTACGCGACGATGTGCAAATTCGTTGATGCCCAATAAATCGAATAATTCTTTTTTACGGCGTTTTAGCGTAACTTCATCCATACCGTTTAACCTGCCGAAATAGGTAATTGTTTCATCCGGTGTAAGTCGGTCGTACAAACCGGTTGAACCGGTTAAAAACCCTAAATTATTGCGCACATCTACACCATTGGTAACCGTGTCGAATCCATTAACTACAATAGTACCCGATGTTGGTTTTAAAATAGTGGCTATCATACGCAGAGTGGTT
This sequence comes from Bacteroidota bacterium, assembly GCA_016706255.1. NCBI lineage: Bacteria > Pseudomonadati > Bacteroidota > Bacteroidota bacterium. Next base: position 60,717 of record JADJJZ010000001.1, on the reverse strand, counting down.
GTTTTACCTGCCCCGTTAGGCCCCAGCAACGTAAAAATGCGACCCGGCTGGCAGGTAAATGATACATTTTTCACGGCATGTACTGTGTCGCCCTGTTGCGCATAATTCATTTCTTTTTTTTGTTGCCTCGACAACTGAAATGATTTTGAGAGGTTGGTAATTGTTATCATATTCTAAATTTACTTATTTATAATGGTGTAATGGTATATCCTTTATTTGCTAATAATTGTAAAATACCGGTTGGCCCACCTAAATGTGCTGCGCCAACTGCAATAAATGAAGATTGTTTATTTATCTCATTCATAATAACCGGTATCCAATTTTTATTTCTGTTCACCAAAAATAAATCATCATATTTTTTTATTTCAGGTGAATTGGTTTCCATTAAATTTAATAATGCATTTAAATCTCCCGACAAATAACTTGCCACCATATTATCAAAATTGGTATACTGTTCATCAGAAGAATCAATTGAGGCTACAATCCAATCCAGTTGCTCCTCATAGCTGATTGAATCAAAAATGTGCAATTGTGAATTTAGTGTTTCCAGTCCGCCAACCGGAATTTGACTGCGCATACATTTTTGTAAAAAATACAATTCAAATGATGCTAATTCGCCTTTTATTAAATGTGTTGTTTGTAATTGATAAATTGCGAATGGCTTTTGATTAGCATAAGCTGAAATATCTACTTTTAATGAATCTGTGCAGTATTTCGATATTTTATTAAACTCATCAGCACTACAATAATCTTTAATAGATTTATTGTCCGGTAATAACATCCAGTTTTGAAAAGTGGATTGTAAAGTAATATCGGTTAAATCAACTTCGAAAATAATTTTATCTGCAGCATCAAACACAGAATCAACTTCAGGTTTAATTTTAAAATCACTTTGCTCCAATAAATGTATGGTGCCATAAATATATGATGGTGTTTCCAGACCGTTACCACTCACTTTCCACAGCAGAGAACCCGTGTAGCCCGTGTTTTGAGCCTGTGCGACACAAAATGAACAAACTAAAAATAAAACACACAAAAATGATTTCATGATTGCGAATCGTTTAATAAATGGTTACTTAAAAATGTTTCCATGGCAGCATAAAATTCAAACCTGTTTTCCTGATTTGAAAACCCGTGGCCTTCATTATCTTTAACCATATAATCTACATCAATATTTTTTGCTCTTAATGCTTCAACAATCTGGTCGCTTTCCGATTTTTTTACACGAGGATCAAGAGCGCCCTGAGCAACAAAAAGTGGGGCTTTAATTTTATCGATATGCAAAAGGGGAGAAGATGAAGCGAGTAATGCTTTATCGTTTTCAGGATGCCCAACCATTTCGTACATCATTTCCAAGTAAGGTTCCCAATATGGTGGAATAGACGACATGAATGTAAATAAACTGCTCACGCCAACATAATCGACACCACAGGCATATAAATCAGGCGTAAATGTTAAACCTGCAAGCGTTGCATAACCACCGTAACTTGCTCCGTAAATACCAATTTTATTTTTATCGGCTATTCCTTTTTCAATTAAATATTGAACGCCATCGGTAATATCATTTTGCATGGTTTTGCCCCATTGTTTAAATGCAGCTTCCAAAAATTGTTTGCCATAACCGGTGGAACCCCTGAAATTAATTTGTAAAACAGCATAACCACGATTGGCTAAAAATTGTACTTCGGGATTAAAATGCCATGTATCCCGCGCCCATGGTCCACCATGCGGATTTACAATTAAAGGAAATGGTTGTGATGAATTATTATTTGGTAATGTTAAATAACCATTTATCGTTAAACCATCACGTGAGGTATATTGTATCGGCTCCATGTGGCAAAGTGCTTCGCTGTTGAGCCATGGGCTTACGTTAGCGAGATGGGTAATGGTATCCAGATTTGCATCGTACAAATAATAATTTCCAAGCGATACATCACTTAATGTTCTGATGATAAAAAATGATTCATTTTTATCCTTATCCGTAAAATAAATTTCAGCATCTTCCTGTATCAGCGATTTAACACGTTCGTAACGTTGTTCACTGGTTTTATCAAAAAAAGTATAATGTTTTTTATCGGTTGTATATGCTGCACTGGTTATTACTTTTCTTTTTTTCGAATAACCCAGATTGTCGGCATCTACTGCGTTGTGCTCAAATAGTATTTCCAATTCCTTAACTGCAACCGGATCAAATAATACAATTGCAATTTTATCGCGACCGATATTACTTAGTGCATAAAAATATTTATTTTCAAAATCAAAAAATAAAGGTGAAATACCTTCTCTGAAATTAGTTGTAACAATAGGTTTAAAAGGTTCGCTAATTACATCTCGATATAATAAACTTGAATTTACACCATCTGTTGTAATAGCAATTCGAATATCACCTTTGTGGTCGGTTACCCATCCGGTTATTGTTCCAGGATTTTCTTCTAAAAGTGTAAGCGTGCCATCAATGGTATTCAGCTTAAAAACATCAAATAATTGTGGATTCCTGCGATTCATCATGATGAGGATATGTGCCTCATCATCTTCCAGTTCATCAATAATATCCACCTTTACATTTTCAAATGGCGTAAGGTCGCGGGTTGCGCCATCGGCTAATTCAACAGCAAATACATGATGGTTTTCATCCCCATTATTATCTTGCAAAAAAGCAAGTTGGGTATTATTAAGCCATAAATAAGTGGAAATATCTCTGTTTGTTTGAAAAGTTAGCTGACGAATTGTTCCGGAAGCTACATTTTTGACAAAAATATTCATGCGGTCTTTATAACCTGAAAGCCAGGAAATATGCATTCCGTCAGGTGCTATATGAAATCCGGTTTGTTTTGGGTTACGAAAAAAGTCTTGTAAGGAATCCGCATTTTTAAAAATTTCTGTCAAAGTTACATTTGAGGCTGGTTTACCAGTCAAAGATCTGCGATTCAAAGTTTAGTAAGCTACTTATTTTCGACAAGTGGAATATTTTTTCGACTGTCAAATTTGAGCCCCCAATTCTTCAAAATCAAGGGTGTATCTTTGCGCCATGAGTCATTTAGTTGCGCCCAGCATTTTAAGCTGCGATTTTGCCTACATTGCCCGAGACATTGAAATGATCAACAATTCAGAAGCCGATTGGATTCATGTTGATGTGATGGACGGGGTTTATGTGCCAAATATGAGTTTTGGAATTCCTGTGGTAGCTGCCATGAAACGCCATAGCAAAAAGCCACTTGATGTGCATTTAATGACCGTTACACCGGAGCGTTATTTAAGGGAATTTAGAGCAGCCGGAGCCGATTCTATTTCAGTTCACGTTGAGGCTTGCACACATTTACATGCTACCCTTCAGGAAATAAAAAAATTAGGCGCAAAAGCAGGCGTAGCAATAAATCCGGGCACTTCCATTGCTGTTTTGGAAGATATTATTACCGATATCGATATTATTTGTTTTATGGCTGTGAATCCGGGTTGGGGCGGACAAAGTTTTATTGAAACATCTATCAATAAAATACAAAAGCTGCGCAAACTCATTGATACCAGTGGTTCTAAGGCGCTGATTGAAATTGATGGCGGTGTAAAACTGGATAATGCACAACGTATTTTGGATGCCGGAGCCGATGTTTTAGTGTCGGGAAGTGGTGTTTTTGGAGAAACTGACCCTGTTGCTGCAATCCACACACTTAAATCGCTCGTAAGAAAATAATATGCAAAAAACGGCGTTTGTAGCTTTAATGTTTCGCATTTTATTCTCCACACTGCTGGCATTGATATCCCTTTCTGCCAGTGCCCAGCAAAAAGCTACCATTTACGGTAAAATTACTGATACCAAACAAAAACCGATTCCGTCTGCAAATATTAAAGCACTTGACTTAAATATTATTACGCAGAGTGATGCGGATGGAAATTTTACCATCTCGTTACCAGCAAATGATACTGTGATATTGAGTTTTTCATTCGTGGGTTTTGAAACAGAATACGAAAAATTTTATCTCGAACCCAACGAACGTTATCCATTATATGTGCAATTAAAAGAAGGTAGTGTGTTAGGAACGGTTACCGTATCATCAAAAGATGACCTGCGACATATTGAGATAAAAGACCTTGAGCCGATACCATCAACCATGGATCCATTAACGGCAATTTTGGCAATAATGGGGGCAAGAAATAATAACGAGTTAACATCACAATATTCGATTCGCGGTGGCAATTATGATGAAAATCTCGTTTATGTGAATGATTTTGAAATTTACAGACCTCTTTTAGTGCGCTCCGGTCAGCAAGAAGGTTTACCATTTCCGAATTATGATTTAATCAGTAATATCGGATTTAGTGCAGGTGGATTTGAAGCAAAATATGGCGATAAATTATCCAGCGTTTTAGATATTCAATATAAAGTACCCACCGAATTTGAAGCCGGTGTTACAGCAAGTTTATTAGGCGCATCATTTTATTTTAACGACCGACCTGATTCAGGAAAAGTTTATTATTTATTCGGCACACGATATCGCACCAGCAAATATTTATTGAATTCATTAAATACTGAAGGACAATATGATCCTGTGTTTGTTGATATGCAGGGATTGCTGGGAATTAATATCTCGAAAAAATCGAAACTGGAAATATTAGGTAATTTAAGTTATAACAGTTACACCTTTTTACCATTAAGTCGCTCCACTGCAACCGGTGTTGTAAATGAAGTTATTCAATTAGATGTGTTTTTTGAAGGGCAGGAAATAGATCAGTTTATCACAGGATTTGGCGGAATTTCATATCAATATACGCCAAATGAGTTAACGAATTATAAATTTTTGGCATCAGCATATCACAGTCTCGAATCTGAAACATTTGATATTATTGGTCAATATTGGTTAGGGCTTGTTGAAACAAATTTAGGTGATGAAGATTTTGGTGATGTGGTGTATGGACTAGGCGTAGGAACGTTTCAGGATTTTGCGCGTAATTATTTAACTTCAGATGTGGTGAATTTGAGTCATATCGGCTCGCGTGAAACGGTTAGTGGAACCAACTATATTCAATGGGGCGCACGCGTTCAAACTGAAATAATTAATGATGAATTAAAAGAATGGGAATTGCTCGACAGTGCCGGTTATTCATTGCCTTATACCGGAGAAGAAGTTCAATTGCAGGAAGTATTTAAAAGTACAATCACTTTAAACAGTATGCGTTATAGTGGTTATGTACAAAATACCTGGGAGCCAAGCGGTAAACATTTTGCCGTTACTTATGGCGTTCGTTCCAGTTATTGGGATTTAAATAAGGAGGTGACAGTTACACCACGTGTGCAATATATCTGGCAGCCGCAATGGACAGATAAAAATGATTCGCTGCGTAATATAGAATTTAAGGCATCGGCAGGTTTATATTATCAGCCGCCATTTTATCGTGAATTACGCAATTTGGAGGGAGCAATTAATGAAGATGTAAAGAGTCAGAAAAGTGTGCACGTATTAGTTGGTTCAGATTATAAATTCAAAGCATGGGATCGTGATTTCCGATTTATTTCTGAAATCTATTATAAATCTTTATATGATTTAGTGCCATACGATTTGGAAAATGTGCGCATCAGATATTATGGTGAAAATAGGGCTGTTGGATATACTGCCGGAATAGATTTGCGATTACACGGAGAAATTGTTCAGGATGCTGATAGTTGGGTGAGTTTAAGTGTAATGCGCACGAAAGAAGATATTGATGGTGACAGTACCTTTATTAAAATTTATAATGATGAAGGTGGTATTGATTCATTGATTTTAACACCACAAGGATATATTCGCAGGCCTACAGATCAGTTAGTGAATTTTGCGATGTTTTTCCAGGATTATATGCCGGGAAATGAAAATTTTAAAGTGCATTTAAGCTTCCTTTTTGGAACCGGTATGCCTTACGGTCCGCCGAATAATGAATATTATCGCAACGCTTTAAAAATACCGCCATACCGCAGGGTTGATATTGGTTTCAGCGCATTGTTGCTGGATAAAAACCGTGACAAAACCGGTAAAAAACCAATTAACACCGTATTTGAAAGTATGTGGGCGAGTATTGAAGTATTTAATTTATTAGGTATACAAAATACCATAAGTTATATCTGGGTAAAAGATGTAAATAATCAGCAATATTCCTTCCCCAATTACCTCACCGACAGGCGATTGAATTTTAAAATTGTAGCTAAGTTTTAATTTTTATTTCTACATTCGTAGTAAAATAAATGTTATGTGGAAATATGTATATACATTGATTTTATTGCTATGTTTTCAGCCAACCTATGCTCAACAGTTTGAAACCGGAAAATATACACCGGCTGATGATTATGATAATGTACATGTAGAAAAAATATATAGTGATTCTGCAGCCACATCATTTATTATTCACGTTAAAAAGGAAGTGGTATTACATAAACATGCTGAACACACCGAACAGGTTTATATTTTAGAAGGAACCGGCAAAATGCGTTTGGGTAATGAATGGATTTTAATTAAGCCGGGCGATTACATTGTAATTCCTGAAAATACACCTCACGCAGTAATTGTAACCTCTGAAACACCATTAAAGGTTTTAAGTATTCAAACGCCGATGTTTGATGGTACTGACAGAATATTAATTACCGAATAACATTAATTTTTTACCAGCACATAAGCATTTAATGAAGTTGCAATAAGCAGCCAGATAAAATACGGTGCAACCCACCATGCAGCATTTCCAACATGCGATTTTCCCCAAATTAAGAAATATAATACGACTGCAGTTAAAGCAATAATGATAAGTAATCCGGGTAACACCATATGCCATCTAAAAAACACCGGATTCCACATAACATTTAATACAAACTGCAATGCAAATACGAAGTAGATATATTTATTTTCCTGATAGGGAAATTTTAAAGCCACGCGGTACATAAAAATTGAAAAGCAAAACATGATGGTAAACCAGGCAGCGCCAAACACCCATCCCGGAGGTGTCCAGGGGGCTTTATTTTGCATATTATACCATTCGTTTGATGCGGGATTACCAATCAGCCAGCTACCGATTCCCAGGGCTGCAAAATTGATAAATAAAAAAAGGAAAAACTTTGCCATATCATTATAACAAGTTTTTCCTTAAAAGGTTTTGAAAATTATTTTGAGATGTAGTTATTTTTTATTCACCATGAGCATAACGTCAACAATAAGTGACTTTAGCGCATGATTATCTTCCATTTTGTCAATTTCAGCCTGAATTCTTTCAAGATGTTTGGTAAGTGCATCCAAATTAATTTGTGTCTCATTTTTACCGGCTAAATTGGTGATATCCTGTATTGTTCCTGAAAGACACAAGCCGTTATTCTTTTTACTTTTTTGGATAAGTCCCTGATTCGCAATTGTTTTTTCAATATTGCCGGGGAGAATAACCTTATATTCACAATGGTAGGGGCTGACCTTTTTCCATAGTGCGTTTTATTGCGCTCCGCACTTCATTTAATTGGTCCGGAGCAACATATTTGAGGTAATCGTTTAATGTAGGTTCAATAGAATTTTCTTTGTAACCGAGAATTCTAAAAACCTCATTACTCCAATACATTTGATTATTTACCACATCCAGTTCCCAGTTACCCATGCGGGCCATGGTTTGTGCTTCGATAAGGCGTTGTTCATTCAATTTTATAGCCTTGGCATAATCCTCCAGTTTAATTTGTAACTGGTGACGTTCAATGGCATACGTAATGGTTCGTGACAATAAATTGCTGTCGAACTGGCCTTTTACGATAAAATCCTGAGCACCGGCTTTTACTGAATTGATAGCAACGGTATCATCCTCTAAACCGGTCATAACAATTACTGTCTGGCTTGGAAACTCATTCAGAATTGTTTTTACGGTATCAAAACCTGAACTATCGGGTAAGGTTAAATCGAGTAAAACAACATCATAGTCGCTTTCTTCGAGCATAAATAAACCTTTTTTCAGTTCGGCTACGCGTGAAATTTTAGGGATGAGCAGTGTGGATTCATTCAGATAAATTTCGACTAATCGTGCATCAGCAGGGTTGTCTTCGATGAGTAAAATGTTGGTTGTTTGTTTAGGTTCCATTTTTTAGGGCTTCAAAATTTTTTTGCCGGAAGTTTTACCACAGTAAACCAGAATGTTTCTATTTGTCGGATAATAAAAATAAACTGGTCAAGGTCGACAGGTTTGGTGATAAAACAATTTGCGTGCAATTTGTAACTCTTTTGTATATCCAGGTCAGCATCGGATGTTGTCAGAATAATCACCGGAATTAATTTAAGGTTCTCGTCAGCTTTAATTTCGGCCAATACTTCACGGCCGTCTTTGCGTGGTAAATTTAAATCAAGGAGAATGATATCGGGTGTGGGCTGGTTGGTATATTTCCCTTTTCGTTTAAGGTAATCAATAGCTTCAACGCCATCTTTTACCACATGCAATTCATTACGAATGGAGCCCTCTTTCAGGGCTTCCTGCGTTAATCGGATATCACCGGGGTTATCTTCCACCAGTAAAATCTGCATTACTTCATCCTTTTGGGATTTCATCCTGAACTTTGAAAGGTTAACTTAAAAAATTACCCCCACCCCCAAATACGAAAGTAGGAAATTATTGTTAAATGTTGTGTGTGGTGTAAGGTATTCAGTTGCCCGAGTTATTCATAAAAACGTATTGGAGGATGTTAGCGCCCATCTGCAGGGCTTTTTGGCGAACTTCCTCAGGGTCCTTATGTACGTCAGGATCTTCCCAGCCATCGCCTAAGTCGCATTCATAGGTATACAAACAAATGAGTCTGCCTTCCCAAAATAAGCCAAAAGCTTGTGGTGGTTTATTGTCGTGTTCATGTATTTTAGGTAATCCGTTTTTGAACTCATATTTCTGGTGAAATATCGGGTGGGTGAAAGGTAATTCCACCAAATCGAGTTCAGGAAACACTTTTTTTAAGGCAGGACGAACAAAAGGGTCCATACCGTAATTATCATCTATATGCAGAAAACCGCCTGCAATTAAATACGTTCTCAGATTTTGTGCCTCATCAGTCGAAAAAACCACATTGCCATGGCCTGTCATATGCAAGAATGGGTAATTAAATAAATCGGGACTACCCACTTCAACCGTTGGCGGGTCGGTGTTAATGTTTAAATCGAGGTTTTTATTACAAAAGGCAGCTAAATTTGGTAATGAGGTTGGGTTGGCATACCAGTCGCCACCGCCATTATATTTTAATAAAGCGATAGAATTGCTCGGTGCAATTGGGGCAAACGACATCAACAATGCCATTGCAACCAAACCGGTCAATCCTAAAATTTTGTGTTTCATTTTATCTGGTTCAAGGTTTTAACAATCATACTTGCGGCAATTCCGGCAGTTTCAGCGCGTAATACACCATCACCCAAACTTACGGAATTAAATCCATGCCCTTCAGCAAAAATAACTTCTTCTTTTGTGAAATCACCTTCCGGACCAATGCAAACAATTACATCATTACCCTTTTTATAGGTATTTGCTAAAAGCGGTTTAGGTGTTTCGCGACAATGACAAATCAATTTTTGTGCTAGGTTTAGTTTACTTCCTGTTAAATATTGTTCAAATTTTATTAAGGGATGCAGTATTGGTAAAAACGGGTTTTTAGATTGTTTTATTGCTGCTACCAGATGATGCATTTCCTTATCGTGGTTAAATACGCGTCGCTCTCCGTTTTGTGTCAATATAGGTGTTATTGAAGCAACATCCAATTCCGTTAATTTTTCCAATAAAAAACCCAAACGTTCATTTGTTTTAACAGGTGCAATTACCAAATGTATTGCGCCGGGTTGCCTTGTAAAAGTTTGATGAGCAGTAATTTGAACACGGGTATTTTTTTTATGCACTTCAGTAATTATTGCATTAAATAATTTCCCTTGTCCGTTTGTTAACTGGATAACATCATTAATTTTTGAACGTAATACGTTGGTAACATGATGTGATTCCGGTTCACTTAAGGTGTATTCAGATTGATCAATTAAATCAGGAGCGTAAACACAAACCATAATTTATTCTCCTTCCGGTTTATTTAAATCAAATCCTAAAACTAATTCGTGGCCACCACCTAAAACATTTAATGTTGACGCGTAATAATCGTAATTATATCCGATTAAAAAATTATCCATAAAATGAAATTTAACACCTGCAGAATAAACATTACTACTTCGATATCCCACTAAAAATCCAACAGTATTATCCCATTCAAACGAAAAAAGTAAAGCCATTTGTGATGGTAATTTATCGATATAACTAAAACTCATAGCAGGCTCCATTTCCCATGCCTCATTTAATGTAAATTTATATGCGCCATTGATATTAAGTTGCGCAGGCATAAAAGTAATGGTATCATTTATTTCTTTTGTTTTAGATGGATTTAACATACCGGGCATTGCAATTCCGAAATAACCATTTTCATTTTCCCATGCTGCTCCAAATCCGGCATTCATATACATGGCATTAAAATCTGCAGCCAGAGCAGGGTCGTTGCTCATGCCGGGATGCGTTTTTGTAAGTTGTTGCTGATAATTAGTTGCAGATACATCAGCACCTACTACAATTCTGCCAAATGTTGTTTGAAAACGATAAGCATAATTTAACGTAACCGCATTGGTATTACTAATTCCGAAAACATCATGCAATACTATAATACCAATAGATGAACTGCTTATCCCAATTGGGCTGTGGGCACTAATTATAGCGGTGGAAGGAGTAGTTTCCAAGCCTGTCCACAACGTTTTATATTGACCTCTTATATTTAAATGGTAACTATTCCCGGTATATGCAGGATTTAATACAATCGGGTTTTCATTAAATTGCGTAAAAAAGGGTTGTTGCGCATTCAGCACTTCATTTGTAAATAAAAAAAGTAAAACAATTAAGTGTAATTGTTTAATCATCTTGTAATGGTTAAGTTTCCGGTTAGTTGTTTTTCTTCACCATTCATTTTTGCTTTTAAAATAAATACATAAGTGCCATCGGGTAGTGGACTTTTATTTTTTTCAGCATAACCATCCCAGTTGTTGGAATAACCAATTGCATGATAAACAATTTCGCCCCAGCGGCTATAAACGGTTAACTCATTATCCGGATAATTTTCGATACAGGTGATAATCAATAAATCGTTAATGCCATCACCATTTGGTGTGATTACATCCGGGATTACAATATCAGTGCAGGCAGTTTGCGCATTGGCCTGATTATTAAATCCGAGGCCAACAAGTAATAATAAATAGAAAGTAAATTTTTTAATCATTCGATTTAGTTTGCTGTTATATTCAATTCAATTAATGGTCTGAACCCAATTGTAGGTAAAGGTGAAGATATGCCGGTATACGGATCAACTGCATCGATTTTTAGGAGTTCAATGGCATTGTTCCAACTGCCGCCTTTATGAGCTCCTTTTATCGATAACATTTCAGCTACATTGCCACTCATATTGTATAATCCGAATTTATTTGGCTTAAAAGATTTTACAGGTGTTAATATGTCATTTGTTGAATCTTGCACTGCAAAATTACATAGATAATTACCCTTTTTATCTGTTAAGTCATTGCCATCCCATCCATAAATATTATTGGCATTACCACCTTTTGCTGCATTAATCCATTCTGCTTCAGTCGGCAGGCGAACAATAACATCATATCCTGATTTTTGATACTTTAGTTGTAGCCAATTACAATATAAAATTGCTGCATCGTATGAAATATTTACTACAGGATAGTTTTCATATGCAATATGGCGAAAATAATAATTGGTATAAGGGGCATTATAAGAAAATTCATTTTGCCATTGCAATGAGTCAACCGTAGCAATTGCCAAATCTTTAGTGTTATTGGCTGCTTTCAAATCATTTAAAAAAAGTAAATATTGTTTGTTGGTAATTTCGGTAGCTGATATATAATAATCAGTTGAGCCCGCAGATTGAATTAATTCAAATCCTTCATTTTTAAGAAATCGGTTTGGGGATTTATTTATTGAGGAAAATGCAAAAGATAGTATGATAACAATTAACAGGGCTAATTTACTCAGGCGCATAATTAAAAATTATGTTTAAAAGTAGCAAATTAATTTGAGAACCGTCTAAGCGAAAATATTACCACCTCAATAACTTGTGATTTTTGAGTTATCCTAATTCATTGTTACAGTAATAACCGGCCTGAAACCAATAAATGGGGAAGCTTGTAACGAATTACCAAATTCCTGTGGCGCATCAATTTTAAGATATTTGGGATCGCTCCACCAGCTGCCACCCTTCGACATGGCATCATCACTGGTCCATTCACTTACGTTGCCACACATGTTGTACAAGCCATAGTCGTTTGGATTATACGATTTTGTGATAGCTGTAAAATAACCACCATCATCGCTCACCTTTTCTGTTTTGAAATTGGCTAAATACAAACCTTTTGAACTGCGTAATTCACTTCCTGACCAAGCATAAATATTGTTATCGTTACCACCTTTTGCGGCATATTGCCATTCAGCATCCAATGGTAACCGTACTTTAACTTGATAACCTGCAGCGTTGTATTTTTCTTCCAACCATTTACAATATAATCGGGCACCTTCCTGCGATATATTTACTACAGGATAATTGGTAAACGATTCGTGCACATGATACAATTTAACCATATTTTCCATGGAAGCATTATCCAGTTTCCATTTTTCAGGGACAATTTTCGCAATTTCATATTCAGCAGTTTTGCCCTGTTGTTGCAAGTCGCTTAAAAAGGCATTGTATTGTTTGTTTGTTACTTCGCCTGCCAACATAAAAAAAGATTGTATGGTGGTTGGTTTTCCCTGAATGGTAACTGTACCGGAAGGAACAAAAACAAAACCTTCTTTTTTCATGAATTTCTGCATAGGTTTTATGCGCTGAAAACCAGAACCGGTGCCAATTACTACGGCACCAAACAGTAGGAGTAAAACAAACTTTTTCATAGCTGATATTTTTTTGACTAACGTTAAATTACCCTGTTTTAGTATAAAAAAGTGACCCACTACAAATTTTGCAGTGGGTCATAACGAATATTAAAAATATTATACGCTTGCTGACACTTTTGGTGCTGCAGCTAAAATTTCTGCATTTGCTTTATCAGCGTATTTTTCAAAATTTTTCACAAATTGAGCTGCCAGATTCGACGCTTTTTGGTCGTATGCGGCTTTATCGTTCCAGGTGTTGCGTGGATTCAGAATATCTGCAGGCACATTAGGACAGGTAGCCGGCATTAATAGTCCGAAAATATCATGCGCAACAAATTGAACATTGTCCAATTCGCCGTTTAATGCAGCGGTAATCATAGCGCGGGTATACGACAATTTCATGCGGTGACCGGTACCGTAAGGACCTGCAGTCCAGCCGGTATTAATCAGCCATACATTTACATTGTGTTTGCGCATTTTTTCTCCCAACATTTCAGCATATTTTGTTGGATGTAAGGGGAGGAAAGGAGCACCAAAACAAGTTGAAAATGTTAACTGTGGTTCAGTAACACCTGCTTCTGTTCCGGCAACTTTTGCTGTATAGCCGCTTAAAAACTGATACATTGCCTGACCCGGAGTAAGTTTGCTGATTGGAGGCAATACACCGAATGCATCGCAAGTTAAAAAGAAGATATTTTTTGGCAGACCACCTTTGCTTGGGGTCATAATATTATCGATATATTCGATAGGGTAGCTTACCCTGGTGTTTTCGGTTTTAGTGATATTGGCAAAGTCGACATTGCGTGTTCCCGGGAAAAACTCAATGTTTTCGAGGATAGAACCAAATTTTATCGCATTAAAAATCTGAGGTTCATTTTCTTTGGTCAGGTTCACACATTTAGCATAACATCCGCCTTCGAAGTTGAAAACGCTGTCTTCGGTCCAACCATGTTCATCATCACCAATTAAACGGCGGTTAGGATCAGCAGAAAGTGTTGTTTTTCCGGTTCCTGAAAGTCCGAAAAATACGGCTACATCACCATCCTTACCCACATTTGAAGAGCAGTGCATACTTAAAACGCCCTGTTCCTGCGGTAGCCAGTAGTTGAGTACGGTGAAAATACCTTTTTTCATTTCTCCGGTATAGCCGGTGCCGCCAATCAGGATGATACGTTTAGTGAAATCAATCATGGCAAAATTGGCCTCGCGGGTGCCGTCTTCAGCAGGATTAGCCTGAAAACCCGGTGCATTAACAATAAGCCAGTCCGGATTTTGCGTTTTAATTTCCGCTTCTGAAGGGCGGAGAAACATATTATCGCAAAACAAATTACCCCAAGGGTATTCGTTGATAACTCTGATGTTTAAACGGTATTGAGGTTCTGCGCAGGCATAGTTATCGCGCACCCAAATGTCTTTGTCGCTAAGGTAATTTAATACCTTGTGATATAATTTTTCAAAAACTGCAGGTTCTGTAGGAATGTTGAAGTTATTCCAGTCTACAGTGTTTTCGGTTTTACTGTCTTTAACGGTAAATTTATCTTTAGGAGCACGACCTCTGAATTTTCCGGTGTCTACAACTAAAGCGCCACTATCGGCTAAAACGCCCATTCCACGGGCAATAGTATGTTCAACCAACTCAGCAGGGGTGAGATTCCAATAGGCAGTTGCTTTATGCTGAAGCCCAATACTGCTAAGCGTTGCCGTGGGGTTTTTAAGACCTTGTTCTTTCATAGTATTTATAATAAGGGTTGTTTCAGGTGCAAAGATACGGCAGTGTTTTTTGTGAAAGAAATAACTTAGGTCACCGTTTTGTGCATAAAAAAACGCGGAGTAAATGCTCCGCGTTTGAATTTTAAAACCGCTGTTTTTAATGGGTTATATGAAAAGGAGTTGTAGTTACAGCATCTGAGCTGATTGCAGAAATAAAATATGTGCCTGCAGGTAAACCGGTAAGGTCAATTGTTTGGGTTGTTTTTCCATTATTTTCTTCTGAAAAAATTGTTTGCCCTAATGTATTTACAACCATTATTGAAGAAACAGTTTCTGAAAGTGCAACTTCAAATAAACCTGTTCCGACAGTTGGTGTGATAATTATTGTTTCATCTGATACAAGTCCATCAATACCAACGGTTTCCACATCTTCAATACTAATGGTAAGATTACCCAATAATTCATCATTATATAACGGGTCGTCAGAGGTAATAGTAAATGCAATAATACCTGAATGTAATGGTTCTGAAATACCATCTTCAACAGCATAAACATTTGTTGTAATAGCATCAGGGATAGTTAAACCTGCACTAAAAGTTAGGGTAACCGGCATTCCTGCACCTGCTCCTAAATCTAATTGAATATTTGGGGTAAGGGTTACAAACACATCTGATGTTGGAGCAGAGGTTATTTTAACGTCAAGCGGGAAAACCTCAATACCTTCGGTAATTACCGCACCACCTGACACGCGAATCACGTTGGCTATGTCGTTATCGGTTAATGTTACTTCGAGACTGTCGGCAATAAAATCGTTGATATACATATCTGCACTGCTGAAATCGTACTTTACGTATTCAATAACACTATTTTCGTCTACATAATCATTAGTATTTGCCACAGTATAACTGAAGGTTGCAACTGCACCTAATCCTGTTGGGATATCGATTACAGCAGCTGTACCTAATACACCATTTAATGCAATATCAGCATCCGGATTAATTGTTAATTCAACCGGGTCGGAAACTACTTTATTGATATTAAATTCAATTGTTGTTGCAGCAACACCTTCAGCTAAACTAACGCCGGTATGAGAAACAAATAAACCAAAATCGTTATCTGAAATCATAAACTCGAATGAATCATCAATTAAACCCGCAAACATGCCCCATGTTGGTGCGGAGGTGGTAATTGCAACAGACTGGTTGTAAATATTTTCTACTTCAATGTCTTCAGGAACTGAACATGTAATAATTTGTGGAATTAATGCAGTGGAATCGTTTGGAATAGTAATTATAAATGGTAAACCTTCACCTGCACCACAATTAATGGTTGCATCAGGGACAAATGAAATTTCTAAATCATTTGCCGGAATGGTATTGGCAACAATTGAAATAGTAGCAGTTGCACCACCTTCTTCCAGCCATAAAACTGCAGGATCGGTAACGGTGATATCCGGTGCAACAGTTGTTACATCATATATTATGTATAAAGCGGTATTACTTGTTCCTATAAAATCTATAATATCGTTATCATTAACATAAGCAAAACGACCATAATCCGGTGAAAAAGTATAGTCCGTTGTAAGATATATTCCCGGACCATCTGATAATTTAAAATGTGTTCCGGTTGTATATGATGAAACAATAAAATCTTCAACATTATCCTGATTTACATCCGCCGTTGTTGTGTAGGAAGGCCCATAACCCAAGGATCCAACAGATGAACCATAAGAATTACTAACATAGTCACCATCTATGTTTAATTTAACATTAAAAGTACCTGTATTACAGGTGTATCCGATATCTATTAAACCATTATCGTCAAAATCTTCTGTGTAAACTAATGTTGCAGTTGTGCAACCATGTGTAACTAACATTGTTGAAGGACTAAATGCCAATCCGGGTTCATTTTTAATTACCTGTAAATAAGTATTTGCATATTTACTATGAATAAAATCTAAATCACCATCATTATCATAGTCAGACATATCAGCACCATAAACTGTTCCGGTTGAAAGGGTAGATGAAAAGCTTAAGAGGGCAGTTGGAATTCCGGTATTTAAATATAAAACAAGACTTTTAGCTGAAATATCGTATCCAACAAAATCTAAATCACCATCTTCATCAGCATCTAAAAAATATAACTGACCGTATGCATGGTCACTGAAATTATACATCGTAAAATTGCCGGTGCCATTATTTAAAAAATAATAGGAAATCTGTTCACCACCATAAAAACTTTTAAAACTCGAAACCAGGTCCATGTCGCCATCGTTATCGAGGTCGGCTTCCTGAAAGGCAACAGGGTAGGGGCTTGCATCTATTTTTGGTAAGTGATGCACATTGTCGATTGTATCATTAATTTCATCATAATCTATCCAACCAACAACACCATCATTATTTGCCAGCATAATATCTTCATCACCATCATTATTCACATCGAAATAACGAATTAAATCCATACGTAAATAATTAGATTCTGGAGAAAATTCTGCACTAATTTCATCAGTAACAAAATTGCTTGTGTCTACATATATTTTACCAAGTAATGTAGAAAATAAATCTGATCTGCCATCAAAATTATAATCGTAAAAATAATATTTACCATCACGTTGAGGGATTGAATCATTCAATGTTGTTAAGATTCCAAAACCACCATTATTTTCACGATATTTTAATGAGTAAAAACCTTCAACACCTTCGTCACTTATTACAATAAAATCATCATCACCATCACCGTCTATATCACTAAATGTGGTTTGAACTGCAAAATAAGTTCCAAAAACTGCTGATGGTCCAAATACATTAGTAACAGAATTAAATACTGCCACATCATATCCGGTGTAATAATTATAAACGATATCAGCGAAACCATCATCATTCGTATCAGTAACGATAATATCATTCTGATATTCATCGCTTGATACTGTTAAAGCGGTAAAAGTTCCATTACTATTATTTCTAAAATATTTTATGCAGCAATCATCAAAATAAAGGGTCATATCTGTATCGCCATCCTGATCAAAATCTGCAATTCCTTTTGCCTGTGTTGCGCTGTATGTATCAGGAATAGTTGTGAACGTTGTAAATTCACCATCCACATTTTTTACCCAGCCCAAAGTGCCACCTAAATTTTCTAAAAATATATCCGGCATTAAATCGCCATCTACATCAAAAACACCCATCATAAAATGATAATTACCTATTACAGTATGTTCGGTCCAATTTGTTGAACCATCAGTTGGATTTTCCAGCCATTTGCAATTACTGTATAATGATGAATAGGTAATAATATCATTAAAACCATCCGCATTAATATCTGTAACAACAATTTCACTACTGTAATAATTTGCCATTTCATTTATGGTATAACTATTTTGCCAAAGTGATCCACCATTATTATATTTTATCAAAAAAGTATTGCCCATGTTTTCGATAAATTCATCTGTTCCATCCCCATTAATATCACCGGTTATAATGGAATTAATTGAACCCCCATGGGTTTGAAGAATAATTTGAGTACCAGGAGTTTGTGCCCACATGTAAGTAGCGCAAAAACAACTCAGCAACAGTGTAATTTTGTTTTTCATAATAGGATTATTTGAGTAAAATGTTAATTGATGCTGCAAGATGGAAAGGATAATATACCTGCACAACCCACTTCGCGTGAAATGGTATAAAATCGTTGTGAAATGAAGTAATTAATTAGCAGAGTAAATTTCGAAAAATATTTTTCAACCCTCACGCAACGGTTTTGATAATTTTGCTGTCAGGCTTGATTTTACTGCGTTTCAGACATTACAATACTTTGAATCTTTTACCGGGTAAGTTGGCAATGAGTCCGTAAAACTCGAGGTTAAGTAATACCCCTGCAACTGTTCCCGGTGTTTTTTGTGATTTGAAGGTAAGGTCATCAATACCTATTTCACCGGTATCTTTAATCAGCGAAAAAATAGCATGTTCATCTTCACTTAAATCGTTAAATAAGGATGTTTGTTTAACTGTAGTATTTTCATTTGGATTACGCCATCCTAATACATCCATAACATCATTTCCATTTTCAATAATTGCGGCTCTGTTTGTTTTAATTAAGGCATTACAACCTTTTGAAACCGCACTTGTGGTATTTCCCGGGACTGCCATCACATCTTTATTATATTCATTCGCCAACAGCGCAGTTAACACAGCACCACCATTTTCAGCAGTTTCAACCACAATGAGTCCATCCACCATACCGGCTACAATACGATTCCGTTTCGGGAAATTTTGGCGGTCGGGATTAGTTTGTGAAAGCGATTCTGTTAACAAACCGCCCTGCTGCACCATTTTTTTGGCCGTTTCTTTATGGGCATATGGATAAATCATATCTAACCCATGCGCCAAAACACCAATATTGGGCAAATTGCGTTTAACACAAGCTTTATGCGCAGCAATATCAATTCCGTAGGCGAGTCCGCTCACAAACAAAATATTTTCATTCTTTAATTCCTCAACCAATTGTTCGCACATATGTCTGCCGTATTCGGTTGCTTTGCGGGTGCCGACGATACCAATTGTTTTAGCAGCATTTAAATCGGCATTGCCCGAAAAAAATAAAATGAGCGGGGCGTCGATAAACTGTTTTAGGCGTTTCGGATAATTATTATCGAGGTAGCTGAATCCGGAAATTTTATTTTTTTCAATAAAAGCCATTTCCTCATCCACACGGCCAAAAACTTCGTGATTTACAATGGCTCCGGCTGCAGCTTCACCAATTCCGGGAACTTTGAGCAATTGTGATTTTTTTGTTCTGAAAATCTCTTCTGCACTGCCGCAGTAGCTCAGCAGCGATTTTCCGGTAATAGGTCCGATACCCGGAATAAGGGTTAAAGCAATAAAATGATACATGTTTATTAAGGGCAGGGTTATATATTTGCGTAAACAATTTTTCACAAATCAAATAAGAACATGCGTTATCTGCAAATCATTTTTATAGGTATCTGTTGCTTAAGCGGCTTTGGCTCTGTAAATGCTCAAATTCTTCCTGATCATTTTTCTCGGCCTGCATACAGCTACCGAAGTGAACAAAACCCGTACTACTGGAAAAACAAAAAACCGTTCGATGGTTATTGGCAACAAGATGTACATTATCAGATAAAAGCAGCTATTGATGAAAAAACGGATATTATTGATGGTAAGGTGATTTTAACATATTATAATAATTCGCCCGATGATTTACCATTTGTATATTTTCATTTATATCAGGAAGCATTTCAACCGAATTCATATGTTTCGGAATTAAATCAGGCTAATGCGGTTGATCCTACTTATGGAAAATATGAAGCGCAAGGTTTGGGAACAGAAGTTAGTACGGTGAAAATTATTCAGCGCAACGGCAAAACTGTTAATGAAACTACTGAAATGATACAGGATATTTCGGTGTTGAGAATTAATTTATCTCAGGCAATTAAACCCGGAGAAAGTATCACATTTGAAATTCCATTTAAAACATATTTCGATAGTGGTTCTTTGCGCAGAAGGATGAAAAAATTCCAATCCGGTGATTTTATGCATTATGATGGCGTGCATTGGTATCCGCGCATTTGTGTTTACGACCGCAAATTTGGATGGGATACTGACCAACATTTAGGGAAAGAATTTTATGGCGATTATGGCACATTTGAAGTTGAACTCACCTTTGCTTCAAACTACATTGTTGATGCAACAGGATATTTAGAAAATGAGCAGGACATGATGCCAAAATCGCTGCGTGAAAAACTGGATATAAAAAACTTTGCAGGAAAACCTTGGGAAGAAAAAGCATCTGTTGTAATTCCTTTTGTTGAGGGTGAAAAAAAGACATGGAAATATTATGCAATTAATGTCCACGACTTTGCATTTACCGCCGACCCGAATTATCGTATTGGTGAAGCAATGGCAGTAGTTGACGGGCAAACGGTTCGTGTTGTGGCACTTGCACAGGAAGGCCATGCCGGGTTTTGGCAAAATGCTGCAGATTATACCAAACAAATAATTGAAACTTTTAGTAATGATTTCAGTCCTTATATCTGGCCAAAAATAATTGTTGCTGATGCGCGTGATGGTATGGAATATCCGATGCTTACATTAGATGGTGGTTACGACCCTGCCTATCGCGATTTATTGATTCATGAAGTTGGACATATGTGGTATTTCGGTATGGTTGGTAATAATGAAACTTACCGTGCATCATTGGATGAAGGTTTTACACAGTTTTTAACGGCATGGGGTTATCAGAAAATTGACGGTAAATATCGCGTTGATTTTCCTGAAGAAAATAAATATAAAGCAAAATATCAGGACGCTGATGAAATTATGATGTCGGAAGTATATCTGGCATATTTAGCTGATGCTGCGCGGAATGCAGATATGCCTTTAAATACACATTCCGATATGTTTAATTCAGCTTTGGCACATGGAGGCGGTTATCGACATGTTTATTTTAAAACGGCAACCATGTTGTATAATTTACAATATGTGTTGGGCGATGAATTGTTTTTAGCCGCAATGAAAAATTATACAACAGAGTGGAAATTATGTCACCCGTATTTTGAAGATTTCAGAAATTCAATTATTAATTATACAAATGTAGATTTAAACTGGTTTTTTGACCAATGGCTGGAAACAACAAAAAATATTGATTATGGCATTAAACAGGTGAACAAAGCCGGAACAACTAATATTGACGGACAAACATTACAAATTTATGATATTACCTTCAACAGGAAAGGGCAAATGCAAATGCCAATTGATTTTATCGTAATTCTTGAAAATGGTGATACCTTGAAATATTATATACCCAATACCTGGTTTAATAAAAATGAGCAGGCTGCAGCAACAACAACCGGTCGTTTAGACAGAACCTATTTTCAAAATGTAATCAGCTTGCCGAAATGGTATGGTTGGGATAAATTAAATGAAGAATATGTAGCGAAAATTATCACCACTCAAAAAATAAAAGATGTAATTATTGATCCGAGTTATAGGCTGGCAGATGTAAATTTATTGGATAATAGCTGGAAATGCCCTGTTGAATGGCGTTTCGACAGTAAAGTATATAATATGAAGGATTGGAAACATTATGATATGTTTTGGCGTCCTGAAATATGGGGAAATGCTTACGATGGTTTAAAAATCGGCGGACATATTAATGGAAATTATTTCGGCTATAAACATAAATTGGAATTTACGGCATGGTATAATACCGGTATTGGACAAGGAGCATTATACGATCCTGAGTTTGCTGTATTGCAAGATGATATTTTTGAAGATGTAAGTGATGCATACAACAAATTTAACTTCGACCTCAATTATTCAACTGCCATTGACCGGTTTTTACCGCAAACGGATTTTATTTTAAATTCTGCTGTATTAGATGGTGTATTTAGTTTCGAAACCGGTTTTGAAAAAAAATTGGGCAATAATTTACGCGACAAATTATCGGTTTATGTAAAAGATTTGTATTTCTTTAATACCATGTATTTATATAATAATACGTTTATTGATGAAGCGAAAAATAATTCTGTAAATATTGATTACGAGCACAATTATAATTACTACACCGGCAGTGGTCAGGTGAATATTAAGTTCAGAAGTAATGATTTATTAAGTGATTATAATTTTTCAAGAATTAATCTCGAAGCAATTAACAAAACACGTTTAGGAAAATTTGATTTACGCACCCGATATTTTGCGCAATGGGGAAGTGGAAACGATGTTCCATTTGAATCGTCGCTGATGCTTGCGGGTGGTAATACTGAAGATATGTTGGATAATAAATACACCCGTTCACGCGGATTTTTCCCTGACGAGTGGGTAAATTTTGGTGAAACAACAGGTCATTTTCATTATGGCGGCGGATTAAACCTGCGTGGGTATGCCGGATATCTTGTTGCAGATTCTTCAGCTACAGACGGCACTTTTTATGCATTTTCAGGAATTAGCGGAACGAGTGTGAATGTTGAGTTACAATTTAATCGTCTGTTTAATTTCAAACTGATTAAGTTTATTAAAATGGAGCCTTATTTATTTGCAGATGCAGGTATTATTTCTCCGGATGAAAATTTTGACCGACTGAGTGATATACGCATGGATGCCGGTATTGGAACAGCTTTCACATGGAGTTGGTTCGGACCGCTGGAAACAGTTAAACCAATTACAGTGCGTGTTGATTTACCATTATTTTTAAATCGCACACCATTTGTGGACAGCGATTTTGTGAAATTCAGATATGTTATCGGAATTAACCGCGCTTTTTAGTTGAAAATTAATTGCAACAAAAAGCTTCACTGTTTAACCGGTGAAGCTTTTTTTATTTGACTAAGATTTTATTTAATCCATGGGTAAGTATAACAATGCTTTGTCAATAAACCATTGTTCGGGCATCCATTCAGTAATCGGAAATTTGTAAACAATTTCTTTGAACGGTGCAATTTCCAAATCTAAAAATCCACCCTTCAGCATAATTAATCCGTTTGAATAATCATTAAACGATGCACCACGTTTTATCAGGTTAATGGTCCAATCATATAAAATCATCATATCGGCAACCGCACGTGTAACTACGAAGTCGAATTTTTCGCGAATATCTTCAGCGCGTGCATGTTCAACCGAAACATTTCTCAAACCGAGTGCTTTATAAATAGATTCTACCACTTTCACTTTTTTGTCGATTGAGTCAACAAGATGAAAATGAACTTCCGGAAATAAAATAGCGAGTGGAATGCCTGGAAATCCGCCACCGGTGCCCAGATCCATAACACTGGTGCCTGGAAGAAAATCAATAAATTTTGCAATTGCCATCGAATGCAAAACATGATGTTCGTAAATGTTATCAATATCTTGACGCGATATTACATTCACTTTTTCGTTCCAAAAACGATATTGAGGAGCAACCATTTTCAGTTGGCTCATTTGTTTTGGGTCAAGGTTGGGGAAATACTTTATAATATGGTCCACGAAACAATTTTAGTGAATTTCATGCTGATTTTCAAATTAACGATTTATACACACAAATATTTCGCAGGTATATATGTCAAAAATTGATAACTTTCCCTCAAAATAATTACCTATGGCAATTAGAATGGTTCCGGACGACAATCAACCACAACAGCAACGTAAACTGCCCGGAAGAGGTGGTGGAAACGCAGGTGGCGGCGGTGGAAACATCATTACGATGTTAATCCCTTTATTATTTGGTTTATTCCGCAAAAACCCAAAGGTGGGCTGCCTTGTGCTGATAGTTGGCGGTGCCATTATTTACTTTATGGGAGGCAATTTTCTCAACACCGGTGGGGGTGGCGGAAATATCACCGATTTATTTAATACCGGAGCCAGTTTTGATGCTGCGAAATACGATGCAACTGAAATTTTTGAACCACCAATTGCAGACAATACTAAAAACCCGCTTCCGGAATCAGTTTCCTTACTCAAATATGCACCTGACCGACGCAACCAGGGCTCTCAGGGCAGTTGTGTGGGCTGGGGGAGTGCTTATGCCGCCAGAACCATTCTTGAAGCAGAACGCACCGGACGCGATCCTGACCAATTGGCGTTCAGTCCGGCCTATTTGTACAATCAAATCGGACTGGAAGGTTGCCAGGGTGCCTATATTAACAACGCGATGGAGGTGATGAAAGACCAGGGATTGGTTTCGATTCGTGATTTTCCTTATACTGACCAGGATTGCAGCAAACAACCATCTTCAAGCCAAAAACAACAGGCGAGCCAATACAAAATGACTGGCTTTAACCGCTTAACAGTCGGCGACAGTGAGGGTGTGGGGCAAGAAAAAATTGATCAGCTTGCTATAAAACAAAATCTTGCCCAAGGCGCTCCGGTGGTTATTGGCATGATGGTAGGCGGAACCTTTATGCAGCCGATGATGGGACAAGAAGTTTGGCATCCTACCGATAATGATATGAGTCAGTACGGTTTTGGCGGACACTGTATGTGTGTAATTGGTTATGATGATTTTAAAGAAGGTGGTGCATTTCAAATTATGAACAGTTGGGGACCGGAATGGGGTAAAGATGGTGTTGCCTGGGTCCCTTATAATGTTTTTGATGCTTTTGTGGTTGAGGCTTATGGTGTTTATCCGATGGGTAGTGTAGATAAACCAACCGGAAACAACCTAAATATCCAGTTTGGTTTGGTGGATAATAGTAATCAGCGTAAAATTCCATTATCTCAAAAAGGTAATGGTGTATTTGTAACAAAATCGCCGGTTAAAAAGGGAACAAAATTTAAGGTTGAAGTAACTAATTCAAATGAATGTTATACTTATGTTTTTGCAACCGATGAAAATAGTCAGTGTGCCGTTTTATTCCCTTATACCGAAAAACATTCACCGTATTGTGGAATCACCGGAACACGATTATTTCCAAAAGATTATAGCATGGAAGTAGACAATATTGGTAATAAGGATTACATGGCAATTTTAGTTACCAAACAACCAATCGATTACAAAACAATTAATGCAAACGTAAATAAACAATCAGGTTCTTACGAACAGAAATTACGTACCGTATTAGGTAATACCTTAAAATCGAATATTAGTTTTTCGCAAGGTGAAACAATAGGATTCGACACTTCACTGAGCGGACAGGAAGCTGTGTTAATGATTATTGAAGTAGATAAATAAAAATAAATTACCAATAAAAAAAATACTCAGCCGAAACTGAGTATTTTTTTTATGCTAGAAGTTGAGTTTATTCAATAATTTTTAATTCGTTGATAATATTTGATGCTTGTCCGTATTTATCTATGATAAATAATAAATAATGCATATCTAAACTGATATTTCTACATCTGTCCGGGTCAAATTTAATATCACTCATTGTGCCTTCCCAAACCCTGTCGTAGTTTAATCCAATAAGCTCTCCATTAGCATTAATTACAGGGCTTCCGCTATTTCCGCCGGTGGTATGATTTGTTGCAATAAAAGCAATTGGTAACTCGCCTGCATCGTTACTATACCTCCCAAAATCATTTTTATTTAACAAGGCAATTAAACCTGCAGGTGCATCAAAATCTTCGTTGCCTGGAATATATTTTTCTTCAATACCTGCGTCAGTTGTTTTATATGTATAATATACAGCATCTTTAGCTGTGTAGCCACTCACATTACCGTACGCAACACGCAAGGTTGAATTTGCATCAGGATAAAAATCTCTATCCGGCTCCATCAGTCGTTGCGCCTGCATATATTTACGCATTAGCATATTTATTTTTTCATTTAATGGATTGATGGCAGATTTAAATTGTGCTTCATATTGAGTAGATACTTCAAAATACAATTTATAAGCAGGGTCGTTAAGCAGTTTTTTTGCTTTTTTAACGTTCAAATTTGACAGTGCTTTATTTAATTTTTTCTGGTCGGCAAAAACCGATTTACTAAATACCGCATTTGCCCATGCTGTGTAATTATTTTTATATTTAATTAATTCATTTTTAAAATAAACAGATTGTAACGACGGGTCCACATGTTCAGCATAGAGTTTTAGCATCGTAGAAAATATTTCTTTATCAATACGTGCATCATATTTTTGATAAAAACCATTTGCGTTTGACAATAATGTTGTTGCTTCTTTTTTTACATCTTCATCAGTTACGGTGTCTGTTGCCAGCAAGTTTGCAACTTTTTTATAATTACCTGAAAAGTTGAGTAATTCTACGCCATAAAATGCTTCGGTAGTATAATCGATGAGTTCAGCATATTTTTTATAATCGGTATAAGCAGATTCCATTTCACTTAATAAATTGCGGTAATCTTTACCTTCATGTGTATTTGCCCATTGCTGAAAACGTTTTTCATAAGTTTGTTTTTCGGTAACAGCATCATTTAATTTTAATCCAATCATTTCGCCTTTCCATTTTTTATAGGCATTGGCTAAACCACGAACTTTTGATGCATATTTAAGTGTAACTGTATCGTTGCCTACCATGTATTTATTAATAATTTCCAGTCGCTGGTCACGGCAATTAATTCGGTTCGGATTGGTTGTATTTATCGTAAGGTCTACAGCATAAGATGTTAAATATTCTTGTGTTCTTCCCGGAAAACCATATACCATTGTAAAATCATTTTCCTTTACATCTTTTAATGAAATAGGGAATGCATATCTAGGTTTAAAGGGAATATTATTAGCATCATAATTTGCCGGTTTATTATCTGCACCTGCATATATTCTGAACATGCTGAAATCGCCTGTATGTCGCGGCCAAACCCAGTTGTCCGTCTCGCCCCCAAAATTGCCCACACTTGAAGGCGGCGCACCAACTAACCTAATATCTTTAAACGTTTCAGTCAGGAATAAATAAAATTCATTACCATAAAAAAATGCGCGCACAGTTGCTTCGTAATGTGTGCCTTTTTTATATTGTTTTTCCAGATTAGCAGAGAGTTGTTTGATAGTAGCATTTCTTGTTGCTTCATCCATACTATTATTTAGGTAAGGAACAATACTATCTGTTACATTAAACATGCTGATAATAAATGTAACGGTAAGTCCCGGAGCGGGAATTTCTTCGTCTTTATTTTTTGCCCAAAATCCGTCACGCAAATAATTATTTTCAAGTGAGCTCAGATTATTTATCGATGAAAATCCGCAGTGATGATTGGTTACAATTAATCCTTCATTTGAAATAACCGCACCTGTACATCCACCCCCAAATAACACAACTGCATCTTTCATGCTGCTTTTGTTTACAGAATAGATGTCTTCCGCAGTTAGTTTAAATCCATTTGCACGCATATCGTCAATATTCAATTGCTCCAGTAAAATGGGGAGCCACATACCTTCATCTGCCCTTAAACCAAAACTCGAAAGCAACAATAAACCGGCAATAAAAAATTGTTTCATCAGTAAGTATTTTATTTAAAAATGATTGTCAATTGTTGCGAAGATATTAAAGCGTCACCGAAAAAATGTGATAGTTTGTTAAAATGTGAGAATCCTTGGGTTTAAGGCATTTCGCCTTGTAATAATGTAAAAGGACAATGCTTTTTCCACTAATTTCTTACCTAAAAACCGCTCAGAATTTCAATTTTATTTAATTTTAGGTAAAATTCCACTATGAAACACATAATTACCACCTGCTACCTGCTGATTTCTGCAGGGCTACTGTATAGTCAAACCGCCACCGATCAAAAAAAGGTTTGGCCGGCAATGGAAAATTCACCTAACTATTATGATGTAAAAGCCGGGTTTACGGAATATATCTACAACCTCGAAATGGAAAGTGAATTGTTGGGTATCGAAGCAGAATCTGATGACTTATGGGCGAAATATATGCGTTGGGATTACCTCATGCAATCGAGAGTGAGTCCAAATGGCGAATACCCTAGCCCGGGAGTTATTTTTCGCGAGTTTGATGCCTGGCAAAAAAGTCACCCTAGTACCGCTAACAGCGGTAATCGCGCAGGAAACTGGGAGCCTGTAGGTAATGCAGAAGTACCAACGTCCGGAGGTGCTGTTGGTCGCATTAATGTGATGGTTTTTGACCCGATGGATGCAAATACGATTTACGCCGGCAGTGCAGACGGCGGATTATGGCGCACACCTGACTTAGGCGGTACCTGGATGCCACTGAGTGATAATATACCTGTAACCGGAATTGCCGATATTGCTATTGATCCGACCAACAACGATATCATTTATATTGCAACAGGTGATGGTTATGGCTATGAAGCAACCTGGTATCCTGATCAGGATTTTTGGGGTGGATTGTATTCCGGAGGTGTATTTAAATCTGTTGACCATGGGGCGACCTGGCTGCCAACCGGATTAAGTTATTTACAAGAAGACAAAATTATTATTCAGAAATTATTGATTCATCCTGATAATACTGCCGTTTTACTAGCAGCCACCAGAGCAGGAATTTATCGTACGGATAATGGTGGTGACACATGGACTCTGGTTGAATCTGCACATTGTTACGATATGGCATTTAATGGTGCCGATCCAAATATTATTTATGCTGTTGGCGATAAAGATTTTTTGGTTTCTTTAGATGCAGGTTTAACATGGACTGTTGAAGCAAACGATTTAATCGATGTTGATTCAAGAATGTCGATTGAAACCACTCCGGATGATCCTGATGTTATTTATATTTTCGGACCGGATAGTGAAATTAAAAAAAGTATTAATGGTGGAGATACCTGGATCAATTTGAGTATTCCGGGTTATCTCAATACCTATTATGGTTACTGGGATACAGCATTGGGCGTTTCACCCTTAAATGCAAATTTGGTGTTTTCCGGTGGTGTGGAAATTGTTCGTTCAACAAATGGCGCTTCTTCATGGTCGTTAATTTCTACCTGGGACGGATATGGAGATGATAATTATGTGCATTCAGATACAAAAGGATTTTTATTTGATCCGACAAATGTAAATGTGGTGTATACATGTACTGATGGTGGGATTTATAAAACTACGGATAAAGGAGCAACATGGACAAATATCAGCGCCGGTTTGCGCATTGCTCAAATTTATCGCGTTGCGTCATCTCCTTTACATCCCGATTATGTTTTATGCGGATATCAGGATTGCGGGACTATATTATGGGATGGCTCATCATGGGATCGTGTGCAGAGTGGTGATGGAATGGATGTAGCAATTGATTATACCAACGACAATCGTTTATATGCATCATATCCTTATGGCAAATTAACACGTTCTACCAATTTTGGAGATACATGGACCTACTTAATTAATCCCGGTGAAGGAGGGTGGTTAACACCTTATGAAATGGATCCTGTTAATCATTTAATCATGTATTATGGAACAGAAACCGGCATCATAAAAAAATCGGATGATGGTGGCAGTTCATGGGACGACCATTCAACAACTTTGGGTGGAACCGTTACTGATATTATTGTAGCACCTTCTAATACCAATTATGTTTATGCTTCTGCATTTCAAAATGTTTGTCGCTCGTTTGATGGTGGAATAAACTGGACCAATATAACAGCAGGTTTGCCAACAGCAGGAATTTGTTTTAATTATATGGCAGTTAGTGATAGCGATCCTTCTTTGATTTGGGTAGCCTTAAGTGGCTATAGTGATGGTAATAAAGTGTATTTTTCAAATGATGCAGGTAATACCTGGACAAATATTTCAGGAACCTTACCCAATGTGCCGGTAAATACTATTTTATTTGAAAAAAATTCTACTTCTAACAGATTATATATCGGAACTGATTTTGGTGTGTTTACAAAAGATGATGATGAAGCCGACTGGCAGGCATTTATGTCGGGCTTACCGAATGTGATGGTGCATGAATTAACGTTAAATCCTACCAACAGTAAAATTTATGCTGCAACGTACGGTCGCGGTGTATGGATGTCTGATTATTATGATGTAACAGCACCAACATTATCAATAACTGTTGCCGATTTATCCTTATGTCCGGGTGAAACATTAAATGTTTCGTATTCAGCTTTTGGTGAATATTTACCCGATAATATTTATACAGTGGAATTAAGTGATGCGACAGGTGCATTTATTACACCAACAATAATAGGCAGTTTTATTTCAACCGATTTAACCGGCGTTATCAGTTGCGTAATTCCTGCTGAAATAATAAATGGAACAGCATATAGAATGCGTGTAAAAAGTAGTTCACCCGTTGTTATGAGTATTGACAATGGCAGTGATATTAGTATTATTTGCGATAAACCTTCATTGCCTGTAACAGCAATAGTGACTGCCACTTCAGCCAATTTGCAATGGAGTGGTTCAGCATGTGCAGCAGCGTATGAAGTGCAATATAAACCAATACTTGATGCAACATGGTTAACAACAACAACAACTTCAACATTTACAACAGTAATAGGTTTAACACCTGCAACCAATTATGAATGGACAGTTAAAACAATTTGTTCTGAATTGCCCTATGTTACAACTGAAAATGCAGATACTATAACATTTATTACTGCTACAAATAGTGGTATTTTACCTTTAGGATTATCATCGTTATTAATTTCACCAAATCCACTTACCAGTCAAAGTAATCTTGAATTTGAATTACTAAATCCGGTAGTGTTACAAATTACTTTAGTAGATATTTCAGGTAAAGCAATACGCAACATTTTTAATGGCAATTTAAATGCCGGTCCACATCAATTTATAATTGAAAAAAACGATTTGAGTGCAGGTATATATTCCATTAATTTTAAATCGGATAATGCAGTTTATGCTGTTCCTTTAGTAATTGAGTAATCGGAGCAGATTTGTAAACTATATTCGTTTTCGGCTGTTTTAGTGAAAATTTGGTGGCCTGATATCCTGTTAATAACTATTGGGCAACTTTTAACATTTGTTCAGAAATATGTCATTTTGGAACGACATACTTTCTAAACCCGTTTTTTCAGATTAACTTTAGTAAAATTTTTATATTTCAAACATGAAAAAAATCTATTCCTTACTCCTCACCCTTGCTACCACACAGTTTCTCTTTGCTCAGGCACCGCCTCAGGTGAAGAAAGACAAACCTGTATTACAAAATTCACCCAACTATTACACCGTTCGTGAAAACTACCTCAACTACCTGAATTCGTTGGAGGTGGAGAGTGGTTTGTTGGGACTGGAAATTGAATCTGACGACTTGCGTTCCAAGTTCAATCGCTGGGATTATATGATGAAAACCCGTGTTGATGAAAATGGTAACTACCCGTTACCTGGTATTTTATTTAAGGAATATGACAATTATCTCAAGACACATCCTTCCGGATTTGCTGCGGGTGAAAGAGCTGCCAACTGGACACCGGTTGGAACGGCAGAAGTGCCCGGATCAGGTGGGGGAGTAGGTCGCGTGAATGTGATTATGATTGACCCTGTTGACGAAAATACCCTTTATGCAGGAACTGCAGGCGGCGGCTTATGGCGTTCACCGGACCTTGGTGGAACATGGGTGCCACTTACCGATAATATTCCGGTAACCGGCATTGCCGACGTTGCCGTAGACCCGACAAACAATGATATCATTTATATCGCAACAGGTGATGGTTACGGTTATGAAGCTACCTGGCAAGCGGATCAGGATTTTTGGGGCGGTGTTTACTCTGCCGGCGTTTTAAAATCTGTGGATGGCGGTTTAACCTGGTTACCTACCGGTTTGAGTTATATACAATCTGACCTGTTAATCATACAACGTTTAATTGTGCATCCTGAAAACACCAATATATTATTGGCTGCTACAAGAGATGGCATTTTCAGAACTACCGATGGGGGAGATACCTGGTCAAGTGTATCTGCAGCACATTGTTACGATTTTGCATTTAAAACAACAGATAATAATACAATTTATGCTGTCGGCGACAGAGATGTTTTGGTTTCAGACAATGCAGGGTCAACCTGGACTGTTTTGGAAGATAATCTTTATGGAACAGATGACAGGATGTCGATTGAAACTACTGCTGACAATCCAAACGTAATTTATGTGTTTGGGCCTGATGCACAAATTAAAAAAAGTTCTGATGGTGGTGGCACCTGGACCAGCAATACTATTGGCGGCGGAACCAATTCTTATTATGGATATTACGATAACGTATTAGGTGTTTCACCTGTTAATGAAGCACTTGTGTTTACAGGTGGACTTGATATAGCCCGTTCTACAAACAGTGGTTCATCTTGGTCCAGAAAATCGGATTGGTCAGGCTGGGGCGGCAGCGATTATGTGCATGCCGACCAAAAAGGATTAACCTGCGACCCGCAAAATGAAAATGTGGTGTATGCTTGTAATGATGGTGGTGTGTTCAAATCAACTGATAAAGGTGAAACCTGGACAGACATCAGTGAAGGCCTGAAAGTGGCTCAGATTTACCGTATTTCTCCGGCTTTTACCGTTAATGATATGGTTTTAGGCGGATGGCAGGATAATGGATGTAATTTGTGGGATGGCAGCGAATGGGAACGCGTTCAAGGTGGCGATGGTATGGGCGTTATAATCGACTATACTGATGAAGACCGCATGTATGCTTCTTATCAGTATGGTTATGTTTCACGGACAACCAATGGTGGTCTTTCCTGGACTGATTTACCTGTAGCCGGCGGCGGATGGCTTACGCCTTTCGTTATGGACCCTGTTGATCATCTTACCATGTATTATGGTACATCATCCGGTTCAATTCAAAAATCTACCAATGGCGGAACTTCATGGTCAACTTCTGCTGCCGGATTATCCGGAGAAGTTTTTGAAATTGCCGTTGCACCTTCTAATACCAATTATGTTTATGCTTGTGCTTTACAACGTATAAAAGTTTCAACCGACGGTGGTATTAACTGGACGAATATAACTTCTGGTTTACCTACAGGTGGAATCGGATTTAATTTTATTGCTGTCAGCGATGAAAATCCGGAACATGTTTATGTTGCTTTAAGTGGTTATGATGATGGCAATAAAGTATATTTTTCAAGTAATGGCGGTAGCACATGGACAAATATTTCCGGCAGCTTACCAAACGTTCCGGTAAATACCATTGTTTATGAAAATGTGAGCGAAACAAATCGGTTATATGTAGGTACCGATTTAGGTGTATTTACATGGATGATATTTCAGGCGATTGGGAACCTTATATGACCGGTTTACCAAATGTAATGGTACATGAATTGGAAATTGATTATGCTGAATATAAAATATACGCAGCAACATATGGCCGCAGTGTATGGAAAAGCGATTTATATGATTACATCGCACCTTCATTAAATATAAATGTTCCTGAACTGGTTTATTGTCCTGATGAAGATTTAAATGTGTCGTATTCTGCAACCGGAACTTACAATCCGGGTAACATATTTACGATTCAATTAAGTGATGAAACAGGCAGTTTTGCTGGATCGGTTGACATTGGCAGTCTCGCAACTACTGCTCTAACAGGTGTTGTAGCTTGCACCATTCCTGCAACAACCGTAAATGGAACAAATTACAGAATGCGTGCTGTTGCTTTTGATCCTGATTTCACATTAGTTGGAACAGACAACGGTGCAAATATTACTATCACTTGCAGCAAACCGGTTTCAATTACAACCGGGACTCGAACTAACTTTATTCGCCTTTACCTTATTTTACTAAATATACTGACAATCAGTAAATTATGAAATTTAATTGCCTTTTCATTAAGTAGTTTTAATTGCTTTTTACCTATATTTGCTCGACAAATGCTCGACAACTATGAAAACGATTAAAGTTATTACTAAAGGTAAAAGCACAAAAGCAGATGGCACTACGCCAATTTATTTTCAATTCTCCTATGACCGTACAAAACGAACTTTGCTCAATACCGGAAAGAGTGTTGAGCCTGCTTATTGGGATGGCGAAAAGGGAAGGGTAAAGCGATCTCATCCAAACGCTGAGGCAATTAATAAATTTGTAAATACCTTGAAGCTGAGGCTAGAAACAATTATTGATGATGCAATTCTCAATAAGGTTGATGCTACCATTCCATTTGTTATTGAAAAATTTCACACCGAGGTATTAACTGAAACGCCAAAAGGTTACGGATTTTATGAGGTTTTTGACCGTTATGTAGATACTGCACGTTCAAGGGTTAGTGCCGGGTTAATTACTGATTATAACGCACTGAAGCGACATTTAATGGAATTTGAGGCCTTTAGTAAAACCAAGGTAACATTTACAACCATTACAAAGGCTGAAACCTATGATAATTTTAATGATTACCTGCGTATTAATGCGAAAAACGCTAACGGTGGTAGTGGTCTAAAGCCAAACTCAGTTGGGAAACAAGACAAGAACCTAAAAACCTTCCTCAACAACTGCATGCGCCGGGAAATTATTCCGTTTATTGATTTATCCTTTATGAAGAAAATGGGAGAGAAGACTTTTAATGTATATCTCGAGGAAGAGGAACTGGATACACTGATTAAATTCGACCTAAGTAACAAACCGGAAAAAGAAATTATACGCGACCTGTTTATGATTGGCTGCGAAACCGGGCTGCGGTTTTCCGATTATTCCCGATTAACAAAAGATCATCTCAGCGACAAAATGATACGAATTACTACCTTAAAAACACAGGACAGGGTTGTTATTCCAATTTCAGAACGTCTACGAACAGTTTTAAGCAAATATGAGGATTATGGTGTTTTCCAAATCACCAATCAATACTTTAACAGGCAAATTAAGGAAATAATGAAACTTGCGGGGTTTACATCACAAGTGGTAGTCCCTGCTAAAAAGGGAACGAAAACAACGGAAGCGGTATACGAAAAATGGGAAATGATTGCTTCGCACACATGTAGACGTTCTTTTTGTACAAATCAATTTTTGAGAGGTGTTCCACCTATTCTAATCCGGAAAATAAGTGGTCATAAGACTGAGAAAGCGTTTTTGGAGTATATAAAGGTGGATCAGGAGTTAGGAGCGAAGGAGATGATAAAGTATTGGGACTTATCAGCTAATATTCCTATTCAAGCACAGTAGCCAGTGACCTTCTAGTTCTTTAACTATCTTTTTATTATCTTAGCGGTCAAATGTTTTGCAATTAATCACTAATATTTTAGCAATAGATATAATCATATTTATTTTAAAAAAATGAATTCATACGAAAAATCTTAAAAGTGCTTTTTTTTATCATTGGACTGTTTTATTTTGTTTTAATTCTTTAGAGTCAAGTCCCCGGTTATGTGCCAATTGCAGGTCTGGTTTCTTGGTATCCGTTTAATGGCAATGCTAACGATGAAAGCATTAATGATAATAATGGAATTGTTTATGGCGCAAACCTTGTTAACGATCGAAACGGTGTATCCAATAGTGCCTACAGTTGTGATGGGGTTGACGATTTTATTAGCCTCGCAGGTAACGAAGAAATAACTAATGATTTTTCTATTAGTTTTTGGTTTAACCCGCAAAGTGCTGATCCGGGCTATTTAATTGATAGAGATTTTGCGGCACGGACAACGATTGGTCTATATACTACTCTGAGAACAAATTGAATATAAGATATGGTATGACAGGTGCGGACTATTTTATTATTCCTGACGATATAAATGAAGTTGGCAACTGGTTTCATATTGTAATTGTGCGTAATGAAAGTATAGGCAAATTAATATATTATTTGAACGGTTCTGTATTAGATCAAATTGATTACCCAGCTGGTGCATATACCAACACGGGACTACCGATTTTAATAGGTGAAAGTAACTGTTTGCCTGATATTAATGCCAATTTCAATGGTTTCATTGATGATATTGGGATATGGGAGAGACCGCTTTCGAATTTAGAAGTAAACCAACTATACCTAAGTTGTGACCTTGAGATTACTGAAAGCCCAATTGATCTGGAATCTTCAGTTGGTGCTGACGTCCAGTTCACATGTGCCTCAAATGATCCGGAAGGGACCTTCCAATGGGAATCAGATATGGGATTTGGATTTGTTCTACTATCAGATGCCGGTAAATACTTTGGTGTAAATAATGACACTTTGATAGTTACAAGTGTTACCATGGCGAATAATAATCAGAAGTTTCGTTGCGTGATATATTCTATGACTTGCAACGACACTACAGAGGCGGCCCTTTTGTCGGTCGTGACAGGGACGAGTGCAAATAATATAATTACTGAGGATTATTTCAGTTTATATCCTAACCCTGTTTACAATGGTCAATTGACAATCAGAGGGGATTTAGGCGCACAATTTGATGCAGTGTTAATTGATAATTATGGTGCTATGGTTAGAGCTTTTAATGGGTTGTCGGGAAACACAGTGTTGAACTTAGAAAACATTCAACCAGGAATGTATATCATTAGGTTTCAGTCGTCTGGTATAAATATCACAAAGTCAATAATTATAGCTCAATAGTTTTTCTATTATCTTGCCATGCAATCTAGCGACTAATAAGTTTATTTGATCAGATTTCAACACAAGCCTGAAGGTTGTCATTTCGCACCATTCAGCTTTTGAAGGGTATTGCTGTATCTACTAATTAGAAAAATTAGTGGACATAAGACCGAAAAGGCCTTTTTGGAGTATATTAAAGTGGATGAGAGATGGCGGCAGGAGAGATGATGAAGTATTGGGAGAAAATGGCGATTTCTGACCTATGAGTTATTGATTTAATTAGTCCAGTAGTAAGAATATATAAACATAAAATCAAATTTGATCCGAGGTTTTTTTAATTTTTCTTTAATACTATTTACAATGCTATCCTTAGTTTCTAAATTGTGTTTTTCATTTTGTCGATAATATTTTAATGATTGGTAGGTTATTGAAATTAAACGGTATTCATCTGAATAATTATTATTTGTCCGAGTTGTATATTTATATGTAAGAATTTCAATGTGTTTTCCAGCACTTTCGTAGGTATAGATTTTTTTTGTACATTTTATAGGACTAGGTTTAAATCCCTCATCAACATTGCTTGAGTTTTTTAAATCACTAATTGTATGCCAATCTTCAGTTTCAACACGTACCGCCGGTTTACCATATTTTGAATTATATAAATTTATCAGCTTGGTTACTTTATTTGAATCAAAGTAAAAAATGGTTTCCTTATTAAAGTCTCTCATCAAAGTTAAGTCTTCGCTGGCCTTATTTGCAATCTTGTCCCCGATAAGGGTCAAGGTAATTAAATTTAGTTTTTCATTTGGTTCATTGGAGAATTGTCCATCTATTTCAGAAGAAAAATAATCATTTTCATCAGTGCCTAAATAAAAGTTATAACAGTTCTTATTAATAATTCCGGAATCTTCGAGGTTTTGAGTTGTTATTGCAAATTGTTGCTTATTTATTCCATGTATATAGGATAAGAATATAGTATCTTTTTCTAATGAAATAGATGGACTAACCTTAATTATGCTCCGTTCATCTGAAGGATTGACAGACTCCTTGTTATCACTACATGATATTGTAAACAAAATTGAACAAAAACAGCACAGTATAGATGTAATTCGAGTCATAGGCAGTTTTATTTCAATTATTGGGGATTAAATTTATTGTGTCAAAAAGGCCATAGTAGGAATCAGGTGATTTTAATTCTTCATCGATTATTTTTCTAATTTTTGATTTTTTAAAATGAAATTCCATTCCGGCTTTCCATGCAGTCCAAACGTCCTCATCTATTCTTTTCTTTTTATACCAAAGATATTCCTCGGCGCAAAAATTTAAATAATCTGCAATTAATTCATTTGTCAATTCAGACTCCAATCCATTTAATTTATCATTGAATTTTTCATCGTATTTATTATTAAACGATTCAAACAATTCTTTGAAGATTTTATGATCTTCAATTTTATATGACCTGTATCCGAGTGATAAGGAAATAGCTGTTGCCAGAGTTCCTAAAAACAAGTCCGAGTTATGATTCGACCCACAGTATATAATTCCCGCAATTAAAAGTCCCAATCCATTAATAAGAAATAAATCAGAATGTCTTCGAATGCTTTTTAAAAACGTTTTCATAAAAAATTAGATTGATTTTTTGTAAAACCCATAAATAAATATCCAACTCAAGGAATTGCCGTTTAGATATTTAGTAACTTCTTCCAGTTCTCGTTTCATTTCTACAGTCGCTTCTACTTTAAATTGTAGTGCTGTTTCTAAATCATCTTTTAACGATATTACGACTTGGCATTTATTAAATAAATCAATTGAATCATTTTCGTGATATTTCTCTTTGTGTTCGTTCATTTTGCTTCGAAATTCCATTACTAATTCAAAAGGAGAAGGATTTTGGAGATAATTGATCGATGATTGCATATTTATAAATTTGCCTAAAATAGAGTCTGCCTGTATTACTTTTCGAAGTGTTGTAATGTCAAAACTTTTAAAATAGTCAGCATTTAATGTGGGCAAGTGGTTATACTTTATGCTTTTACCTTTTTCTGTTCCAAAATTAAGCACATATTCTATCACTTTATTACATTGGTTATTGTATGTATTAATGCTGCTTAAAATTAAGGTATCCATATATCCAAGTAAGGCAATTCTTGCTCTGTTTAAATCATAAGCCAATTTAAATCGTGAAGTTAAGTAGGTGCTTAAAAGTGCGGCAAATATGCCTAAAAGGAAATCATTGTTCATAATTAATAATAGGTTTGATTGTGCATTATCTTTTAGTGGATTTTCTTTTTACGCTTATTATAAAAAACGGTATCTGTGTGCTTTTCAATCACCCATTCTTCAAATTCTTTTCGCCCAATTTCCAACGTCTGCCAAGAAATTGTCAAGTTCATTTTGATAAAATTATTTAATTGTAATTCAATATCAGGTACAAATGATTTTTGGGAACTCGCCATTGCATAGCCTTTTACATTTGAAAAATAAGTCTCACCCAAAGTTCGTCTTAAGGTGTGATTCTTTGTATTTAACAAATCAGCAATTCTGCCTTTAATATTACCTGTCTCCCCAACATATTTTAATTTATCATTTTCAAATACAAGATAGGTTCCGGCTTCATCCGGAAATAATTTCGTCCATTCCCATGTTAAAAGTGCCTTTTTTTTATTCGAACTATTAGTCAGTTCACTCGGTATCTCGTTAAAATACTGTTCAATTATGTAAGGTTTAATTATTGTTTTCACTCTGATTTTATTTTAAAATTGACAATAACCTAATTGAGCGCACAATAATTTAGCAAATTCGTAGGGACTTAAAAATTTGCTAAAACTTGTAAAGAATTCGTTGATGATATTTGTAAGATTATTTGAATTGTTAAACAAATTTTGAACAGCTTCTTGTATGCCTTCACTTAGTCCCCAAAATACATCAATCGTTAACCTCGCTTTACCGCATATAGCGTAAATAACTGTAAGTGAAATTACTTTACACCATGTGCATCTATTGAAAATAGGTTCATGCTTTAAAATGTTTCCTGTTTGACGAACATATTTCTTTGTATTGTTTTTGTCAACATCATTGGTTATATAACCTATTATTGTTATTCCATAATTCCTTAAATATCTCAATGGGTGTGATTTGTAAAACATGTATTCAAAATTGTTTTTTTCAAAAATCAACGCTAACTCTTCAAATTTAAGTTGCATGTTCTGAATTTCATTGGTACTGAATCTTATATTCTCGGCCATAATAGTTTTTTTATTTGATATTTAATTTACCATTGAACGCTTTTTGACTCAAACTTTCATACAAATTTTCCAACTCCTGCAAACTGTTTTTGTATTGCTCTTTCAGTGTTTCAGTTTTGGTTACAATGGAGGCGAATTGGTTTTGGATTTCTATCGGTGGAAATATTATTTCAATTTGTTCTAACTTGCCTACTGCAAGACCGGGCTGGGCTACACCTGTTGCATATTTATTAAGATTGATTATGTATAAAAGATAATAAAGCCATGATGTTTCATAATTCATTATTTGAGCACAAACTACTGCATGTTCAGTTGCATGAAACTTTCCTTTAGCAACTTTTACATTACCGCATAATGCACCTTGTCTTCCTATCAACACAAATTCACCGTTATGAGTATAAGTTTTTGTATAACCTCTTAAACCATTTCCTCCATAACAAGGATATAATTCGCTACTGAAATCAGATTCAATATCAGAGGCTGCAACAAATTGACCTGATTTCATTGAGGTTATTAATCCTAGCTTCTCCAATTTCCAACTTTTATCATTTCTTACAGGTTCTCCAAACATTTCCAAAAAAGTGCTTTCCAAAAATTTATCAAGTAACCCAATGCTTTGTTTGCGTTGCTCAATAAGTGTTTCGGCTTTACTTAGAATGTTGGCTATTTTGATTTGGTCTTGTAGTGAAGGATCTGGAAGAATTATTTTTTTTTCAAATGAGAAGGCCCGGAAATTTAATTGAGCTGCACCAGTAATTAACTTTCGTAACTGATTTTAAAATGGTTTGTTTTAAGATAAAATTTTAAATAGTCAAGATGAAATTGTTTATTATTTATTGTCTTGAACCTAATTGTGCTTGTGTTCAAACATAAAGGCAAATCTTCCTTTTTTGCATAAGCAATTTTATTGTGAAAATAGTCAACCACAATACCGGAACTTGCAATTAACAAATCGCCTTCATCTACTAAAAAATGCTTGTATTTGCCATATGCTTCTTCATTGGAAATATATAGCTTTGTTGTTGAGGTTGTTAATTTCCCTTTATTTATATTCCCAACATTCAAAAGTTTCACACCTTCCTGTCTGAATTGAAATTTTCTAACACCAGGACCTTCCTGAAAGAATACAACGTCACTTAAATATTTTGTTTCAAATTTCATCATACTAATTCTTTGAGTTCTGATAGTCCTTTTTGAATTTTAATTTCGATTTTTTCCAGTTGGGTAATAATTGATTTCGGTTTTTCATAAATTACTTCTGTGTATTGTTCAATCTTATATGTGCTTAAGTTCAAATCGTATGTGTTGCCAACGATTTCTTTTTTTGAAACAAAAAAATATTTCTGTTTTCTGTCAGTGTCGGTTTTTATATTTCGTGTTTTGTAGCGTTGAACAATTTCTGGCAAATCGCTGTCGGTGATTTTGTTTCGTTTATCATCCAATGTATAACCGTCTGCTTGCATATCATAAAACCAAACATTATTTGTTTCACCACCCTTTGTAAAAAAAAATGGCAGTGCTGACGCCTGCATATGGTTTAAACACTCCGCTTGGCATAGCAATTACGGCTTTCAGTTCTGTTTTTTCAATCAGCATTTTTCGCAATGCTTCAAATGCTTTTCCACTGTTTTGTATCACACCGCTTGGCACAATTACGGCGGCTGTGCCTCCCATTTTCAGCATTTTAAATATACGCTCAACAAAAAGTAATTCTGTTTTTGTTGTTGGCAATTTAAATCCTTCGTTTATATCGCCTTTGTCAATGTTGCCGGTGAATGGTGGGTTGGCCATCACCACATCATAGCGGTTATCTTCATTGTAACTTTTGCTAAGTGTGTCTTTGTAATCTATCTGTGGTTCGTCAATGCCGTGCATCATCATATTCATTAAACCCAAACGCACCATTGTGGTGTCAATATCATAACCCGTAAAACTTTTATCTAAAATATTTTTTACTTTTTCGGTAAGTGCTGCACTCATGGTTGCCCGTTCAAAACCATCTTCGTCTTTTTCTAATTTCTTTTTATCCTTTTGCCGCACTAAATCTGTTAACACATATTGGTAAGCACCCAACAAAAAACCACCAGTGCCGCACGCAGGGTCGGCAATGTGTTGTCCTAATTGTGGTGCAACTAATTCGGCCATAAGTTTAATAATATGTCGTGGTGTCCTAAACTGTCCGTTCTTTCCTGCGCTTGCAATTTCACTCAACAGCATTTCATAAACGTCACCTTGTATATCCTGAAAGGCATGTCCGCCATCGGTTGCATCTTTTTCAATTTCTTTAAAAATATCTTCTACAATATTTATTGCTGTAACCAACAAACTTGCTTTCGGCATAATGAATACTGCATTTGCCATGTGCTTAGTGAAAAGTCCCTCGCCTGATGCTCCGTCCTGAATGGTTTTCAAAAACGGAAATACTTTCATTTGCACATGTATCAGCATTTCATCGGCAGGTTTGTGTTTAAAAACACTCCAACGCAATTCGTTTTTATTTACTTCTGCATTGCTTCCGGGAATTTTGAATTTTCCTTTAAATTTTGAAGTATATTTTTCTCCTGTGAAATCGGCATCTCTTTCTCGCTTTGCTTCCAAATCATCCATGCGTTTCATAAAGATTAGATAGGTGATTTGCTCAATGGCAGTCAACGGATTGGCAATGCCGCCTTCCCAGAAGTTTTGCCAGAGTTTATCGATGAGTGATTTTAGTGTGGAGTTATTCTGTAACATTTATGCTGCTATTAATTTTTCGGTAAACTTTAATATTTCTTGTATCTCATTTGGATTGAAAACTCCTCTGATTCCTTGCGGGGAACGATTGTAAAATTTCTATTCCTAAAATGTGTTTGATGAATTGCAAAAACACCGCTTTGCGGTGGTTGTAAACTCTTCGCAATAAATCAATGGTGATGTGTGGATGTTCGTCGTGCAGTTCGGCTGCAAGTTGCTCAGCTTCTTGTTCTGAGATTTCAATGCCGCCTTTTAATTTTTGCAAAATTGGATTTCCCAAAACCAATTCATTTACTTTCTGCTCCACCAACTCACGGTATTTTGCGACACTCAATGCTTGGTGTTCGGGGCCAAACTCTATAAATTCTTTTTCGCTTACAAAATCTTTCAAATTAAATTTAGCAGGTGCTAAGGGAGTTATTGCTTCACGAAATTTCATCAGTGGTGAAAGTTTCTGAATCAATTCATCAAATTTTGCTTCTGTAATTGTTGCCCAAAAATTATTTGTCTGTGCCTGGCGAATGAGTTCTTCTTCTTTGGCAACTATATTTATACTCAACGGCAATTCGCCTAATTCTTCAATGATACTTTCTTTCAGTGTTTCAAATTTATCTTTTTCCTCTCTCAAGTGTGCCAAAGAAATTTCCAACAATATCTTTTTCAAATCGCATGGCTTTAAAGTCAACATCAGCAACGGTTCTGAACAATGGTTTTACAACTCCATCCAAATATTCAAGTTTGTCTTGCGAAAGATTATTCCAAAAGTTTTCATCATCCAATCTTTGCAACTCATGTCTGGCTTCCATTATCACTACTGAGTTTTGCGGAAGTTTTGCAGTTTGTTTTTTTAGTTTTTCAATTTCTTTTTCTACAATATTTGTCTTATTTCGTTTTTGTGCTTCTACAATCTTGTCAAGGCGAACACCAAATAAACGAACAGGCAATGGAATTTGCGGTTTCAATTCTTTGCCTCTTGGATTGAGTTTGAAATATTCAAAGTTGTCCCAACAATCTAAAATCAGAAAAGAATCTTTTTGTGTGCACCACGGTTTTATTTTTTCGGCTTCAAGCAATCTTGTACCTCGGCCTATCATCTGCCAAAACTTTGTGTAGCTGTAAACAGGTTTTGCAAAAACAAGATTTGTTATTTCTCTTATGTCAATTCCTGTATCAAGCATATCAACGCTTAAAGCAACACGTGGCATATCATTATTGGTGAATTGGTCAAGCAAACCACCTTTGCCATATACCCGCGGGTCTTCGCTCACAATTACTTTTGCTAATTCTCCTTTGTATTCGGGATATAGGGAATCAAAGATTTCTTCCATTCGTCTTGCATGTGCTTTGCTGATGCAAAAGAAAATTGTTTTACCGGGCAATACGCCGTTTGCATCTTTGATGGATTCTTCCATGAACTCACGAACTATCAAAGCGTTTGTTCCTCTATTGATAACTTTCTTTTCAATCTCTGTTCCTTCAAAATTTATTTCTTCAATTTCTTTTCCTTCAAGAATTAAATTCTGTTGGTCTTCCAATGCAATTGTTCTCTTGCTAATACCTTCGTCCTGAAATTTGGTTTTGATTTTCATTACCCGAAAATCACTTAAATAAGGAGGGATATGATTTATAGCTTCATCATAAGTATATGCAAAAGTTGGAACGCCATCATCGGTTTCAAATAATTGAAAAGTGTTGTGATCAATTACATCGGTTGGTGTTGCAGTCAACCCTAATGTAATTGTATTGAAATAGTCCAATATTTCCTGATAAGTATTGTAAATACTCCGGTGACTTTCATCAACAACCACCAAATCGAAGAAATGTGGTGACAAAGTATTTTGTTCGTTTCGTATTACATTCAACATTGTTGGATAAGTTGAAACATATATACGGCGATCACTTGTAATAATTTTTTCTCCTTGCTTTGGCCAACGAGGTTCGTTTGGCAAATATTCTTTGAACGCATCAAGCGTTTGATTTTGCAAAGCTATTATATCCACTAAAAACAGAACTCTTTCCGCCCAACCTGCCCGCATGATTGCATCCACCAAAGCGATACAAACACGGGTTTTACCAGTGCCAGTCGCCATCACCAATAAAAACTTTCGTTTCCGTTTCTCAACGGCTTCCATTACGGAACGGATTGCCCGGATTTGATAATCCCGGCCCGCTATTTTAGTGTTGATGAGTTCACCGGCTAAAATTTTCCGTGCCTTACGAATGTATTGGTAGCGTTCCAGATCATCACGGGTTGGAAATCCGTGAACTTTCTTTGGAGGGTAATTATCTAAGTCCCAAAAATAAATGTCGTGACCGTTGGTGTAAAAGCAGAAGGGGAGTTCACCGCCTTTAGTTGTCTGAATGTTATTGCAATATTGTTTGGCTTGTTCTCTGCCAATAGCAGCATCGGCGGAAGTTTTCTTGGCTTCAACCACGGCAAGGGGTTTCCCGTCTTTGCCGAGTAGCACATAGTCGCTGAATTGGTGTCCGGCAAATGGGGTTAGGCCTTCTTCTACACGATCATTATCAACTACAATGTCAAA
The DNA here is from genome assembly GCA_016706255.1 of Bacteroidota bacterium. NCBI lineage: Bacteria > Pseudomonadati > Bacteroidota > Bacteroidota bacterium. Next base: position 15,743 of record JADJJZ010000001.1, on the reverse strand, counting down.
TTCCTCAATCACCTGAGTCCGGTCAGTGGTATTCCATCCGGCTTTTTTAAGGCGGAGGTCAATAATTTCTTTCCTGGTGTGCTTTTCGGTGTGCAATAATTGGAATTAATGAAAAATTGAGCAGTAAATATAAGGGTTTCAGTGTAGAAATTCAATCATAGTTTAACTTGAAAGTAGTCAAATTTGTATATCTGTTTCCTTATTTTTACTTTATTGATAGTTTTATTTTATGTTTATTTTCATTTAATAAGAATACAATTTGCTTATGGGTATGACTAATAATTTGACGGTTACCAAGGTCAAACTCCTTATGGTGGTTAGGACAAAGTATAATAATATTTTCTGGTTTTTCTCGGCCTTTTTCATGCTTTGGTATAATATGGGCAGCTTCAATATAATTATCCCCATCTTCTTTTAGGATTGAATTTCCGCAAATTTGACATTTATAACCACGGATTTTCTTAATCAGCGTTATAGTATAATTGTCGCGTTTAAAGGTTTTGTGATTTATTGTATATTCTTCGGGATCAGTATCTTTTAAGTTTAAAAGTTCTTTGATGATTTCTGCTTTAGATTTTTTTCGTAAATATTTTTGAATTACTTCTTGTTCTTTTTCATCTTTTGATAACAATGGTTTTTGAACAAGATCAAGGACAGTAACCGTAAAAAAGGAATCCGGATTATTCAAAATGATATTTCCAATTTTATCTCGAAATGCTTTAGGCAATAATATTTCAAGCCCGCTTGTAATGGTAAAAATATCTGTCACATTAATGTTGAATTTATCTTCAAATTTAATGTTCAATTTTCTTTTTGTACTATCCCTTAATCCGCAAAAAGTTGCAACCTCATTCTGAGATTTAATAGCAGAATAGTTTTTTTTGTTTCCATTAAAGAATTGTCTCCAAGAAGTATTTGATATTTTTTTTAACTTTCCCATATTTATTTAATTATGCAGGACGAAATTATAAATTAGTTAGGATTTAGCCAATGATATAATCCTTCATGATCAAATCTAGTTTTGTATTAAAAAGTGATATAAGGAGAAATCGGCATTAGTTAGTCAGCTAAGGCACTTAATATACAAATTACTAATTTCTCCAATATCCTTCATTAATTTTATTGTCGGTGACGTACCCTAAATCAGCACATTTTCTATATTCCTCACAAGCCAAATCTTTTGCTCCTTTGGATTTGTAAATGCCGGCTGTGTTAAAAAGGGCTAATTCATTTTTAGGGTCATAACTAATAGAAATTGATAAATCACAAATTACTTCTTCGTTATTACCATAGTCAAAATAATTATGGACTCTAAATCAATAGGCGTCTGATAAAGTAATTGAATCAAGTTTATTGCTTCGTTTGAAGTTATTCAAAACAATCAACTTAACAGTTTTATCACCTAGATAGTTTTTTCTATACCTTTACTAAATTCCTATCGGTTCTTAGATTATTTGATCTCATTTAAAATAGTTCGCATGTAGGGTATGTATATTCCAGCACTCGTTAATACGTTGAAATCGTCAATAACCATAGAAGTCCATGTGGTTTTATTGGCCAATGAAAGTGAATTAAATTTCATGTAAATGTTATAGGCTTCGTTTATTTTTAATTGTAAAAGGTACGCATGGGCTAAATTACACCATATATATAAGTTGGATTTGTCGTATTCTAATCCTTGCAAAAGGTATTCTTCAGCTTTTGCAGGGTTTACTTTAAGTAGGTAGGCCCAGCCGATATTATTATACAAACTTGCATTATTATACCCTTGTTTTATTAAATTTTCACCATAGTAAATTACATTGTCCCATTCTTTAAGATTGAGCGCTTCCTGTAAACTTTCAAGGTTGTTTTGAATAATTGCTTTTTTTTGTGGCGAGTAATTCTCATATCCAGGTGTTTCATAAGATTTGAGCTCGCTGTCAAGATTGCATACCTGCTTCTTTAGTTCGTAGGCTTCATAGACCCCGAGATTGTATGCTAGTGTTAATTCTTGACAAGTTATTCCAATATCTTGCCCATCTTGTATTCTTGACAAGCATTTTTTATACAAAATGGGACCATAATTAACTATTGTATATTTTTCTGCTTTTTCACAGTCTATTACAACTCCATTTAGATCGCCTAAGTTGGAACGACAGAGCGCCCTTTTGTAATAAACGCCCGCAAGTAATTCTCTAAAATCAGCAATTATTGTAATAAGGTAATCAGAATTTTCTAAGCTATCGGTATAATATTTTTCAAGAATGTTAATTGCATTGGTGTATAATTTTGCAGCTTGAGAGTAATTCCCATTTTGATATTGAATAATTGCGAGGCTATCAATACCAGGGACATCTTTAAAGAAACTTTGCGCAGAGCAATAGTTTGAGCTAAAAAGGATAAATGAAACTAATAATAAAGTATAGGATTTTTTTAAGAATTTCTAATATTTCTATTAGTGAATTTAGGTGTGTGATTCATAGTTGTTAGCTTAAAAGTTATTTATTTGAAATAATTAGTAAACTTTAAGGAAAAAACAAGGTATCTGCGCAAGTAAAAGATACTATTGCACTACATTGGTCAAAAGTATCATTTTTGGGGTAATAATCAGCCTTTCAGCGCAATTTTTTTTGGATTTATTGGTATTTCGTGCAAACGCCGGTCAAATTGACCACCCCGCCCTGATTTAAACTAGAAAAATATTGAAGAAGGATGGAAAATTACCAATTTAAATCCGCCGAATGGTTATTTATTCTTTTATAAAGATCATGATAATATTCATTATTCGGGTCCATTTCGAGTGCCTTCAATATGTATTCTTTAGCTTTTTGATATTCATATTGTTTCAAGCATAATTTGGAATATGCATAATATAAACCGCTTTGCAAGCCATTTTCCATTGCGGGTAAGTTCAATGCCTTTTCATATTTTTCTTTCGCCTCCTCATATTTTCCTTGGTCGTTCAAAATGACACCATATTTGTAATACACAAATGGGCCATTTGGATTGCATTCAATGGCTTTATCTAGGTAGCTTATAGCTCTTTCGGGTTGATCCCACGGCTAATTGCATGATTATGGCATCCCAAACAACTCGCCAATTTCCATCTTCATTTTTTGAGTATAATAGGACAAGTAATTAATTGAATCTCCATCATGTGAAATTTGTTGTCCGTTTATTTTAAATCGTCTATATGATGGTAAGTTAATATTTGCATCTGCCGCTACTATTGATTTAATTAATATACCTTGTGGTTTAATACTATCCGGAATTTCAAAATACTTTGTAAACTCACTTAAAGTGGCGAATTTCTTAGAGTCTGTTGAGATTAGATCATAGGCGTCCTTATGATTCTGATTAATTCTTAGTTCCATGTATTCACGCAATACTTCCTCCGGATTGGTTTCATCTAGGCTTTTGCAGCTTTGTGCAATAGAGAACAATGCAATTAATGCGACAAGTGAAATTTTCATACAGATTGGGTTTAAAGATTAAAACCGGCGCATTCCCCGATATTTAAAGGTGAGTGCTTTGGATTTGAGTCAAATATAATCATAATTCTGAAAAATTTGAGGCGATTTCCGTGGATGCGGAGTAGTGTTTGTTGTAGCTGGTGCAGAAAAGGGTAAATGAATAATTAATGTTGATTATCAAGTAGATATGTCAATCAAGCATCTAATTAATAGCCATACCTCTTTTCTAAGGGAAATTCCGTGGATTCGACTTCAACGGATTTCCTTTTGGCCTTGTAATAAAGTATTGACCAAATAATTATGGCTGCCAGAACAGCCAGAATAAGGACAAGGTTACCTTTTGACTGTCTGAAAGGTGGAGTTGTGAGGTTGGTTGCCTGCAAGGCTGGAATTGACAAGTCCATAGGACTAAAAGATTCGGTCATACATTACGAGTTTTAAAGTGTTAATAGAAATTGAATGCCCATATTCAAAGCAAAACACATAGTTTTCGTTTTGACTTGCTTTCAATTGATGGGTGAGGTATGTGAAATTATAGCCTTTGGCTATAAGATCACCTCTTGTTACTTCAGTCTGCCCGTTTTCCAAGAATCGCTTTAAGATTTGTCTGTTCTTTAAAAGAATTTTGTAAATTCCGTTGATTTCTAATTTTTGCTTTCTGGCGAAGTCATTGTTAAACTCAAATCGGCATTCGTTGGAACAGTAAAATGCATTCAACCTGCCTTGAAATAGGCCGCCGCATGTTCGGCATACTTTTGATCTTGATGAAGTTTCCATTTCATAAAAATATACAGTATTTTTCTGTAAACAGAGTAAAATCGGATGTATTTGTATTTATTTACTAAAATTTACTTTGTTTAACGAGTGAAATCCGATTGTAAGCAATTTTACACGAAAGAATTATAATTTCTCAATAGTAAATTGATGGTGAAAACATATTTACACGAATAAATTTCTATTTATTTGGAAAACGGGAAGCTATTGAAACTATTGCTGTGCGCTGTATACACGTGGTTTACAATTTTAGTAATTTCACGTGCAGTAAAATCCTGTTCTGTAAACTTTAATATTTCTTTTAGGGTTTCGGTTTCAATTATACCTTTTAGATTACAATATCTTGCCAGATGTAAAATGTAATTGTGTCTTTGATTTTCCGTAAAGGAATATTGCTTATTGATTTGTTCCACACACCATTGAAATGCGTTTTTGGAATTATTAAACTGTTTGCTAGGGGTATAGGTTGCTTGGTGGAACTGTCTTACAGTTTCTAAAAGGTGATATTTTTTAGCATCATGATTAAAAAAGTGCGTTTCATTCGTATTGTAGGATACAAACCTCGGCTGTGAAATGGTTTTATGGCAATTATCACCCATTGGCAGGCCAATATCTTCAAATGAACGAATTAACCTTGTGTAATGCCTGCGGTATAGTTCCGGGCAAAGAAATGGAATAATGCAAAACAACCGTTTTCCGCGGCATGAAAGGCCGCAATAGGCTATATAAGGGATTTTTTTGAGCTCCTGCATCACTAAAATCGGGTCGTAATCTTCTACACTGTCTAAATCAACGGCAGCAAGGCCGGAATAGGAGATGAGGCCATTATTAGTTCTGCGATTGAAAATTCCTGCAACGGTGAAACAGGGGAGCTTTTCTTTTAGGGTTTTTTGAAGTTCGGGATTTGGTTCGTTTCTTAAATTAATAATTGCAGATTGGTGTTTGCGTGTATCAAGAATCCTGAGAAGTGGCACATTTGTGCCGGAACCGGATGCAAGGATGGAAGGGTAGTAGCTTACGTTTGCATGTAAAATACTCATAAAATACTTATGTTTTTGATGTTTCACTGTTTCACTGCTTCACACATTTACAATGCGAGCAGTGAAAGAGTGAAGCAGTGAAAGTGAGATTTAAAGATTTTTATTCGCGGGAATAGTCAGTTTCTAAAAGGAAGGCTGCACTGCCACCGTTAAGTCGTGCGCGTTCAAAACCTTTGTTTTCAAGTCGGGTAGAAAATTTGTTTTTACTAACTGCCTTATATCCATCTTCAGAGCAAAAGGCTTTATATGCTTGGTATAACTCGGCAACTGCTTCCTTTCTAGTGGTTGAGGGTATTAAGGCTTTTTCATCAATAAATAATGCAACGCTGTCCGATTGTTTTTTGTATTCTTCTATTGCAAAATCAATTTTTTCGCTATGTGTGAACTTTTTTTGAGTATGCAAACGATGTATTCCAATTAGTAACCAATTAAAAATGCCGGGTAATTCATTTGCAATAATTTTATCTGCCAGATCAATATCCTTTTCAGCATCTGAAATTTTTGTTTCAAAGGGCAAAATCAAATATCTTCGGTAATACGCTTCTGTTTGTTCCGTTAATTTAGGAAGTTCATTTGTGTTGAGTATAAACCTTGTTTTTGGAAACAGGGTAAAACTTTTGCCGTAAGGTTCTCTAGCTTGCATTGGTTCTCTGCTTGCCAGTGTTTTTAAGGTATCAGGATTTATCTCCGTTCCTTTTTCACTGCTGTAATTAAGCAGTTTATTGGTCAATTTTGCTCGAGTTATATTCATGTTCAAACATACCCAAGGAATAGTTAAGTAGATTTTCTTCTCCAACTAAGGCACAAATAATATTAAAGAAAACACTTTTCCCGTTTGACCCGGAACCGGTTAACATCAATATCTTTTCAAGATTTAAGTCACTGAAAATATAACCGGAATATTCTTGCAAAACTGCCTGACAACTTTTATCGGGTAATACCTTATTCAGAAAATTTTCAAATAATGGACATTTTGCTGACGGATTATAATCAAATGGCAATTGATTGGTTATAAAATCTACAGGATCGAAATCTCTAAGTTTGCCGCCGGTAGGAGAAAATTCAAAGGTTCCGTTGGTTAGGTTAATTAAAATTGCATCCGGTTTGTTTTTTGGAGGACTTAGATCGCCATCTGTCATAAACTGTTTTAAGAGTTTGTCTTTAAAGTCGAAGTGGCGTGCATCATATAAAGGAATATCCATAGCCATTGCCACTTCCCCTAACATGGATTTTAGTTCATCCTTTTCTAATTGCAGCCAATAGCAACCATTAAAAATGTATACATAATCGTAAACTTTTGCCAGATTCCACCTGTTTTCCTCTGCAATTTCTTGCAACCGCTTTACAACTCCAACTACATAATGTTTTTGAGCAGTTTTAACATTGTCCGGTAATTGCAGATATTCACGGAAATTTACAGGTTTGATTTCGGCAAGTAGGTTTTGAATAACCTGCTCGGCAGTCTTTCTTCCGCCAAAGGCATTTATTTTATCCTCATTTAAGGTGAATACCTTTTTATTTGTTGCAGGTTCTTGCTCAGTTGGCATCAATAATTCGTTTTCCATTATTTACCTCCTGATTTATTAATGGTGTTAATTAATTCTGCCCTGTTGAACAAAATACGGGAGCCCATTCGTTTAGAATTAATGGTTCCATCATCCATTCTTTTATATAAGGTTGGTTTTGAAATCCTGAGTAAATCGCAGGCTTCTTGAACGGTGAGAAACTCATCCTGATTTTTTAACTGGCTGGTTTCTTTTGCCTCATTTTTTTTGAGGAGATTGATTTCCTCCCGAAACATGTCCCGGAGTTCATCTTTTGTTAAGGTTGTGAAAAATTGGCTCATGTCATTTATTTTTCACAAAGATCTTACGAATAAAACTTTAATAAAAGAAACTGATATGCAATGATTTTACTATTTTTACTATTATACTTACGAATGAAAACGTAAACAATACTCTTTGTGCCTACGAACAAAAACGCTATTTTTTTTAAATTTTGTTCGTAGTCACCTTGTAACAAGGCTTTTTACTCGTGCTTCGAAATAGTGGTTCTTTGAATTGTAATTATTAAATTCGGCTTTGTCATCAAAGCTTAACAGCCCAAAACCTTCAGCAATATAGCCGGTTATAATATATTTTCTATGTGGGGTGAAGTTTGGTAAAATACTTTCCAACTCTTTATAGATTAGTCGAATTGACTCATTTTTACTTCTAAGCGTTTCACTTAATAATTCCTCTAATTCCGGGTTGTCAAAAATAGCATCAAAAATTCATCTAAATTTGCCTCCTCGTTCTCAACCGTTTCAACTACCTCAGTGCTATCATCACTTTTAGGTAAAAAGGCTTTAATAAAATATGCTGCCACCAATGTAAAAGCCATAGTCACAACATAGTGGCCAATTCTATCCTCGTTTGTTGCATTATGACTGGAATAGCTAAACAATAGCCTATGATTACCTGATTTGTAAAATGCTTTAACACCTTTTATAATGTCAATTTTTTCATTCTCATTTAGTTTAGTGTTTATCGCATTTAGATAATCCTGCTTAATATTTTGTATCGTTTTCACAGCATTCCTTAAATATTCCCATTTTGTTAACGGCTTTGTGAAATTCATTTTAGGCATCTCTACAACTGACCCCATTAACAATTTTAAATACTTTATGGATTCGTAATCTGTTAATATGCTCGATTTTTCACTAGGCTTTAAATTGAGTGAAAGGGTATTGTTAAATTCAGGGTTGTATTTAAGTAAGTTTTCGAGATAGCCTATTGTGATTAGGATGTTGTGGGCGTGTTTTTTTGGTGTAGAGTGCTTGCATTTAAGTAATTATAAAATTGCAATTAGTTTATTAACCTATTTGGATACAGAGGATTATTTCAGTTTCGGTGTATTGCAATATTTTTCCAATAGTTAGTAATTCTGGAACGTCATCTCCATTTTGAATCCAAAATTCTGTATTTTCTTGAAGCAAGGCTTTAAACTCAGCACCATAATAAACATGAACTTTTTTACCATCGGCTGGCCGAATTACTAGATTAATCGGTTGGCCATCTTTAAGAGCGCCTGTGATAACTGTAGGTGTTTGAGAAGAGACCATTAGAACACCGAGTTCTTCTGGAAAATGATACCTAGTATTAGTTTGTAAATATTGTAAAACTTTTGTAACCGCTCTGGTAATAATGATTTTTACATACTCCCAATTCCCTGTATTGAAATGAGTATTTTCAAAGTGTAATCTCTTTGAAGATTTATTCATTTCCTCTGCTTCTGCTAATGTAGAAAGTGCTGAAGCAACCATTCCTAATTGGTTTATAATTTCAACTGGTTTATTCCTTAATTTATCTGCCTCCTTTAATATATATTCCTCTCTATTAATTGCTAAGCCGTGTAAATCTTCATCTGAAATATTTTTAACAGTTTTATTTTATGTCTATCAATATTTATCAAATTAATAATTTCCTCTTTTGAATAATTATTTTGATTGTTTATTAACTGTTGTTCAAATTCTATTGATTCAATATTTTCCTCCTCAGACCGTAAAATAATAGACCGTTTTTCATATAATTCCCTAAACCAAAGTTTTGCATTAGCATCGTTATAGTAAAACCACTTATAAATTGAAGAAAATGCTGCTTTTACTTTTTCTTCTCTGTTCCTTCCCCAAATCCTTTGAGTAAATACTTGTAACTTTCTCAGATATTTTATTTGCGATTTCCCGCGAAGTAAGTTTTTTACCATCTAATTCCAGCTTGATCTCATTGGCTAATAAATCATGTTTGCATTTTAATTCTAGTTCTTCCGCAATTGCCTTCAATGTAAGATCGATTTTATCATCTACGGACAAATCTTTTTTTAATCTAAATTCACCATTTTGATTTGGGAGTATTGAATAATGATTCATGTGATTTTCAAGGCCTAATTTTGATATAGCCTGCACCAAATTGTTAAGCCAATCTAAGCTGTTTGTTTGTAAGTGATTGTATAGGTTTGGTACATTCGATTTCTTTTCTAGGTCTGTTATTAATTTTATTATGATCCACTTATCACATTGTTCCCAAGTTTCACTCGACCATGATTCTATACTTTTAGATTCATTTTCATTCCTATAAAAGCCGGAAACTAAAGTGCTAATTTCTTTTCTATCAATCGACAAACTTTCATCACTTGGATCCAAGGCTAAAAGTAACATAATTGCAGTATAGATTTTTTTACTGTCATAGTTTGCTTTGATTAGTGTATTAATACGATCACTACAATCTTTCACATCTTTTTCAATTTGAGGCTTAAAAGTGTGGATATCTTTATGTAATAAATTGACAAGCCAATTTTGGATCAAGTATATTTGAGTACTTCTTTTAATTCAGTAGGTATGTTTTTGTCTTTCCAGAAAATATCTTTTTATAAAAATTCTCTCACTCTGATTGGGAATAATCATGAATTTGGAAAGTGGACTTTCATTATTTTTAAAGTATATTCAATTACTTCATTTAACCAAATTAATGTTAAAGCCTTATCTTCATGTATTAATTTGGATAAATTAGTAATATTTGACTGGTTGCTAATTTCAATTACCATTTTTCTAAATCATATCTTAAATCAATTTTGAAATCACTTTTCCATTCACTATCAATAATTGAGTGCCAAATTTTTACATGGTCTAATTTTGGCAATCTTTTTTTATGGATTTTTATTGCCAATTGCCAAAGAATGGTTAAATTAGTTTCAGAAGCATAAGGGAAAAGCGCTTGCTTTAGGTTTATCCTGCTGTCTTCAGCTGTTTCTACTTCAGTTTCTACTACTTCAGATTCAAGTAAGTTTTTTCTTAATAAAATTTGTATTTCCTTTTATACCAAGATGCAGAAAATGAATCGGTAATTTTAGGGATATCAGTTTTAGCCAAATTAAATAAATTAGACCATTTATTTAAAGTGGCATATTTAATTAGTTTTAAAAATAGGCTAAAGCACATATTTCAATAATTTTACGATTTTCTGCGCTTTCTTTCCCCGCTTCATCTAAAAATATTCCATCACGTTGTTCTTTGGGTGTAAACAAGGCATAGTTTATTACACCTGGAAAGGTGAAATTTTCTGAACCCACAAGTGGAAAATCAAGAAAAATATGGGGTAGGCTATCATCAGAAGAAATGATTGCGATTTTGTTATTTTCAATTGTCTTTACTTGAATTGCGATGCGAACATTGACTGCTATTGGTTTGTCCTTATAATGGGACGGGACTGTTTGATTAATGTGAAAAATTTCTTGATTTAGCGGTTGTTGATTTAGCGGTTGTTGATCTAGTGGTTGTTGATCTAGCATGGAAAATTTAACATTACCATTTGAGGATTTAATTTCTACTTTTTCAATTCCTTCTGCAAAAATTAATGTATATGGTAATGATTTATATAAATCATTTATACCAAGTAGTGCTAGTTTATCATCATCAATTCTATATGTGAATTTTGTATTAGGGTATGAAAAATTTATATTTTCTTTTAAAATGGCAGTTGCATTTTTAACGCTTTTGTCGGCTTCAATAAACGAGTTTCGAATACTTTCCACCAAAATATTTTTATTAATATCACCCCTGTCTACTGAAAAACATACAAGTTCTTTGAAAATTTCATTTCTTTTGTATAATCCGCTTATTTCTATCACCTTAGATAAAAGGTGAGTTGTAAGGAATCCTGTTCCAAAATTACCTATAATAATAGTTTGTTTTTCATGCTCAACTTCGTCAACTGTTGAATCTTTTATTGACTTGACGGATAATACCTTCAATGTTGGATTTGTAAAATAACCGTAGTTATGGGAAAATATAAATTCATTTTTATTAAGTTCAATTAAAATAGAAACTTTTTTGTTTGGAAAATCAGCGGCTACATTGTCTTTGGCGTTTTGAATTAACCCCAGATCCAACTTTCTTTACTTTGTAGGACTGTTATTTACTTTAACCATTTTCTCAATAATCTTATCCGCTGCTGCTTCCAAAGCTCTACAAGGCATCTTCATTAAATTCAAAATCTTCTTTCATGGTTTTATTTTTATATTAATTATGGTTTTTATTGCTATACCAATCATAAAAATAGATAATATTGAATAACACCAGATAATTTGTTGAGGGAAAAAACCATACTGCTCGACAATAGCACGACCAAAAAAACAAAAACCCTTGCACAGCAAGGGTTTTAAGAATTTGCGGAGCGGACGAACTGTAACTGCAACAACGGCAAATCTTTCATGGATGCCAGTGTATGTGGTAATGTATGAAGTGGAATATAAGGCTGTGTAGCAGATGCAATATGGCAAACTAACAACAACTGCTGCAAACGTCAATAACCATTTCCGATTTATCACTATAACAGCTTACGAATGGCTGTAAGAACCATTTGTGTTGAATCACCATTAGTTGAAACAGCATATACTCAACCGATGAATTTATTACGGACAAACAGTATCGATAACATAACAGGATTAAATGATTTACAAATTTCTCCTAACCCTGTAACAACTGCTGCAACCATCGAATTTAATTTAACCACATCAACTGATTTAAATATCGAATACTGGATATCACAGGTCAGGTAGTTAAGTAACCAGAATGGTAATTTAAATGCCGTTATTGTACCCACACAATCGAAAGAAAGACCTCAGCGCCGGCGTCTACACCCTCCGCCTCCGCAACGGACAAGCGTCTTCAAGAAATATTGTAGTAGAATAACATTTCCGTCAAAACGGATTAAATATTAATCCCAAAAAAATGGTCGTTATCAAACGGCCATTTTTTTTGTATAATAAATTACAATTTTGTTCAATCAATCAATCAATTTTGATTAATCAATAAATCAAACCATCATCCCCGCTAATATTGATCTCGCCCCTACGATGAATTCCAATTTTGATTCAATCAAAACAATTTTGATCAATCAATCAATAAACATATCGTCCGGGCGAATATTGATTCGCCCCTACGATGTATTCAATTTTGATCCAATCAAACAACTTTGTTCAATCAATTAACCTGACTGTCCTGCCGAATATTTATTCGCCCCTACGATGAATTACAATTTTGATTCAATCAAACAATTTTGTTCAATCAATCAATTAACCTATCGTTCGGGCGAATGTTGATTCGCCCCAACGATGTATTCCAATTTTGATTCAATCAAACAATTTTGTTCAATCAATCAATTAACCTATCGTTCGGGCGAATATTGATTCGCCCCTACGGTTAATCAAATTTTGATTCAATTTTGTTCAATTTTGATCAATCCAAAAATCCATCTTGTTTCAATTTTGATCAATTCAAAAATTACTTCTGATCAATCAAAAAATCCCTCCCCAACAACTCCTTCGCATTCTCCATCGCCGCTTTCGTCGGCCTCTCCCCGCTGAGCATTTTTGCAATTTCAGTAAGCCGTTCATCGGGATTTAATAATGTTATTTGGGTGGATGTGGTGTTTTTTTCTTTCCGATAAATGTGTTTCGGTGCTGAATTGATGTTCCACTTTTAAAACGGCATCCTTCATACCAACTTCACCGAGTAATTTGTGAACGGATTTTTCCAACCCGTCGAATGCTTTTACACGTTTATCCGATAACTGTTTTGCGGCTATCGATAATTTTGAAAATAATTTATCTATTTCCTGCTGCAGCGCCAAAATTGTAGCTTCAGAATCTACAGGCTAACAATTTTTCACCCAGCGTACCACGCAGTCTAATACACTCTTCCATCGAATTCGTATTGTGTTTCTTCTGCAATCGATCCGACAACATACTCAGCTGTGTTTGAATTCCGTTTGCTGCGAACCGGGTCGGCAATGGTAGAGGTAGCTTATTGTCATCCAAATCGCGGCGTAACATCCCGCAAACTCAATATTCGCAGATTCTAAACGCTTATGTAATTTTCAATCAGGTAAATATTTTGATATACTATTCAACTGATTTATCACCATCCGCAACTAGTCATTAATATTACCCCGACCATTTTCGAGTGTATCTACACTCAATAAACAATTGCGTTTTTATTTCTTTGGCATGACTAAGTTGCGTGGAGGTCAGCTTCCACTTGCACCTGATCAATATCCTCCGACTCCGCTTTATCCAGTTCCAAATTTGAAATTCTATAAAATCTTTTTCAGTAAGTGCTTTAGCTGCCAGTGCTTCGGTTTCTTCCAGTTTTTTATTACAAATTTTCCAGGCGTGATAATGCTGATAAGTTTCAGCAATTTTCCGATTCTGCCAAAGCATCTATAACCGTTAACTGAAATCCGGAATTAACCAAATCCAGTGTGTCATGCCGGGTGTATGGTGATAAGTTTCCCTGCAAACAACTGCAAGGTGCTCACATTAACCGGTGAATCATTTATAAACGCACGACTTTTCCGTTATCGCTCAGCTCGCGGCGTGATAATGGTTTCTGCTTTTGTAATCTATTTCGTTGCTTTCAAAACCTTTAATGCTTGTAATTAATGATATCAAACACCCCTCAACAACACATTTTTTGTCCTTTAAACAAAACCTTGCTTTCCGCACGCTCACCCAAATCAAACCCAAAAGCACCCAATAAAATAGATTTACCGGCCCTGTTTCTCCGGTTATGTATATCTATTCCCTCAATGGACACAATTTCCGCCCCACTAACTATGGCGTCACTGGAATGCGTAACTCCTTCAGCATGCCGTAAAAGATAGAAGAACGGTAGGAGATAAGGTAGATAGCAAATGGTGATTTGTCCGCAGTTTTTTTAAAAGGATTGTAAATCCAACGGCGTTTTTTTATTCCCGCTTAAATTTAAGAAACGAAAATGGATGTTCCTGTTGTAATGATTTGTTATTTGCCTCGAAATTTTCGCGTTTATTTCACTCGCCTTTCCCGGCAGTCAGTATTCGAATACCGATCAACATGGCCTATTTCCTCTCCGTAACCTTTTGGTGGATACGTTTGCTTTTACTCGGTTTGATTATCTGGCAACTGGTACCTGCTTTATCAGGTTCAAACGATTCTGGAAATTGGGCATCAGCATGTTCGTTTTAATCCTCCTTATGGTCTCATCGCTTATTTCCAATTTCGGTTAAGTGCAGATAAGATGTTCCTCCAACCCGAACAAGCTATGCTCTTGCACATGGCGCATCAATGATGTAAATATCAAAATTGGTTGTCGGGGTTCAGATAAAAGGAGAGGCGAAAGCTTATCCCACTTAAAGAATCGGCTACCATCATCAAGTTCGTGATGTTGTTGGGGAAGAAATAATGGTTACCTATTGCGTTGTTTGTCGCACCGGTCGCGTTTTTGACCCGGTTGTGGATGGGGAGATGATGGATTTTCGTTGTGGTTGGACATTTCAATGCCATGTTTGAGGACTATAAAACAAAAGCTGGTGGCGACAGGCAACCGAGAGACTATAACTGCATAAAACAGGCGCAGTGTTAGTAGAAATTCCAACATCTGTACAAAGGTCTTACAAAAATGGCAAATAGCGTTATCCCAATGCTCTTGTTTGCAACCGGATGCTGCCTTTAAAAGATTGCGTGGTTGATGGTTATGACAACGGTAAAATAAACTCCGAGCTCGAAGACTGCGTAGAAAAATCCTGGCAGGGGCAAAATCCATGGGTGGTAAGTGGGAAGTGGGCGAACATACCAAAGCCTTTCGATTGGAACGAACTGGGCAGAAAAAGGTGATTAACGATACGGTAGGTACAACCAATATACCCTCGTAATGGAATCCGACAACCAAAACCTTCCATGCATTCCAGCGACCGAATACTGTTTACGGTTTAGATACAGGCAACTTCCTCAGATGCGATGCAGTCGTGATGTGAAGAAGGATGGCATCTGTGTTTCTATGAAGAAGGGAAGGGCCTTCAAATGAAAAAACTACCCGCTTATCAGAATTTTAGATCGGGTGCTTATCAGGAGTCTAGAAAGAAGTGATGTAATATCGTAGATAAGCCATATAGTAATTATGGTTGTCAACTTGCTATGATAAATGGGAAGGTGAATCAAACCCATCACTTAAAACCAATAAATTTTATCTTACTTAACTAAGAACCGTATTATTCAAATGACAGTTTGTGAAGTAGGTCTTATCCTCTGTAAGTACCTTTCGGAAGTTGGAAATAAGTCTTTTGAATCAGCCGTGTTTTGATTGAATTACTTTGTGAGGAAGCAGAATTTCAACAAGCAGCTCATCTGGAACCTGATCCAAACCTGATTAATTTCGTCCTAAGTTGCTGGAAGTCACTTTTCTAAGGGTTTAAGAAAATCATCCAACCCCTATTCCCCGTCAGCACCCTGACAACTGTCCGCGTTAATCGGTCCATTCGGGTGAGGTAGGAGATAGCCTCGATTTTCAGTGGGCGTGCCTTGGAATATAAGCCTGAGTAATTCATCACTTTAGCCGAAAAAAAACAATTGTAAAACCATACTGTTTGACAGTACGAATGATATTATCGAGGGTTTGTAA